>DATNQY010000023.1:0-2449 GCA_036703785.1 Candidatus Obscuribacterales bacterium
TGGCAACCGGGCTGGGTTTTGGGATGGACATCGCCACCAACAGCTGGCAAGTCGGCAAAGCAATGGCCGACGCCGCCACGGCAAACCCGCAGTGGGACAAAGATGTATCGGTGATGCAGAACAGCTTGGGAAAATTTGCATTCGACACGGCGCTAACGGCTCCCTTTGCTATCGGAGCCTCGACGATAGGGGCACGACTTGGCGCCGGAAAGATCGCCGCGGCAACCGCAAGCGAAACGCACTTTGCGCGGACGTTCGCCTCCGCGCGCAGTGACGCAGAGCCGGACGCCGCACTGGCTGCTCGCAAGTATAACCAGCTACTTTCTGAGGGATATGCGGCACCGCCCTTGATGGCATTGATTCCAGATCTCAATCGCAGCATTTATTCCGTTATGCAGAACTCGCCACCAGTCACAAACCAAAGGTATGGGCGGGTTCTCGACCAACTGCGGGGCTCGCTTAACGATGTCCACCGCGCTAACGGACTGCCGGACATCGGTTCGCTCAAGTCAGCCACTATGGGCGATCTCGGTGATCACGTGTTCGGCAACATCAGAGTCAATTCGAAACTGTTCAGAGACGTTTTTGAATATCCAAGCCCGTATAGCCTTTCTCGAGACCAAGCTCGTCTTGCCAGCATAGTGTTGCACGAAGATCAACATTTGGCTGACGAGGCATTGGTTATACGTAGACTCGCAGATAAGTTGGGCGTCGGTCGCGATCCACAGCCGTCGGACATGCAAGCAATATTCAAACTCCATCCTCACGGCGCCGAAACCGATTGGTGGAAAAACGACGACTTCGTCAAACAGGCATTGAGCAGAGCACCGGAAGCCAAACTTACGTCTGACGAAATCAGGCGAGCTGATCTGCTACTTGATTCACTGCGCCTGCCGCTGATGAAAGGGCAGCCCGGCACCCCGGCATACCCCGAGTGGCCGCATGAGGCGTACGCTTTCGCGGTGGAGGGCAGGGCTTTTGACACATTCAATAGTGTCCACGGCAAAAGCAGCGGCTCGATGTTTAGTCGCGGCGGCGTGTCTGACTTAGAAGGGTTCGGTGAGCCGGTGCGGCGCTTCTTGTCCGGCTAGGGAGCAGCGTCGTGACAACGTGAAAAACTGCCAATTTACCGCGCCGCCAAAGGTTGTAAGGTATTGCCTGTTAGTGAACATTCCAGTCGATGCGCGCACAAACAAACAATATGCGGCTTTCCGTGTCTGTGTCAAAACTCACAGCGGATGCTGCTGCGTCAACAAGTCAGGAAAGGTTGCCTGTGTGGGTGGGCGCGGCATTGATTGTTGCCTGCTGGTTGGTCAACCTGCTGGTCGTTTCGCCCGCCGGAAATTTTCCTCTCAATGATGACTGGATTTATTCCGAGAGCGTTCAGCATCTTTTGCAAACCGGGCAGTTCCATTTGCTCGGTTGCAGCCCTGCTTGCTTTCTGCACGTAGCCATCGGAGCTGCCGCGGCAGCATTATTTGGATTCTCGCATGAACACCTGCGCGTGCTTACCTGTGTTCTGGGGTTGGGAACTTCATTGCTGTTTTACGGCCTGCTTTTGCATGTCGGCGTGAGGCGGGCTGTTGCTTCACTGGCATCACTGTTGTTGGCGGTTAATCCGTTGTTTGTGCACTTGTCCTACTCCTTCATGACAGATGTACCGGCATTGTGCTTCGCGATGCTGTCGATGTTCATGATGGCATCCGGATTGAAACGTAATTCGGCGGCCTTCGTTGCAGCTTCGGGAACGGCTCTGTGTGCGGCGATTCTTGTCAGGCAAACGTTCGCGGCATTCGCGCTGGTTCCGATTGCGCTGCTGCTGTTCGACCGGCAGCGATCGAACTCATTCCGCTTGTCGCTCGTGGTGTTTGGGCTTTTGGCACCAATTGCGGTGGCAGCGCTTGCTGAGCAGTGCATGAGTCGCGGTAATGACTTCATCGCTGCTTATAGCTGGTACAAATCGCAGTTCGCCGCAACGGTGAAACATTTGGCGCTGTCGCCTGTTCAAGGCGGTGCGACCCTATGCGAGCGAACCTTCCAGATATTTTGTTATTTCGGATTGTTTTGTTTGCCCCTGGTTCCGTTCATAGTAAAAACGGTGGGATCGCCAACAAATCCACTGGGATCGCCGGCTTCTAGCCTGCTTCGTTCTTGGTGGGCCCCATTCACCCTTGCGGCTGTCATCGCGGTTCCATCCTTCGTGCACACGGTTTTCTTCGAACACCGGCTCATGCCGTTCTCTGACAATTTGTTGCGTATTCCGATGATTGGACCGATTAATCTAATGGGAATTTGCATCGCCGGTCTCAAGACACGCCAGAAGATGTGGATCACGTGCGTTGGTGGTGTTCTAGCATTGATACTGATGGCGGCACTGATTCGCTGGGTGACAGACGCGTTAGCCTCGCTTCGTAGCGGCGGGCGGGAGCCCGCATCGAGCGGGCTCCCG
>DATNQY010000024.1:0-37783 GCA_036703785.1 Candidatus Obscuribacterales bacterium
CGTTTACCGAGTATGGATTGTCTATCTTCGCTCAGGAATGCCGCCAGTGCCGGATTACAATCCAATACAAGGCCCTCGGCGCTGCTGACCAGAAGTCCGTCAGCCGTGTACCGAGATAGGCTATGAAATATGTCTTCGGACGCTATGGTCACCGGAAGAACCCCTCAAGCCTAAGTTAACATCGGCTGTGCGGTACTTACGGCATTACAACGTATCCTTAACAATCGGTCATTCCAAGCTGGGCGCGCTTTTCGACCCTTCTGGTAAAGTCCAGTCCAGCAATTGTTTCAACCGTTGTCCATCCGTCAGGTAGAGATAGCCGATCAAGGCTTCAAAAGCAGTGGATTTTCGATAAGCGGCCTGGTCGTTTCGATGCTGCCGCTGAGGTTTGATATTGCGGGCTCGTCTGACGAGGTCCTGCTCTTTCGGACGCAAGCGCTCCGCAAGCGAGTCGAGCAGATCCGCCTGGGCGGCCGCTGATGCCCGGCGCGTGGTGGCCATATGCAATTGACTGACCGTCTGGGCCGATTGCAGCTCCCGTTCGCGCTCATAGAGATGAAACACCGCATCGCCTATATGCGCGAGCAGCCTCGGTTCGATCACGCCGGCTTCGGATTCGGAAAGCTCGGAGGCGGTAAAGAGCATGCCCTACTTCTGGGTGTCGTCCGGTTTGTCGCTTGCGTTTCCGGCTTCCGGGGTATTGCCCTTATTTTTCAGTCTGTCATGCAGAACCTGAAATCCAAAGTTGGGCAGAGCCGAGCCGATGCGGCGCCAGCGCCATGGTTCGACCACCAACCTGTACAGCCATTCCAAATGCAAATCGCGCATTACTTTGGGTGCGCGTTTTACTTCGCCCGCCCATACATCAAAGCTGCCGCCGACACCAATCATGACGCTGGATGGAAATCGATGCGCCCACTTGTCGATGAAGTATTCCTGCTTCGGCACGCCGAGCGCGATCAATAAAAGATCCGGCTCTGTGTGTGCAATCTCATCGACGATTTCTTCCGCTTCGTCCGATTGGAAATAACCATTATGCCAGGCAACGATGTTGATGCCCGGAAAGCGCTCGCCCAGGCAGTAGATTAGCTTCTCGAGTACTTCCTGTCGTCCACCGATGAGGGCAACTTTGCGGTTTTCCGCGGCTGCGCGCCCCAACGCTGCTGCCGCCAACTCGATGCCGGGCAAGCGCTGAATTTGCTGTCCGGACAGGCGCACCGCCCAGACGACCCCGGCACCATCGGGAATGATCAGGTGCGCGCGGCGGATAATGCGGTCGAGCTCTCCGTCCTGCTGGGCTGCTACCACCATCTCGGCGTTGAGCGTCACTATATGCAGAGGCTTGTGGTTTTCCCAGGCGGCTTCGACTACGGCGAGCGCCCGCTCCTCATCGACGACATCAACGGGGTAGCCTAAGACCTTTTGTCTGGACCGGTTGGTTGCGGACAAAGTTGACATCACTTGTGGTGCCTGCTGGTTGCGTACCCGACTGCTTGCGCTGATGCAAGTAGTAATTGGCGTTGGAGAGTCGCCCGCACAAAGCTGTAGAATCGTCCCAGCTAGCCGTTTCTCGGCTTACCGAGAATTTTAGCCAGCAGATTAAAGTTCTGGCAAGCCAATTTTTTCGCACCTTCAGCCTTTTTTATGGCACGACGAGCCAGTTTGTCCGCATCATTGACGGCGTTTGTCATCGTCTGCTCCCACTCGCAAGCCGGTTGGTCCTTTGTCAGAATTAAGGCGGGCTGCTCGAATTCAGATAACAGTTGACTAACCTTCGGATCATATGGAATCCCTACGACGCCGACTCCGGCCTTCAATGCCATGATCAAGGCATGCAAGCGCATCGCCACCACAAGCTTGCAGCGGCCCAAAAGCGCGATCCACTCCGCGGGATATTGCAACCCGCTGGTGTCGATGAGCGTGGACTCACGACCAGCGGCGCTCCACTGCCTGGCGAACTGCTGCAGCAGGGCTTTATCCTGGTTTGCCTGCAGCGGCAACAAAATCACATGCGCATTGGAAGGCAAGCTTTTGGACATGGCTTGCACCAGCGTACTCAGATGATTTTCGGTGAGGTTGGCCGATTCTCGTAGCGACAGTCCGATCAGTCGATTCGATTTGATGGCGGCTAGCTGTTTCTCCACCGTCACGGGCAATGTTTTTGCCTCGAGACACCATACGGGATCTGCCGTCTGGGTAGAATCGATGCCCCACTGCTTGAGCAGGCTTTGAGATGCTTCATCGCGGACGCTAATTGCATCGGCGAGGGAAAAGGCTTTGCGGGCCATCCATCGTGACACCGATCTTTTAAGGGGACCAATCCCCTGCGCATAAACGACTACTTGTGCGCCGGCTCCTTTCGCCATCAGCATTTGCATGCCGTAAAAAAGCACGGAGCCCGGGCTGGATGTATCTTGGAACAGACCGCCGCCGCCGCTGACAAACAGGCGCGCTCGTTTGCAAAGAGTATGCAGCTTTACGAGATCCATACGATCTTCGGCTTTCACCGCAAACAGTCGAGCTGTCTTTTGCGGGTTGGCCGACAGCACGACCACTTGATCGCAGCTCGTCAGTTGCTTGAGCTCATTGGTGAGCTCTTCAAGAATTGCCTCATCGCCAAGATTATCAAAGCCGTAATAGCCGGAGACGACGACAAGCTCGCGCGTTGTTGAGGCACTCATTATGATCTAACATTGTATGGACGAAGCTTAACTTAGTCAGTATATCTGTTGAGGCTGCCAATGTCAGGGTCTGCCGGTCCCAATGCCCAAGCGGGCACGACCAACACTTCAAATCGCCAATCGCATGCGCTGCCGGCTTCCACCGAGGAGCTTTCGGCACTTGTAAAGGCCGCTTCCCAAGACGGTATCGCCATCGTCGCCGGGGCTCCTGGTCGTATTCCGCCAGAAGCCAAGCCGCGCGATGTGATCTTTTGCGATTTGTCTAAGATGAATCGCGTGCTCGAGCACGAGGCTGCCGACCAGGTAATTCAAGTTGAATCCGGCATCAAGATCAGCGACCTCAACCTTAAGCTGACCTCGCAAAAACAATTTCTGCCGTTGCGCGTACCGAAAAACTGGACCCTGCTCGATGCCGTTAACCGAGGCGAAACGGGGACTCTCGAGCATGGCTACGGCAGCATGCGCGACCTCGTGCTGGGCGCCTCGGTGATCCTCTCTGACGGCAGTGCCACCAAATGTGGTGGCAGAGTGGTAAAGAATGTCACCGGTTACGATGTTGCCAAGCTGGTGGTTGGATCCCACGGTTGGTTGGGACTTCCTGCTTCTGTGCATTTGCGGCTTTATGCCCTGCCAGAAAGCTCGGTGACCTTGGTTTGGTCTTTTGATAGCTTGTGGAAGCTGATGAATTGCGCTCTTGCTCTGCTCAAATCCGGGCTGCCTCTTGCCGCGCTCGAAGCTGTCCACAACGATAAGCCGGGCGGTGGCGTGTCCAAGTTCATATTGCTTGGGCAGGTGTTGGGCCTTCCAAAAGTCAAAGATGAGATCGCGCACTGCGCGCGAGAGCTGATTGGCGCTCCGCAAACAGAGCTGCAGGGCTCCGACGAGCAGGTGATCTGGAGTGATATCGCCGAGTTTTTCCTTGGCGGCGGCGAGCAGCCTGCGCTTTCGATTGTGGCACCACCTGTGATGCTGCCCGATATCGTTTCCAGTCTGCCCTTCGCCAGCCGTTGGCAAATGCGTCCGGCTAAAGGACGAGTTACGGCCATCTGTCGCGACGCTGAAGAGGCATTGTGCGCTTTGGAGCGAGTCGCTGCTGCCGGCGATGCCGCTATCGTGGTGGGGCATGCCGACTCTCGCTACAATATGAGGGTGCGATATATGCCGGTGCAGGACAACTCAAGGCAGAAGCTCAAATTGCGGATCAAGCAAGAGCTTGATCCGACAGGCACTTTCAATCCATACGTAATCCTTTAATTACTGCAGTCTTTAAGAATCGAATATGACCCAACAGAAAGAGCCGATAAAAATTAGTCCCGAGCTGCTCTCGGCTTGTATTCATTGCGGACTGTGCCTCAGTTCTTGTCCGACTTATTTAGCCAGCGGTCGCGAAATGGAATCGCCGCGCGGACGCATCTATCTCATGAATATGCTCGAGAATGGTGAAGCGGAAGCCGAACCGCGCTTGGTCGAGCACCTGGACTCCTGCCTTGGTTGCCTCGGCTGCCAAACTGCATGTCCATCGGGTGTGCAATACGGCAAGCTGCTCGATCAGGCTCGTCCTTTAATTGCTGCCCAACGTCCAGCGCATGTCCGTCGCCTGATGCGATTTGCCTTTCAGCATATTTTGCCTGATTATCGACGTTTGCACTTTCTAAGCAAAGTGTTGCGATTGTGGCAAAAAACCGGACTGGATCGTTTACCTGAAAAGTTGCCGTGGCTAGCGGCGGGATTGGGAAAACTTGCCGAATGGCAGGAGTTTTTGCCGCCGGTGCCGGTGTTCAAACCGTTGCCGAAACAGTCGTGGATACCTGGTGATAAGCAAGGTGAAGTGCAGGTGTTCAGCGGCTGCGTCATGGACGTCTTCTATAACGACGTCAATCATGCCTGCGTGCGCCTGTTGGCCGCGCAAAGGCGCATGGTCAACGTTCCCGAGCAAACGTGTTGCGGCGCACTGGCATTCCATGCCGGAGAAACGGACATCGCGCGTGATCTCGCCAGAGAAAACATTGAGTACTTTGAAAAAACGGCCGGTGATATTGTGGTGACTGCCGCCGGATGCGGTGCCATGTTGAAAGAGTACGGCGAGCTCTTGCACGACGATCCGCAATGGCATGCGCGCGCTCACCAATTTGCCGCCCGCGTCCGCGATGTGACGGAAGCTCTGGCCGAAAAGCCGATTGTTGGTGAACCGCACGCCATCGACAAGAAAGTGGCGTATCATGCCGCTTGCCACTTATCTCACGCCCAGGGAGTGCGTCAGCCGCCACTGGATTTGCTTAAGCAAATTCCCGGAGTGAAGCCCGTGCCGCTCGAGGAAGCCGAGCACTGCTGCGGTAGCGCCGGCATCTACAATCTTATGCACACTGATATGAGCATGGAAATCCTCGAGCGAAAGATGGACAACATCGAGCGCACCGGCGCGGACATCATTGTCACGACCAATCCCGGCTGTTTGCTTCAATTGCAAAAGGGGCTGCGCGACAGAAAGTGCGACATGAAAGCGTGTCACTTGATCGAACTGCTCGATGAGGCGTATCGACTCGATTAGCGCGGATCGACGCGGTGCTTGAGCAAGGTAAGTGCTTCCACCTGCTGTTTGTCTGCTTGCGATTTGATCATCAACTCTTGCTGCACGTATTGCGAAACCATGAAGGTGCCGCGCACGATGGTGGCGCTTAACTTGTTCAGTGAGCCGATGTGGCTGCCGGACAACTCGGCGGCGGTAATTGGATGGTCGGAGATGAGCATGGCTTCTCCGGCGGCGAGCTTTAAGCTCTTGGTCTTGCCGTTGGGTAGTGTAATCACGACGGCGTGTTGATCGGCTGACTCAATTGCGTAGACTTTAACGGTGGTGGCATTGTTTTGTGAGACTACTTCCACTGCCGCTGTTGCTTGCGGCTCGACTGATATGCCGGCCACGTTGGTTTGGAACAGCAACTCGCCGCCTTGATTGTTGGCCACGAGGCGTCCTGGAGCCAAGGTGAAGTGACGTCCGGTGATTGATTTGATGGCGCCTGTGGTGGCTATTACGAAAGTGCCGCTGTAGTTGCCGGCCCTGTCCAACGACAGCTCATCTGTTTTTCCTGAGTTTGATGTTTCGCCAGTGCGCCATGTCCACAGCCGGAACATGTTGCGGGTGATAAAAGGCATGCTGTTGGTGTGCGGCATAGCCATTGCCAGGTGCGGGATGTCGGCCGTCAGCTCGACGCTGTCCGGGTGCTGTTTTTTATCCATCTCGACCAGGTCGTTTTGCAGGCGGGTGACATCGAGAGCCACCATTGGTGCTGAGGCCGGGCGGGCTGAGCCGTCCGGTCTAAAGGCGAGAATGCTGATCTTCTCGGGCTCCCCGACGTTGGTCTTAGGAGTAATAACTTGGTCGCGCTCAATTTCACGAGGCAGGGGCTCCGACCCGACGAGCGGCAAATCGCTGGTTTGGGCTTCTTCTATTGGTTTGCGGGGCTCGGGAATGGTGGTAAAACTCAGACTGGGCAATGAATTGTCCTTGTCGGCCGTCGTATCTTTGCTGTCGTTAACGTGCAGAGGCAACTTGATGAGTCCGGCCTGATACAGCAGCAGAGTTCGCAGGTCGACACCGGGCTCGGTAGAGAAAAGTCCTTCATTCTGCAGGAAGAAGCCCGGTGAAAGTCCGATCCGTCCAACCAGCTTCGCCAGTTGGAGGAGGACGGGAGAGAAGGAAAGGTCGTCCGGGTTGTTTGAGATGCCCTGCATGAGCTTGTTGGAGCCCGCGATGGCGCCTATAGGGGGGCGAAGCGCCAGCGCCGGTAGGCTTTGTTGGGCTAGAAGCGCCGCCGCAAGGCATGCTGTCGAGATAGCTGTTTGTCGCCGATTCATAAAACGGGCTCCAGTGCTTGGTTTTGTACCAAAATATATGCCCCTAATGGGATTGGTTTAATCGCCAAGCGGCATTTAAAGCTTCTTCGCGCGGCGATCTCAGTAGCTCGAAAAGCTTATAATTGGTGGCTGTTCGCCTGACGGCACCATATCTAAGGACCCGCCGACTTGAAAACTGAAGCGCCCGTGAAGACCCAAAAACCGCTGCTTTTCGATACCGACCTGCCCGATGATCTGTTTCATCGATACATGGCCAAGCCGATTGTAGCAATTGATACCGAGACGCGGGGACTGAAAATACCTCGTGACAGGCTATGTCTGATTCAGTTGTGCGACGACGAAGGTGTGGTGGCATTCGTCCGCTACACAGGAAAAGAGGCGCCCAATCTGAAAAAACTGCTGGAATCACCGAAGGTGATAAAACTCTTCCACTTCGGGCGGTTTGACATTGCGGTCCTCAAGCATTACATGAACGTGTCGGTGCAGCCTGTCTTCTGCACTAAGATTGCCTCCAAGTTGGTGCGCACCTATACCGACCGGCATAGCCTGAAGGATCTCGTTCTCGAGCTGCTCGGCAAGGAGATGGATAAGAGCAACCAGTCGAGCGACTGGGCACGCAGCGATTTGAGCGATTCTCAGATCGACTATGCCGCCAATGACGTGCGCGTTTTGATTCCGCTGTATGAAAAGGTCAAGTTCATGCTCGAAAGAGAAGGGCTTACCGAACTCGCGCAGCGATTGTTTGAGTTTCTTCCTACCGTGTGTGAGCTTGATTTGCGCGGTTGGGACGTGGACATCTATGAGCACTAATCAGGAAAAATCATGAGCGAACTAATCTACGAAAAGTCGGTGGCTGGGCGGCAAGCGCTGGTGATGCCGCGCATGGGCGTCGCCCAGAAGAAATTGAGCGACATGGTGCCCTCCGAGTACCTGCGCAAAGAACCTCCGTCCTTGCCGGAAGTCAGCGAGCTTGATGCGGTGCGCCACTTCGTCAATCTATCCAAACTCAATCATTCAATCGACACCGGCTTCTATCCACTCGGCAGTTGCACTATGAAGTACAACCCGAAAGTCAATGATGCCATGGCTGCGCTCGAAGGATTCCGCGAACTCCATCCTTACCAGCCGGACGACCAGATTCAAGGCGCACTGGAGCTGCTCTGGACGCTTCAGCAAGCGATTGCCAATGTGGTCGGATTGCCTGCGGTCACTCTGCAGCCGGCTGCCGGTGCGCACGGCGAAATGCTCGGGTTGATGCTGATCAAAGCGTATTTCAAATCGAAGGGCGAGACCGGACGCACTAAGATAATCGTTCCTGACACCGCACATGGTACCAATCCGGCGACCGCCGCGATGGCAGGCTTCCAGGTCGTCGAAATTGCTTCCAACCAACGCGGAACCGTCGACGTGCAAGCGCTGAAGAAGGCGCTCGGTCCTGATGTGGCCGGGATTATGTTGACCAACCCGAACACGCTTGGCTTATTCGAAGAAGAAATTGTTGAAGTGCAACGACTCGTGCACGAAGCGGGCGGATTGCTCTATTACGACGGAGCCAATCTCAATGCGATCATGGGCATTGTTCGTCCGGGCGACATGGGCTTTGACGTTTGCCACTTGAACCTGCACAAGACCTTCTCCACGCCGCACGGCGGTGGCGGACCAGGTGGCTGCGCCGTTGCTTGCCGCGAAAAATTCTTGCCGTTCCTTCCGAAGCCGGTTGTAAGCAAGCAAGGCGATCGCTTCGTGCTCGATTGGGATCGTCCGGAAACTGTCGGCAAGATCAAGGGCTTCTACGGCAACTTCGGCATTCTCGTGCGCGCGCTGACGTATATTCTGGCGTTCGGTCGTGAAGGACTGTGCCAAGTTTCGCGCGACGCGGTGTTGAGCGCCAATTACTTGAAGGAAAAGCTAAAGGTGGCATACACGCTGCCGCACACGCAGCCGTGCATGCACGAGTTTGTCCTGTCCGGCAACAAGCAAAAAGAGCGCGGCGTCAGCACCAACCATGTCGCGAAGCGCATGCTCGACTTCGGCGTGCACTCGCCGACCGTTTATTTCCCGCTCGTCGTTCCGGAAGCAATGATGATCGAACCGACGGAAACCGAATCGAAGCAAACGCTCGATCGTTTCGTCGAGATCATGATGCAGATTGACAAAGAGACCAAGGAAAATCCTGAGCTGGTGCTCAGCGCACCACATAACACGCCTGTCGCTAAGCTAGACGAAGCACTTGCCGCACGCAAACCCAACTTGCGCTGGCAGCCGAACTAATCGAAAGAATCGGGCAATCGCCGTACGTTAGGAGATCACGTCTTTTTTCCTGCGCCAAAGCAAAGTTTTGGCGGTGATCTGCTGACAAAATAGCTGCGGCCAATTCGGCACCATAAACGGTCGCTCCAGGGCAGCGAACAATATTGCCGAACAGGCGAAAACAAGCGGGCATAAGATTATGCACTGGACAATCACGTTTAGCCAATATGCACTACCCACGCGGATACAAGCGAAAGTTGCTGTCGCCGGCGCCGCCAGCAGCAGCACGTGATACAGATAGATCGTATAACACATGCCGCCAATGGTAACCAAAAGCGGAATCGTCAATAATTTGTTCCAAAGTCGGCCGCGCATCGCCGAGCAATACGCCGTGAATATGAGCACCGGAGTGATCATCGGCACCCAAAAGTCACAGACCAAATCGGCGACCAGCAGAGCCCAACTGCATAGTCCAACTACGTCCCAAACCAAGGGGCGACGGCTAGTTTTTTCCCAAGACACCAAGTACAAATCGCATAGAAGTAAGCCCACAACAAAATAGTGCAAGAAATCGAGCAGGCACCATAGCGGCTGGTTGAAAACAAACGTCTTGAATGCGCCGAGGATTAGCACTGTGCCGGCAAGTATGAATCTGCGGAAAATTTTGGATTTCACAGCGAACAAGGTGCACAAAAGCGGCGCAAAAATGTAGAACTGGACTTCAATTTCCAGCGACCAGGTAACGTAGTTAATGGTGGAAAGTTTGTGAAACGCAAACGTCGAATAGAACAAAGAAAGGAACAAATCAGAGATCGATGACGCATGCAAGCTACCTTGAGCCAGCCAGCGTACGCCGAAGTAGATCAATAACGAGATGATGTAAGGCGGCTCCAATCGCGTAAGCCGCCTTATGAAGTATTGTTTCAGCGAAACCTGTTTAGCACCGCGTAAATAGTGTTCTGCAAACGGCAACGACAGTATGAATCCGGATATGACAAAAAAGAGGCGCACTCCGAAGTTGCCGAGATTCAACAAGTGAAAAAGCGGATCTGTCCTTGCACTATTGCTCAATGGACCGTTAAATCCATAGAACTGATTGATGTGATACAGGACTACCGGAGCGATCGCCATAAAGCGCAAACCATCGATAATCGGTAGGTATCGTGTTGAGGAAGTTATTCGCGAGAACATCGCGGCGTTGAAACGCACTTAGCGCTCCTTACCTCTAAGGCAGATGGTCATACGTTATTGTACCTCCGTCGCAGTCGCTGTATCGCGCTTCGAGGCAGCAACCCTGCATCTTGGCTCAGGATAACGGCTTTGTCGACGTTTTGCTTGCAATCATGCGGCAACTTAGAACGCCATCATGACGGTAACTATTGCCGGTCCTAGCACTGGTGCCAAGAGCAAGGGCAAGTTGAACACGATAAGAATCAGCGTGCGCAGGGCAATCAAATTGGTTCGCGTGTACAGCCAGCAGCCAAATAGGTGCCAGACGGTTGCGAGCACAAACAACGCTTGTGCTGTCGGATTGTTGAAAAAGGGCATAATAAATTCCGGCGCCAGGAGCAACGACAATCCCGTGAGTGCGAACGGCGCCGATAAGACTACGGCCGGCAATGAGTGCGTAAATACTGCGGAGCAACTGCCGAGTATATAGGTGCCATCTGCCCTTCGGTATGTGCGCGCATCCTGATTGGTGGCGACGCGGGAGCGCCTTATCTGATCTAACCTTTTGAAATCATCCCTCTGGAGTTCTTCCGGTCGGAAAAGCGTAGATCCGCATCGATGGCAGCTTTTCATCCAGCTTTCGCCGACATTTTTCATGATGTCGCAACTGGCGGTGCAGGTTTTTATCAAGCCAGCGGAGTGCAGTAGTTCGTGACTGAGGTCAGTCGGCCCGTCGGAGCGCTTAGATGGATCGTTCGGTTCGCCGGATTGATCGATTGATAACGCGCTCGTCGCCTTGAGCTTTTGCCAGGTCTTTAATTGCCGGTAACACCAGAGTGCAGATGGCGGCATCAACATAAGGATAAGCCCGAAGTATGCAAAATATTGATGGGATCCTCGCGCGCAGACGAGCATTGCTATAAGTTGTAAATTGAGGGCGGCAAGACCAATGACTGAAACCAGTGCGGGCACCGTCCGCCACCACAGCTTGACACACCGCCAGGCAAATACGATGGCAGCTAGAAAAAATCCGAGCCAACCCATCCCAAGCACAAGGCCAACTAGTCGTAAGAAAAACCCATGGAAGCCCCTCAAGAACAGCAAGGCAACGAAGGTGACTACAAATCCCGCTGCACAAATGGCTAACATCTTGAGCGAATGTTCCATCTCACCATTTGCACGGTCTGGAGCCTCGGTATCCGTGTGGTGCGGTGTCTGATCATCCAGGTTCTGCTCGAGTTCTAGCGGCGCATTGGTACTCTCTTGCGTGGACACGACAAGTTTGATCGCTTCTTTTTGTTTGTCGGCCGTTGGATCCATGCTTGATATATGCCCGACCCGTGGCGTCGCCCTGAAGACCCGTTATTTGACGGCTGGATACGCTTGGCGATTGTCCGAAGGGTTGTCAATTCAGAAATTAACAAAGCGTCCAAATATGCGATTATATGAGCCCACCAGGCGGGGCAATCCTCTTTTATGCATTCATCAGCCTTCAAAACGTCTCTTCTTCTCCTAATGGCGCTCGCGGCAACTGGAGCGCCGGCCCAAAGCAAGAACTGGCTATCGGAAAAGCGTCCGAAAATCGAACAGCCGCTCGGCGAGGTGACCACGGCAGTCGCCGCCAAGCCCGCTGGTCCTGAGATCGACGCTCACCTGGGTGACCGCGTCTATCAGAAGGCGATGTGGGCTATGGAGCATGCCAATCATGTCCGCTTCCAGCACAACAACAAGGCGGCCGCGGACCAGGTTGCCGAAAGGCTGAATGGCGATGTTTTTGTGGAGACGGATTGCTCCGGGTTTGCCAGTTGGCTGCTTTACTCGATTAGCCCCGATCGGCTCTGGGCGGTCGAAGCGCTCAAGCCAGGACATGAGTGCCCGGAGCCCAAGACGTTTGCGCGCTTTTTCGCTTCCTTGCCTATGGATAAGCCGCTCAATGGCTGGATCGGTCTGAATGATGTTCTTGCTTTGAAGAGAGGCGATTTCATCGCCTGGGGCCCTGCTCAAGGCAAGCATGGTGGCGAAGGACATGTCGCCATCGTCACCCAAACGCCCGCGCCCGCGCAGACTATTCAATTAGATGGAAAGACGGTGAAGGTAATCAATGTACAGGTGGTCGACAGTTCTTCGGCCGGACACTTCCCGCCGGAAACATTGCCCGCTGTCGCCGAGCAGACGCGCAGAGACGGACTGGGTGTCGGGTATGTTCGCCTGGTGCTTAACGACGAAGGCAAGCCGGTTGCGCACTGGGAAGGGAGTGCCGACGGAGAAGGGCAATCATCACAGCCAACCGCCAGCCCGATTATCTCCTTCGGCAGATTAGTCGGCGCACAGCATTTTCCGAACTTGAAGAGCAAGGATCTCAGCTACGAGCGATTCTCGCGCCGAGGCATGCTCACTTCGTTTTAACTACAGAGCAGCGAAGTCGATGCTCGCTTTGAGATGTCCGACTTGATCCTTCAGGCGGGCGATGGATTTTCTCGTGCCGCGAATCGGAACCAGGAAAGTCAGTCCGAGGATGTTGAACACCCAGAATGGCGTGCAGCCGATCATGATCTTCGTCATTTCGTCGCCGATGAATTCGTTGTAGCACTTGAGCGCGAGGCAGAATCCGAGCACGTTGACGCCTGCCCAGAGAGCGAAATGCATCAGCAAGAACAGGCGTTCACGCGCCAGAACAAGCATCATTTTGGCCAACTCGACTTGCTTTTGGCGCAGAACCTCGGGCGCCACGCGTCGAACGTGGGCGAAATTAGGCACATGTGTATCGCTCAGGTTGGTCAACGCCCTGGCCATGCCCGCCGGCACCGAGCGCGGCATATTCTCCGGCAGCACGAGGGTGGGAGTGCCGTTGTCCGGCAAGCCGGAATACAGGCGAACGCTATCTGGATACGGGTAGTTGGAATAGGCTTCTGCCGCCGACCAATTAGCTGAACCGCAGCCGGGGCAAAACTTTGCAGCGGAATCTTCGTAGTGGCCGCATGTGCCGCATTGCTTGATGGCCGGTGCGCTATATACCATTAAGCTCTTGCCTTTAACAGCGAATTGAATCGACGAACCGTGTCAAAACGGCGCTGAAAGCAGCCCGCAGAGACGGTCTGGATGCCCACTTACCGGGTCAACAGTACATCCAAATGCCGCCAATGACAATATATTTTTTGATGATGTTCGACAGCAAGGTTTACAGAAACCCTGATGGATACTAGCTTTAGAGAGTTAGCTTGGCAGCACTCTTAAATAGATTTATAGCCTTCCGCGGTTGGAAACGCCCTTCGGCGAACATTTCCTTGAGCAGTGCTTGACGCACGCCGGCGCCGGCTTCCTTGAACATAAGGCGCTGAGCGAATGGCAACGCGGCTTCGACGAAATTGAATTCGGGATTGATCGTCAACGCCACCCCTTCCAGTGTGAGCAGCGCGCGCATGATGTAGGTGAAGTCGCTCGGCAACCGGAACGGATAGCGGTAGACAACATCAGAAAAATCAAAGACGATTTTGCGGAAACGCACCTTATTGATGCCTTCGGAGAAGCGCGCGTCGACTATGGGTGTAAGCTCGGCGCACAACTGGTCGCGATCGGCATCAGGAGCCAGAAACCCCATGTCCACAAAGTCGTCGACCAGAGCGCGATAATCGCGTTTGATCACGTGCATGAAGGCATTGATCATGGCTTGCTTGCGCTCGGGCGCAAGGCGTCCGACCATGCCGAAATCGAAAATGCCAAGGCGGCCGTCAGGCATAATACGCATGTTGCCCGGGTGCGGATCTGCATGGAAGAAGCCGTCTTCCAGCAGTTGCTTCAAATAGAAGTTGGCGCCAATTGCGGTCAATTCGCTGCGATCCAATCCGAGCTCGTCGATGGTCTGCGAGTCAGTGACTTTGGCACCGGCGACATATTCAATAGTCAGCACGCGACGACCGGTGAGCCGCCAGATAATGCGCGGGATGTAAATGCGTTCGTTTGTGCGGAAGTTGTGACGGAAACGATCGGCGTTGCGTCCTTCGCGAATGTAGTCGATCTCTTCAAAAGTGGTGCGGGCGAATTCCTGGACCACGCCAGGCCAATCGGTGTGACGACAAAGGCTGGGGTACGTCATCACTTCGTCAGCGATTGCCTCAAGTGTCTGTACGTCGTGAGCAAGCAGTGTCGCCAACTCCGGGCGTTGCACCTTCACGACTACGTCGCGTCCGTCGTGTAAAACCGCACGGTAAGCTTGACACAGGCTAGCGGCCGCAATCGGCTTTGGATTGAACTCGGCGAAAAGCTGCTGCGGTGCTGCTCCTAGCTCGCGTTCGATGGTGGAAAGAGCCAGGTTGGCGTTGAAGGGTTCTACGTCTTCCTGCAAGCTCGAAAGCTCGATCAAAGCGGGCAACGGCACGAGGTCTGCCCGGGTGGAGAGCGTTTGCCCGATTTTGATAAAGGTGGGACCAAGCGTGTAGAGCCTGTGCCTAAGCCAGCGACCCAACTGGCGATATTGCTCATATTGCTCCGCGCTGAGTGCCGCCTCTTCCATATCTTCGCCGGCTGCCTGGGCGTTTTTCAGCCGAGCATATTCCTGGGCATGATAGGCGGAAAAGCCGCGCACGGTGACAATAATCGCCCAGATGATTGGCACAACCCGACAGGCGCCGCTAAGCCCCTGCAGGCGGTATATGCGAAAGAACACCCGCCAGCTCGACTGGATGAGCTTCCACGCGGTTACGTCGCTGAAGGCAGCCTGCACCGGGTTCAAGATGTTCTCTGTTTCTGCCAATCAATACCTTCCGGAGCGCTTACCCGAGGGCTGAGCAAAGGGGCGTCTGACCTCTAGTTTAAGATGGACTCAAACGTTGTCAGCAGACTGGAATATAAATTTAAGTTTGGCTGAAACAGATGAATTCCCGAACTTTTCTTCAACGTCCACCGAGCGCAGCGAATTGCAGCTCGATAATTTCTTTGATGCCCTTTACAGCAAGTCCTAAAAGCTCATTCATTTCCCCGGCATCATACGGCTTTCCTTCCGCCGAAACCTGAATCTCCAGGACTTTGCCCGATTCCGTCAGCACAATGTTACTGTCCATGTCTGCGCTCGAATCTTCCTGGTAATTGGGATCAAGCAAAAGTTGACCGTTCACCTTACAGATGGAAACCGCGGCCATATGTTCCACAATCGGTAGCGAATCCCAAAACAGGGACTTCTGCAGCTTAGCCAGGGCATCGCGCAGTGCCAGAAAACCGCCGCAGATGCTCGCCACTCGAGTGCCGGCGTCCGCCTGCAGGACGTCGCAATCGATGGTAATCGTTCGTTCGCCCAGTGCACGTCTGTCTACAACAGCACGCAAAGTGCGACCGATCAGACGTTGAATTTCATTGGTGCGTCCGGACGGTTGACCCCTGGTTACTTCGCGTACGCTGCGCACAAGCGTCGAGCCGGGCAGCATGGAATATTCAGCGGTGATCCAGCCTTCTCCTTTACCCATAAGGAAGGCGGGCACTCGTTCTTCAACTTTGGCTGTGGTCAATACCTTGGTGTCACCAAACTCCACAAGCACGGAGCCTTCCGCGTTTTTGGTGAAGTTTCTCGTGAACTTGACTGGTCTTAACTGATCCCATTGCCGATTATCACGTCGGCGAGCCATTCCGAACTCACTTTCTATTTCAGTTGATGCTAGCGAATCATAGCAAAAATTCGCGTCTGAGATGTTATCAGCAGTGTGTGATCAAGGTTTCATCACTTGGAAAGATCTGCAATTGTCGGGGCTGGCCACGCAGAGGGGTTCTGTACAGCGAAGCTGCTCGACGCAGGCGCTGCTGTGAGGCGTACCGACGGACGCCGCGATGCGCCGTCGGTACGGCAAGAGGTGGGCACCGCATATGGTGGCACTAAAAAGTGGTGGCATATTTGGTATCAAAGCATGCAAACAAAAAGGCGCATCGAATGATGCGCCTTTTCTGTAATCTTCCGCCCTTGGGCGGTGCACCGTGCCGCCCGGATTAAGGGGTGCTGGTGCCGGTGCTGGTGCCAGCCGGGGTGCTGGTGCCACCGGACGGGGCCGGTTCGCTGGTAGCTGGAGCCGGCGATGTTGTGGTGGTTGTTTGTGTGCTTGTTTCTGTTCCGCTCGGGGAGGTCGCAGTCGCCGTGCTGGTTGTTTGACCTTCCGTCGTGGTGGTGGTACCACCACCGGTTTCGCCGCCGCCACCGCAGGCTGTCAACGAAGCCGCGAGAGCAAAGCTAGCTGCGGCAAGAGCAATCGTTTGGAATTTCACCATAAACCTCATTCGTCTCCTTCGTGAGTAATTGAGTACCAGTTGATCTCTTTGGTTAGTCTTACTTGCCGCCAGACAAGTTAGTAAGTTTCTACCAACCGGACGCGGCGCAATAATAACAGGTAAATCTACACCAAGCAAACAATTTCAGTTGCGGTTCGTCACAACTCATTTCAGATCGCAATAAAACGATGAAACCCGCATAAACACGCGCTTTTACATGGGCGCTATTTATTGCTGTTGCTTAAGTCTGAGAAATTTTTCGCGATGACAAGAATACCCAGCATATTGCGTTTGGATATTCTCATCTCGGGGTTGTCAAAGTTGCAAGCAAGGGCCGCCCGGTCATTTCCGCAGGTTGCTTGATATTCATGATTTGCAAAATCGTTGGCGCGATATCAGCCAGCGATCCCGATTCGAGTTTGCAGTTGCGATCAACTTTGCCGCTGAAGTCTGCCACTATGAACGGTACCGGGTTGGTCGTGTGAGCGGTATGCGGCTCGCCGGTCTTCAGATCCACCATCTGCTCGACGTTGCCGTGATCAGCGGTGATCAGCAAAGTACCTTTTTCCTGTTTGGTGGCTTCGAGCAACTTGCCGAATGCATCGTCCACCGATTCGACGGCTTTTACGCCGGCGTCGAGAACGCCTGTGTGTCCGACCATGTCGGGGTTGGCGAAGTTCAGAATGATAAAAGGATATTTGCCGGAATGAATGGCTGAACACGCTACGTCACAGACCTTAGGTGTTTCCATTTGCGGAGCCAGATCATATGTGGCAACTTTCAGAGATGGAATGAGCTCGCGATCTTCATCGGGATTGGCCTGCTCTTTTCCACCGTTGAAGAAATACGTCACGTGCGCATATTTTTCTGTTTCGGCAGTGTGAAACTGATGGATGTGGTGGCATGAAAGAAGCTCGGGCAAGGTGTTGTGCATGTCCTGAGACGGCATCTGCGCCGGCGTGAATGCCACCGGCAATTTCAGCGACGAATCATATTCAGTCAAACAGACATAGAAGATGTCGGGCACAGCCGGACGTTGGAAAGCGGTGAAATCCTTTTGAGTGAGCGCGCGTGATATTTGCCTGACTCTGTCCGGTCGGAAGTTGAAGCAGATAACCGCGTCGCCATCTTCGATCAGCGCCTTGTTCACGACCGTGGGCAGGATGAACTCGTCATTTTCTCCGCGCTCATAACCGAGATCTACTGCTTCCACTGCCGAACTTGCCGTCAGCCCGTCTCCGAGCACGATGGCGCGCCAATACTTTTCCTCGCGGTCCCAGCGATTATCTCGATCCATGGCGTAATAGCGACCGCTCACGACGCCTATACGTTCGTCGCCTTGCAGCTTGCCTTCCAGCTCGCGCATAAATCGACGCGCGCTGCGCGGCGGCGTGTCGCGTCCATCCAGGATAGGATGAACCACAAGCGAGCTCACTTTGTTGTCTCGTGCCAATTTGATCAAGGCATCGACATGGTCCGGACTCGAGTGCACGCAACCATCGCTGACCAGTCCCATGAGGTGCAGCTTACCGTTGTGTTGGCGTACATAATCGATGGCCGATTTGAATGCCGGATTTTGAAAAAACGTTCCATCAATGATGGTTTGACTGATTTGGGTCAACTTTTGAACGACCACCCTGCCGGCGCCGATGTTGAGGTGCCCTACCTCGGAGTTGCCCATCAGCCCCGGCGGCAACCCCACCGCTACGCCTGAAGCATCAAGCAGGCAATGCGGAAACTGAGCCAGCATATCTTTGTAATTAGGGGTGCGGGCTGCCAAAATAGCATTGCCGCGAGTTTCATTGGAAACTCCCCAGCCATCAAGAATTAATAAGGTAACCGGTGCCAAGGTCGTGTCCCCCATTTCCAACCCTGATATGTTACTGAAAATCGGTGCTACGGGGCGTTCAAGCGACCGTAATGTCAGGGTTCTTCATAAAAACCAGGTGTCCCCATGACCTTTAAAGGACAATCTGAACCGGCCGGTGCAAACAAAGACAGGCCGCAAACCCCGGATGCCGCTGCCGCCGAGCAAGTGAAGAGCGAAGCCTCGCACGTTGCCGAGGTGAGCCACGAGTTGAGGCTGCCTATTGCCAACATTCGCCTTTTGGTGGAAACGCTTCTCGACGGCGCTCTCGAGGACCAGGACGTTTGCCGGCGCATGCTCAAGCGTGCTTACCAGGAGGTGGAAAGGCTGCAGAGTCTGGTCAGCGATCTCTTATCACTTGAACAGGTTTTGCAGTCATCAGGAACATCACGGCAGTGTCAGTGGATTGAACTGCCGGAACGAGCGCGCTATGCCGCCGACTCGGTGGCGACCATGGCTCTTTCCAAGGGGGTCCAGGTGCGCGTCGATATACAACCTGGATTCAAAATATATGCCAACCGCGAGCAGATGGATCAAGTCTTGCTCAACCTGGTTGAAAACGCAGTCAAATTTACGCCTTCAGGCGGACTGGTCACGATCAAATCTGAGGGCGCGGGAGCTTTTAGCGTGCGTGACACCGGTATCGGCATTGCTGAAGCCGAAATTCCAAAAATTTTTCAGCGCTTCTATCGAGTCGATCGCAGCCAGTCCAAAGGCAGCACCGGGCTCGGGCTTTCGATCGTGAAAAATATTGTAGAGTTGCACGGCGCGCGCATGAGCGTTGAATCAAGCGAAGGCAACGGTTCATGCTTTAAACTCGAATTTCCATCTCCGGCGAGGAGCAGCTCGTAAACGATATGACTGCCACTGACACGCGTTTGATAATGCTGGTCGACGATGATGCAACCATCATCGAGGCGCTTGAGTTCAACTTGAAGCGGCAAGGTTACCGCGTGACTGCCTTCAACAATGGACAGGAGGCGCTTTCCAAGCTGAGCAATGTCAATCCGAATTTGATCATTCTCGACTGGATGTTGCCTGATATGCACGGCCCGGAAATCTGTCAGGTGATTCGCACTCGCGCAGTGGAAACGCCTATTCTCATGCTCACAGGGCGCTCGACGCCAGGCGATGTTGCGCAGGGATTGCACAGCGGTGCCGATGATTATTTGGCCAAGCCGTTCAGCTCCATCGAATTGGTGGCGCGCGTGCAGGCTCTGCTGCGTCGCACCGCGCGAGGAGGTAAAGACAACCTCAAGCGCATGGTAGTCGGAGAGCTTGAACTCGATGACGATGCTCGCCGTGTTTTGCGGCGCGGCAAGGATGTCGATCTCTCGCCGAAGGAATTTCTGCTTTTGCGAACGCTGATGATTAATGCCGGCAAGACGTTGTCCACCGAGCAGCTTCTCAATCAAGTGTGGGGATACGACTTTTCCGGTGATGCCAAAACCGTCGCTGTGCACATGCGATGGTTGAGGCAAAAGCTGGAAGAGGATCCGAAAAATCCGGCATTATTGGAGACGGTACACCGCTGCGGATACCGCTTGAACGGGCCTAGCCGATAGGAGCTACATGAAGACCCAAGAAATCACATTGATGAAGGAAGACATTCTCAGCCTGGGGCGGGCAGTCAGCAGTGCCGTCGCTGAGCTTGGGCGCTTGCTGGGCGGCGACGTCAATGCCAGTTTTGAAACCGTGGAAAAGCTGGAAGCCGACATCAACGCTCGATTTTTCAAGATCGAAGAGCGCTGCATGGATTTGCTCACTGAGCATAACGATTTCACCGCCAAGGAAGTGCGCACGCTGGTAGGCAGCACCTTGATTGCCGCGAAGTTCGAGCGGCTGGCCGATCATGCTCATCGTGTGGCGAAGCTCGCTTTCTGGGCCAGGCAAGATAATGTCATGCCTCCTGCTGAGCTTGCCGAAATGGCGCATCTTGTTCAGCGCATGGTGGACGACACCTTGGTTTGCTATTTGACTGATGCCGTCGAACGAGTTTCCGAGCTTGTGCAGCGCGATAGCCATGTCAATTATCTGCACGATGTGGTTTGCAAAAAGCTGCTTTCCGATCTTGGCGTGCAAGAGCAGGAAGAAGCGCAGACGCGCACGCAATTTTTATTCTGCGCCCGCTATCTGGAACGCATGGGCGATTGCATTACTTCAATTGCACGGCGCACGTATTTCATCGTCACCGGTTCGCGTCTCAAGGCGGAGGTATAAATGCCTGTCATTGTCCTTGCCGGCGAAGAAGAGTTTCGCATTGCCAAAGAAGTGGACGCGTTGAAGAAGCGGTTGGTCGATCCAAGCTGGGCCACTTTCAACTTCCAACGCTGTAAGGCGGATCTCAAAGATATTATTGATGCTGCCGCCACGGTGCCCTTTGGGCCCGGCAACAAGATGGTCCTTATAGAAGAATGCGCGTTATTCACGAAGAAGCGTGGTGGCAAAGATGAAGACGCGGCATCTGCCAAAGCCAAGCCGGATAAATTATTCGATGATCTAGATAAGGCTCTGGCTTCCATTCAGCCGAACACGCATCTGATTCTCGCCTGCATCGCCAACTTCGATTCCACATTGAAGGTCTCGAAAATCTTCGCCAAACACGCGGAGATCAAGAAATTCGAGAAGATCAAATATTATGCCGGAGCGAAAAATGGTGATCTGATCAGCTTCTGCCAGCAGGAAGCGCATCGGTGTGGTGCGTTCATCGAAGACGAGGCAGCGTTCTATCTGGCTGAAAGCAGCCAGGTGGAATCAGGAAGGGTCGAATTGCGGCAGATTGCCGGCGACATTCAAAAGGCGGCTATCTATATTCTGCCGGAAAAAACGATCAAACTTGACCATGTCATCGCCGTTAGCCCGCACTTCTCAGACGTATTTGCCTTGATGGAAAGTTGGGCAACCGATAGAAAACACGAAGTTCTGGTCTCGATCAAAGAATTGCAGAGTCGGCAAGTGTCACCGCATATGGTGATGGCTGCGGCGCAAACGGTGTTGAGCAAGTGGATCATGTACAAGGCAGAGGTTGAGCGCGTTTGCGCGGCGCCGGCCGGCGGCCGCGATGTAAGGCGCCGAGAGGTGCCGCTCATGCAAATCGCGCAGAAGCTTGCGCCTGCGCCCAATATGGTCTTCATGATCGAAAAGGACTTGCAACGCATCCGATCACGGTCTCTTGAATACCTGTCCGGCAAGAAGCGCGAACTGACAAACCTCGAATATCTGCTGAAAAGCGGACAGATGCCGGAAGGGCACGCGCTGGAACACTTCTTCACGCGCTAGAATCTATGTTACGGGCGCATTTGTCGCTCAATTGATATGAAAAAGGAACTTGAGGCGCCTGGATGAACGAATCGCAATACGTCATTGATGAGATCACCGCGAAGGATACCTGGCGCATATTCAGAATCATGTCAGAGCTGGTGGAAGGCTTTGACAGCATGTCCCGGATTGGACCAGCCGTGTCGATTTTCGGCTCCAAGCGTTGCAAGCCCGGCGACCCCGAATATGTGCTTGCCGAAAAAATCGCCTTTAAACTGGCGGAACGCGGATTTGCCATTATCACCGGCGGCGGACCAGGAATTATGGAAGCCGGCAACAAAGGCGCCATGGCTGCAGGCGGCACATCCGTCGGTTTGAACATACGCTTGCCGGAAGAGGCGGGAGCCAATCACCACCAGACAGTCAGTCTCGATTTCCGGTATTTCTTCATCCGCAAGCTCATGTTTGTCAAATACGCCATGGCTTTTGTCATTCTGCCGGGCGGTTTCGGCAGCCTCGACGAATTGTTCGAAGCGCTCACCTTGATGCAAACCAACAAGATAAAGGCCTTCCCGCTGTTTCTGGTAGGCTCCAAATTCTGGGGTCCGCTGGTCGATTGGATGAAAAACACCGTTGTCGAACGCGGTCTACTCACGACGCAGGAACTTGAATTGTTTACGATGATCGACGACCCGGATGAGCTTGTAGAGCAAGTTGCGTGGTGCGAGCAGGAGAAATGCTACGAAATGGGCGGCTTGCGCATGCGCTCCGCCAACCGCCCACCAATCACCAAAACCGCAGAGTAAGCTTTAGCCCGGACGGTACATTGAGCCCGGACCCACATGCCCCTATCCGGCGCCAAGCATCATGCATCTCGAGATGCGTGATAGCGAGTTTGGCAACCGAGTGAAACCATGATTATTGCTGCATTTCGGGATGCGAGACTGCTTGACTATGCTGTTTTATCCTGCATCTCGAGATGCAGGATAATTGCTTGTGGGAACACCCGTCGCTGGGTCTGATTTAATCGGGCACCTCATTGGTGTGATAAGAGCGCCGCGGCTGGGGTCTACATAGATTCGC
Source organism: Candidatus Obscuribacterales bacterium (assembly GCA_036703785.1). Lineage (GTDB taxonomy): Bacteria > Cyanobacteriota > Vampirovibrionia > Obscuribacterales > Obscuribacteraceae > JADYXS01. Next base: position 22,408 of record DATNQY010000024.1, read on the forward strand.
CGCAAAGCGCGAGCTCTTTCTGAAGTGCGCTGGATTGCGGTAGCAGTTTTAGTCCGGTTTCTGCTTGTTCGATCGCTGCTCCGGTTTGGTGCTTGCCTCGATAAATGCGAGCGAGCAATAGATGTTTCGCCGCGCGAGACTCGATTGTATTTTTGATAATCCATTCGGGCATCTTCGAATCACTGACGAGGTCGTCACTCAAGCTCCAGTGCCTGAGGATTGCATCGCTCAACTCTGTCTTGCGTTGCCACCAGGCAAACTTACCGTCATGCAATACAAGTGTCCAATCGGGACGATACATGAGAGCCTGATTGAGCGGGGTCGTGTCTCGTACCAATACCTGGGTGATTTGCCACGCGTCGAGACACTGTGACCAATTGCCTTCGGCCCGTAAGCAGTTGACGGCCGATTCGACAAACGATTTTGGATAATTATCAAATCGTGTGTCGAAGAATACCGGCGCCGCTTGCATGCCTATCAACCAGCTCCCCATTGTGTCTTCGTTAAACAAATGATCGTCGGCGGTGCGCACTTTTTGATAGGCAGCTAGAAGCGGTAGCGCATCCTCGGTGAATACCATCCAGGCCGTCGTAATGTTTGGGACATGGCTGTACCAGCTAATTACGGGCACGCACAAGACCAAGGCCGCCTGACCGATTTTGAACCACGTCGCCCTTGCTGTCCTCGACATTGCTAGGCTCGATGTGGGCGGCGCCTGTGCAGATGCCTTCAGCCAGCCGAGGGCAACAATGGCATCGCCGACAAACGTCCACATAGTCATGATCGCCACCGGCTGAAAGCGCCGAATGAACAGGGCGGACAGTGTAACCGTCAAACTGAGGATCAGTGCTTCTGCGGTTAACTTCCTTCGCGCAAGGAGCAATACGATGGAGCCGATCAGCACGCCGAAGAAATAGATGCAACCTTCCGATGAGATAAACGAAGGCTGCATTTCCCAAATTTGGAGAAACTGGGAGCCGCCCAGAAATGAAGCCAAAGAAGCCGCATAACCAATCAAACCGGCTCCATAAGGATTGACGAGCACCGCTGCAGCGCATGCGGCGAAGCAGATGCTGAGCGCAAATGGCCAAGCTTTTCTTCGCCAAGCGTCGCAAGCTAGATAAATGAACACAGTGAACAATCCGAATGTCCACAATAAGTGTGTATTTGCCCATAGCACCACCAGTGGAGGCAGCGGCAGTAGCCAGCGCACATTTCCAGTGGTGCGATAACGTTCCAACAAGCAGAGGAACGCAAGAATTAAACAGTAAGACACCAACTGCGGACGGGCGTGAAACCAGCTTGGAGACTGCACTATCGCCAGCGCGGCGAAAGGAAGGAAGGCAGGCACACCTTTATCCATCCAGATACGCGGCAACACATAAAAGATGAGCGCTGCGACCACCAGGCAAGCCGACAGTCCGACAAACCATAGCGAGCCGAAGCGGAAGAATAAGGCGGCGATGATCTCGAACAACCACTGATACGCCACGAGCGGGTGTCCGGGTATCGCCCAGCTATACATGTTTGTTTTCGGCAAGCCGTGAGTCAGAATATGCTCGCCTGTCTGGATGAGCCATCCGGCATCGGTATTGCTGCATAGCGCCCAGATGGCATGCGTATAAAAGGCGTATACACAAACGGCAATGGCAATCGTCGTAATCACCCATGTAGAGCCGTTGTTGGCGGAATTTTTCATACCGCTGAGTATAGCAACGAACATGTATCGGCGGGCGTCAGCCCGCTTTTCGAGACGATCAGATCGGTTTGGCACGCGAGATCAGAAAGTCGAGCAAAGGTTTCACTGATGATGGAATGCTTACCTGATCGAAACGAACGCGATGCGCTTGTCCGTCTCGCTCAATTCTTATTGTGTAGTAGTGCATGTCTCGGGCGCCTTTGACTTCGGCACCCTGCATCAACATGACGCCGCTATCTTCTATCAAGCGCTGCAACTGTTTCGCTTCGCCAGCGTTCATAGCCTCAGTGTCGAGCTGGACATTGAGGTTGATCGGCATGAACCCGCCTGTGCGGCTAAAAGTTACTTTCATGGCTGACGCTTGGCTTCTCTTTTGGCGATCTCTTGAAAGCGCAACGGTCTTCTTTTCAACTGTGCCGGCTCGCAGGAATTAAGGAATCTGTTAAAAACTGGATGCTCCCGTACATTCGTAAATACAATTAGATCCTGCATGGACTGTTAAGTCCAGGAATTTTACATGCAAGGAGTAACTGCGTTGAAGATCGCCGTTTGCATAAAAGCCGTCCCTGATACCGAAACTAAGATACAGGTAGCAGCTGACAAGACTAACATCGATTTTACAGGCGTGCGTTTTATCACCAGCCCGTATGATGAGTTTGCCATTGAAGAAGCGTTGCGCTTGAAGGAGAAACACGGCGGAGAGACCGTAGCCTTCTCACTGGGCGGCGCCGAGGCAACGGAAGTGTTGCGCGATTCGTTGGCGCGCGGGTTGGACAGTGCAGTGCATTTGCAAGATCCTGCCTTTGCTAATCTCGATCCGCTGGGCACTGCCAAGGTGCTCGCCGCGGCCATGAAAGACGGCGGTTTCGATGCTGTACTTTGCGGATGGCAAGGCGTCGGCGGTGACAACAGCGCGGTTCCGTCCATGCTGGCTGAACTACTTGATGTTCCTCAGGTAAACGTGATCGTCAAACTCGAAGTCAACGGCAATGAATTCAAAGCCGAGCGTGAGATCGAAGGGGCGCACGAGTTTGTCGAAGGTACGCTGCCGGCGGTGTTCACTGCACAAAAGGGATTGAACGAGCCTCGCTATCCTTCGATCAAAGGTGTGATGGCCGCTCGCAGAAAAGAAATCGTGGTCAAAGATGCTGCGGCGCTAGGTGTCGCCGGCAGTGTCGGTGGCGCGAACGCCAAAATGGTTATCAAAGAAATGGTGCCGCCGCCGGCTCGCCCGCAAGGTCGCTTGCTCGATGGCGATGTTGATCATGCCGTCAAACAGCTAGTCGAGCTGTTGCGTACGGAAGCGCAAGTTATCTAGGGACCAGGGCGCCGCGTCGCGGCTCCTACGTATTTAGTTGGAGATAGAAGAAATGGCTAATAACGGTATTCTCGTGTTCGTTGAGCATCACAACGGGCATGTGCGCAAATCGAGTCTGGAAGCGCTGTCGGCAGCGCGCAAACTGGCGCCGCACGGTAAAGAGCCGGTTGTGGCGTTGATTGTCGGCGATAACATCACCGCCCTTGGGCCAATTGCCGTCAAGTGCAATCCCGATAAAGTATTGCTGGTCAACGGTGCCGATTTTGCTCAGTATTCCACTGAAGGATTCGCTGCCGCGCTTGCCGAATCGATCAAGAAAGAAAATCCGCGCTACGTATTCGCTGCAAACACAGCGATGGGCAAAGATCTGCTTCCCCGCGTCGCTGCTCGCATGGACGCGCCTGTAGCTACTGATGTGGTGGAAATTCGTGAGGAAGGCGGCAATCTGCTGGCGGTTCGCCCGATGTATTCAGGAAAGGCGCGCGCGGTAGTTGAGTTCAAATCGCCAATCGCCTTCCTGACCACTCGACCCAATGCATTCCCTGTAGTCGAGGCCACCAATGGCCACCAGCCGCAACTCGAAGATTTGGCTGTAGCGGCGCCGAAGATTCGCGCTCGTGTCGTGAAGACGGAAGCTGCTGCCGGACAGCAAGTGGAGTTGAGCGAGGCGCGCGTGATCGTTTCAGGCGGTCGCGGCATTAAGGGGCCGGAAAACTGGGGTGTACTGCAGGGCCTTTGTGATGTCCTCGGTGCGGCATTAGGCGCCTCTCGCGCGGTCGTCGATGCCGGCTGGATCGACCACCAGCATCAAGTCGGACAAACCGGCAAAACCGTCAGTCCGCAGCTATATATTGCCTGCGGCATTTCAGGCGCAATCCAACATTTGGCCGGCATGTCTTCTTCGAAGGTTATCGTTGCCATCAATAAAGATGCCGACGCACCGATCTTCAAGCACGCTACCTACGGAATCGTCGGCGATGTGTTTGAAATCGTGCCCAAGCTTACCGACGAGCTGAAGAAACTGAATCTCAGCCACTAGTTGGAGCAGAAAACCAGTTTTGCGGGGAGGGCAACGCCTACGGGCGTTGCCCTAATTCATGGCGATGTCCACAGGCTAACGTGAGATTTCTGAACGCTCTACAGCGATTGCGTCAGCTGAGTGAGAACGGCGCCCAACACAATCACGCACACGCCACTGAGTCGCTTCACGTTCAGGCGCTCCTTCAGAAATACCAGCGCACAAGCATACATCACAACCGGGTAACAACCGGTAATTACGATCACGTAAGAAGCGGGCGCCAGTGCCAGTGCTTCGATGTATGCCAGGTTCCCGATCGTCATCAACAGCGCCGACAAGGAGGCGAATTGCCATAGCTTGAGGCTGGCGAAGGAAGGAAGCGCTCGTTTGTAATAAAGCCATGCCAGCGCCATTGCCAGCAATACCAAATTGCAGAGGCATTTGGCATAGTAAGCTCCCAAAGCCGACGAGCAAGCAACGGCTTTTTTGTCGAAAATCCCGACAACCGACCAAAGGAGAGTACAAAGAACTACGCAACCGATGACGCGGATGTTGCCGTTGCCGGTCAGGTTTGACTTTTGCGATACGGCAATTGCCGTGATGCCGACGCCGATTAACGCTGCTCCGGCAAGTCGCGTTCCCCACAGGCTTTCGCCGAGCGCCGAAGCCGCGATGAGTTGAGTAATCATAGGATAGGCAGCAGTGATGCCGATCACGAAGCTGGCTTCCAGGCGACTCATCGCTTTCAGATAAAGCAAAAGCGAGAAGAATTGCGCTGCTGCCGCACAAGCGCTCCAGAAAATAACCTCGGGGCTGAGTGCTGAGCGCGGTTGCGTGGCGAATGCAACCAGACCGACCACCCCTGCCGTCGGCAGAGAGAAGGCATAGACGGCCAATACAAATGCTTTGTACGAAACCTGCTCCAGTGCCAGCTTATCTACAATTCCTACGACTCCCCAAGCGAGGATGCAGCTAAGGACCAGAAGGTTCAAAACGGACGACTCAGTCATACCGGCAATGCTCCGACGATGTCGAAACAAACCTACGTTCCGGAACGTGACTTCAACGTGATCAAATTGGATTACGACGCCGCCTTCTGCGCAGGCGAATTTGTAAATTGCGGACCCCTCAAGGCTTCCGGCTATACGATTAACATGGCCGACACGAATGCTCCACAACTATAGGGTACAAAGATAGAGGCTCTGGGGTATACAAATGTCTGCTTTCGATGTGGAAAGCACCGGCCGCTTGGGCGTTCGGCAATCGGCCGGCGCACGACTGCCTGCCGGTCTAATAATTGACGATCGCTATGAGGTCCTCGAATTTGCCGGCTCGGGCGGCATGTGCGATGTCTATATGGCCCGGCATATTCAGCTTAATAAAACAATCGCGCTCAAATTGCTGCAAAAGCGCCGACTTAGCGATGAAAAGTCTATGGAACGCTTCCGAAGGGAGGCCGTATTCATCAGCAACCTCGAGCATCCGAATATCGTGAAAGTGTTCGGATTCGGTTTGTGGGAGCGGCAGCTTTACCTGGCGATGGAATACGTACAGGGAATTTCGCTCCAGCAGCTATTGAAGACGGAAACTCGGCTGAGCAGGACAAGGGCGCTCGCCATTTTCGACCAGATACTTCAGGCACTCCAACACGCGCACGACCGGGGCATCATCCACCGCGATTTGAAACCGAGCAACGTGATGTTGCTAGAAGGGGATAGGGTCAAGCTGGTCGATTTTGGAATTGCAAAAATGCTTCCCGACGGCGGTAAGGAAATTCAGAAGCTGACGCAAACTGAGGATATCTTCGGAACGCTCCTCTACATGAGTCCCGAACAGTGTCTGGGACGCCCGGTGGATGCGCGTTCCGACATCTATTCCATGGGTTGTCTCATGTACGAAACGCTCACCGGCGGCCCGCCGTTAAATGCCGATACTCCTTTTGGTCTGATACATAAACAGCTTACTGAGCCGACGCCGACGAGCGCATGGCTCGATCAGTCGCTGACGCGACCGGTGATGCAATGCCTGGAAAAGGATCCGCAGAAGCGTCCGCAATCGGCCGCGGACCTTAGAGAGCTTCTATCCAAATGCGGGAAACAAGAGCCCCGACAATCGGCACGGACGAGGGCGGTCTGCTCGAAGTCGAATACGCCTGTGCTCGGCCGGCGTAGACGGGTTCTCGTGCCCATCTGTGTGGGTGCTTCGATCGCATTTGCTATCGCGATTTTCTATATGTTTCGCGCAATGGCTCCGGCAGCGACGAAAACGTCAGAAGTTATCAGCCAAACAATGCCAATCGGGCCAAGAATCTCAGTAAGAGCAGAGCGGGCCGACGAGGCTCTGGCAAAAGGCAACACTGCTCGTGCCGAGCAAGAGTACAAAGCAATAATACAGGATACGGACCCACGTAATTTCACCGATCGCGTCGCGTGCCTAATGCGTTTGATTGGAATGGCACTGCGGACGGCAGACAAGTCCAAGCTGCAATCCTATCGAGAACAATTGTACGTCCAGATTCAAACTTACGCCCGGGGCTCACGCCCGTGGCAATCGCTAGCTAATCACGAAATGATTGAAGCGGCACAAGGTCGTGGTGATCTGATTAATGCTGTGACATGGGCAAACCGCCAATGTGCTTTGCTTGATTCGCACGTGCATGACTCTGATTTTTCCGAAGACGAAAGGATCCGTCTGTCGGCTGCGTGGGGCGTGAAGGCATTAGCTGCAGAACACGAAGGTGCGCTGAAGAGTGCCGAGGGCAGTCTCCGCGCCGCTGAAGCAGTCTTGGGCGACACTTCGAGGCTGAGCCATCGTGCGATGGGGCGATATTTTGGCGTCCAGGATGCGCTGATCAAGTTTTTGATAAGGCACGGCAGAGTTGCAGACGCACGGGCCGTCATCGCTGCGGACCTGCCTGCTCGGAGGAGCTGGCAGCCGCCAGACCCGATAGTTGTCGCCGAGTGGGCGGATGAATTTCGGCAGGTCAAAGACCGCCGGATGGCGCTCAACTCCATCAGCACGGCCATTGCTGCACTTGATGGTATACCTGACGCGAAGGGATATGACGCCTATCGCGCTCAGTGGCTTATTTTTCGAGCTGAAGAGTATGCGTCGGCGGGCGATATGACCCACGCTTATGCGGACCGCGTGGAAGCTCAGGCAATCACGGATCGGCTGTCCGCGCACACCCCTAGCTCTCCTCAAGGAATTTGACATGACTGCCTGGGAATGTGATCCTGTCTTGAGTAAGGTAGCCGGCACCAGGGCTGATACCAGGTTAGCTTGCGGACAGGTGATTGATGAGCGCTATGAAATTATCGATTGTCTCGGTTCAGGCGGAATGTGCACGGTGTACAAAGCCCAACAGCTTCTGCTCGACAAGCCGTGCGCATTGAAGTTTCTGAAGCGGCAGCTGATTACAGACACCACTGTTCAGCGTTTCCAACGTGAAGCGGTGACGGTGAGTTCTCTGAATCATCCGAACATAGTGTCGGTGTCCGGCTTTGGTGTTTGGAATTCGCAACCATATATGGCCGCGGAGCTGGTCGAGGGCGTCAGTCTCGCTCAGTTGTTGCAGCAACAGCGACGATTGGAAAAAACTAGAGCATTGGGCATTTTCAACCAGATCCTGGATGCTCTCAGTCATGCGCATGAACGCGGCATTGTTCATCGCGATCTGAAACCGAGCAACGTCATGATCGCGGCTAATGATTCTGTGAAGCTGGTCGACTTCGGAATTGCAAAACTTCTTCCCGAATCCGGCAAAGAAATTCAGAAGCTGACTCAAACGGCGGACATTTTTGGAACTCTGCTGTACATGAGTCCTGAACAGTGCCTCGGATATCCCGTCGACGCTCGGGCCGATATTTATGCGATGGGCTGCCTGATGTATGAAGTTCTTACCGGACATCCGCCTTTGCAGGCCGAGACGCCGTTCGCTCTAATGCACAAGCACCTTACTGAAGAACCGGCCGATGCTTCGCTGCTCGATCGCGGTCTAGCACCCATCGTCATGCAGTGTCTGGAAAAAGATCCACAAAACCGTCCGCAATCGGCGGCGGCTTTGAAGGAGCTGCTTGCTTGCCCGCCTGCCGCGCCGATTTCTTTGACGTACAAGGCATTGAAGAAGCAGCGGCGGAACATCCGCAGGTTACTCCGGGTTCTGGTGGGTTTGGCAAGCATCGTTGTCGGGGCCCTGGCTTGCATAATCATTTTTCGCCATGTCTCAACCGATGCTGAGCCTGTGGCTAAAAATTCAACTGACGATAACTCTCCGGGAATGCTCGACGATGCCATGAAAAAGCTCAACACCGAACCTAAACGCGCTATAAAAATTCTCGATCAGATCATAAGCAGCAACGATCGCAGTAGCGCCGGACCCCAGTTGAAGGCAATACGGGCCCGATTTGCCTTCGCCTTGAGTCGTCGGGAAGATGCCGTGGCATCCCACCTTTGCGATCGCTATCATGAGATAATTGATACTAATTTCCCCGGAGTGATCGCAGAACAAGTTCGCTGCCGAGACCTCAAGTTGCAGTTGGCGCAGGCAATGCACCAAGTGCCCATCGAGAAAGCTCTCTTGCAGGAGCAGCTTCCCCTGCTTGAGGCGCGTGAAAAATCAGCTGAGCGCCGCTTCTACGATGAAGGCGAAATTTTGGTGCGTACATACGATGCGCGGGCCGAATTGGAGGATAGTGCTGGCGATAGTCGTGCGGCCGAGCAAGACTTCAGACGCGCACTCAAAGTTTTCGACAATCCTCGTGTGGTTGAAGGTGCGCTATTTTCTCACGTCCACGCGGGAGCCTCTTTATTTGAGTTCTTGCTAAGGCACCATCGTACCCCGGAGGCTCACTCACTGCTGCTGCATATGGAAGCGTCTAAAAACAATTGGGATCCCAATGCTGTAAATTATGCCGAGCACTGCCTGATCTGGGCGACGCAATACAGCGAAATCGGCGACTTCAAAATGGCGATCGAGTGGGTTAACCGGGGCATGCCTCATGCCGGTGGCAAGCGTGTTGAGTTTTTGCGCTTTCGCTCTGGGCAGTACCGCGAACTCGGTGACAGTTTGCACGCGAAACAGGATCTGACCGAGGCTGCGTTGTGTGCCGGGTCAAGCCACTAGTAGGGTATATTGGGCATTGGAGGCAAGCACCCGTGCCCAAGATGCTAATCGTTGATGATGAGCCTAAGTACTCGGACCAGATGCGAGATGTGTTGGTCAGACACGGCTGGACGGTCGAGGTGGCAAGCACCGGACTGGATGGACTTCAGTTGTTGAACAATTTCCGTTTCGATTTAGTACTGCTGGACTGGAATTTGCCGCAAATGACCGGTCTGGAAATTTGCCGGAAATATCGGGCGGGGGGCGGCCAGTCGCCGATAATATTCGTCACCGGTCGAGATGGCATTGGGGATATGGAGTCCGGATTCGATGCCGGGGGCGACGATTACGTCACTAAGCCGTTCGATGTCCGGGAATTGTTGGCCCGCGTTAAGGCCCTGAATCGGCGACCTGGCAGGCAGGTGGAAAGCAAGCTGTCGGCTCATGGCGTGAATTTTGATCCCAAGCTGCGCACCGTTTCGCGCACCGCGCAAAGCGTACAGTTGTCTATGCTCGAAGGGTCGATTCTCGAATATCTCCTTCGTAATAAGAATCGGTTTTTCTCTGCCTCTGAGCTGTTTGAGGCAGTCTGGGAGCCTACGGCCGATGGCTCCGACGAAACCGTGCGAGTGCGGATGCGCATTATGAGGCAGAAGCTGGCCAAAATCGGTGCCGAGAACCTGATAGAGACCGTGCGTGGCAGCGGGTATGTAATAAGGGATGAAAACGCCGTTTGATAAGGGTTTTGCCCGCTCATGGATGCACCGGCTGAGCAGAAAAAAACAGGGTTCAGAATAGTCCACAAGGGATTGGCCGTCATTTTGATTCCTGTGGTGCTTCAACTTGCGTGCATTCTCTGGCTCTATTTGCTGGTGGCTAAGACCGAGCGGCTCGCCGCGGTTGAAGAGGCCCTTGCCGGCGCCAGTGACATGACGGCAGACCTTCTGGTGGATTTCGGCTACCTGGTCAGCTCTCGCATCAACGAATTCTCGAACGGTGAGCAGCCGTCCAGGCAACTTGCAGGAGATAGGCAGAAGATTCTCGAGTTGCATGTGCGTGGTAATCAGCTTTTAGAACAGTGCAAGGCCGTGGGCGTGTCCGAGTCGCTAACCCAGACGATGAGCAGTTGCATGCGGGATTCCCTGGATGGTCTTTATCGGGTTCTGTTAGCATCAGACAAGATTGCCGAAAGCGATCCCAGTTTCGTCAATCGGATTAACCTTCTGCAGCAGCTTCAACCGAAAGCGACAAAGCTGCAAAATGAGATGTTGCGTTTACGTGCGGCCGGAGCACAGCTGCGAGCGGAATTGGAACATGCTCGCCACGCACAATCGATCGCGCGTGCGCAAATGAAGACTCAGATTTTTGCCGCCGTCTGTATCGAAGTGGCGATGACAATAGTGATTCTCCTTCTCTTTCTAAAGAACATCGCCGACCGCCTGAAGATTCTCATTGCCAACGCTCGGCTGATACCGAAGGAGCAGCCGCTTTTGCAAACGGTGTCAGGCAACGACGAATTGGCCTATCTCGATAAAGTATTGCACGATGCATCAGTCAGTTTGCATCGAGCAGCAGAACACAAACGTTCCCTTATGCGCATGGTGGCACATGACTTGCGTAGCCCGTTGATGTCTGCACAATTGTCAACGGAACAATTGATCGCGAACGCGAAAGACGATGATTCGAAGCTGATACCGCGATTAGAAGACTTGCAGCACACGTGCTCACTGCTGATCGGATTTGTTGAAGATCTGCTCACAGTGGATAAGCTGGAAGCAGGGAAATTGCAACTCGACTGGGATAGTGTCGAAGTGTCCGAAGTGGTGCACGAATCTTTGCAGCAACTATCGCGGTTGGCGCAAGACAAGAATATTACGATTCAGGAACAGATCCAGCCGGGCAGAGCGCTCGCCGATCACAGAAGATTGCTGCAAGTGCTAAATAACCTGGTGTCAAATGCCATCAAATATTCTCCGGAAGGAGCTGATGTTATTATCAGTTCCGGCGTTGAAAATGGACAGATGAAGATCAGCGTTCGTGACAATGGCCCGGGCATCGAAGCAAACAAACAGATGAGCCTATTTGATCAGTACTACCAGACAGACCAAACTCACTCCAGCCAGGGCTTCGGACTCGGATTGGCTATCTGCAAACTGATTATTTCCGAGCACAACGGTCTCATCGGCGTCGACAGTACTCCCGGCAAGGGTAGTGCTTTTTGGTTCACCTTGCCTCTCGACGAGGACTGGGGGGCTGAAGCCGACGGGGAGAAGCTGGAAGTCGAAACGATGCAAAAGGATGCGGCTGCCGGCTAAAGCTCTAAAGGCGTAGGTTTTTTAACCAGTTGCTGTTAAGTGATTGGACCGTCACGTCGACGTAACGTTCGGGTGGTTAATGTTGTCGAAATTGCCGGCATGCGACATTGAACGTGATGCGTTAATGCGGCAGACAGAAAAGAGGTCTAAAAGAAAATGGCTGATTCCGTCAAACCTCAGGACAAAGCTGGAGAGCAAAAGGACACCGGTGCTGCTAACCATGAGAGCTCTCAGGCTTTATTGGATAACTATCTCGATCTCGTCAAACAAATACCAGGCAGACTTGGCAAAGACACCAATGCCAGCGCAGCGGCGATGCCTGTTGATACCAGCACGGCTGAGATATACAAGGGGTTATTCCAGGCGGACGGCACCGTAAACCAGGACCACGCCACTGACTTGATGGCAAATCTCAAGGCCGATCAAAAAGGCGACATCGATGCAGGCGGACAGCCGAGTGAGCTTCCTTCAGTGTGTCGGCTTGTTTTGCGATGCCCTGGAATTCCCCGCGACCTTGACGGAAGAGGCGATGATTATACCAATGCGACGGCAGATCAGAAGCTGATGGAGGCGGCCAACAAAGTTCTTGATCCTCAATCGGGCATCGCTTTGACAGACGAGCAGCGTCGAGCCATCGAGCAGAATGTCAGCGCCATCAATCAAGATCGGATCAACAGCCTATTCGATAATCCGCTGGAATCTCGCTATTATCAAAACGATCAAAGAGTTATCGATGACCTGATTCATAAGGCATGGCCGTTCCAAATCAAACACGACATGGACAAAGTACTAAAAGACAGGGAGTCCGATAAGGAAAACGAGCCGGCATACGTTGCTGCCGATCAGGCTGCTGTGCAATCGGCTAAAAACGTCACGAGAGCATTTGGGACAAAGGCAGAGCAGCAAAGATAATCAACATAAGTTTGGCAAGGCGTCCACCGGCTTCGCAAGCGTCGACACAGAATACCTGCTACTGTGTTGACTCCTGCGGAGCCGGTCGCGCGCGGTCGTTAACGCCAGTTTGACGCCCGGCTGAGTAAAGTAACCGATTACGCGCTCAGCAAACGCGGCAGAATAATACCTTCAGGTAGTTCGCTTCCGGCGTGATCGCCAGCACTGGATGATCGGCCCCATGTTTGAACGTTTGCAAGACTTGGACCTGTCGTCCTGATTCCTGCGCTGCTTCTTTCAATGCCTCTTCGAATTCGGCAAGTGAAACGCTGCCGCTGCACGAGCAGGTGACCAACAAACCGTCTGGCTTAGTAATGGCAATCGCCAGTTTATCCATGCGTTTGTATGCTTTCAGCGCTTTTGGTTTGTCTTTGTTTGTTTTAGCGAACGCGGGTGGATCGACGACGACGACTTCGAATTGGCGATTATGAGCGATCTGACTTTCCATCCACGCGAAGGCGTCAGCTTGAACGAACTCCTGTTGCTCCGCAGGCAGGTTGTTCAAAGAAAAATTGCGGTGGGCCTGATCAAGTGCAGGTTGCGATTCATCGATATTGATAGTTCGCAAGCCGCCGTTGACGGCGCGTGTGTACACCGAGAAAGAACCTGTATAGCTGAAACAATTGGCAAGCACCGACTCTGCCGGCAGCATTTGGCACAAGCTTTGCAGAGCTAATCGCTTGTCCCGTTGGTCTGTGAAGTAACCGGTTTTTTGTCCGTGCAATGGGTCGACGGCAAAATGCAAACCATTCTCCGATACGAGCAACTCGCCTTCAAACCCGCCTGCCACCACTTTCGGTGGCTCCAGCTCAAGTCCTTCCCTCCGTCGCACGGATGCATCGTTGCGAACGATTACCGCTTTCGGCTGGATCACCTGCTCGAGCGCCGGGAGGAACAGCGGCAACAACGTATCTGCGCCGGCTGTATGGCATTGGAGAACGGCCACCCCGGCGTAATAGTCGACGATATAGCCGGGCAGTCCATCACCTTCCGCGTTAATCAGACGGAACACATTGGTCCTAGTGATATCAATCGCTTGTTGGCGAAGTTGCCATGCTTTTGCAATGGCGATTTGAAAGAAATCCTGATCGATGTCGACATCGTCTTTCGTCGTGAGGACGCGAACGGCAATGTCGCAGCCTGGATTGTAATAACCACGCGCAACAAATTTTCCGTCAACGTCCACAAGATCAACGAGCGATCCAGGCGTCACCTTGGGCGCTTGCGAAATGCCGCCGGAAAACAACCACGGGTGGCCGTGAGCGATCGGCCATTCCCGACCTTTGCGCACGGAGACTTTTGGGTATGCTGCGGTCACCGCTCGCACAAATGGCTCCATGGATTGGTCGATTGACCGTGCAACACCAGCTTAGCCAATTCAATTGCGCGTTCCATCGTCATGCCTTCACGCTGCTCGGTACACAACGGGTGAGACGATTCTTGCAAGTTCAGCGCCGGTCTGTCTCCGATAGCGCGCGTGCGCACTGCCAGAGGCAAGTTGCGCGTTTCGCTATACAACGGCAGACTGTTGGCGAGCGAGCCAATGTAGTCCGGCTCATCGACTCTAGCTTGATCGTTCCACAGGTCCATGGTGGCATCAAAGTCATCTTCACTGACGGTGGTCCAGACTCCCCAGGAGAAAATTTTATCGGTGCCTTGAATCGGTACCTCCAGGCACCCGCGCAAATAAAAAAAGCGATCTTCGACGATGCACCAATCGGCGCTACTCTTGCATTTTTCTTCGCGTTCCCATGGCAGCAGTTTATTCACATAGTCGGGAATCGAGAATCCGAGGTTCAATGGGATTTCGTGGCGTTCATTGCAGACGTCACACTCGAAAGTCAAACTTGTAGATATGGTTGCCATGTTGATTCCTATTTGTTCCGTTCCTTCAGCGGGCTCTCGCCCGCTGCTACCATTGGCTGTCCGAATCGACGCTCTACATACGCATTGACGAGTGAAATAAATTCCTGGGCGATGCCTGGTCCAGACAATGTTGTGACATGTTGCCCATCAATGTACACCGGCGCACGCGGCTCTTCACCTGTGCCGGGCAGTGATATGCCGATGTCGGCATGCTTTGACTCGCCTGGTCCGTTGACGATGCAGCCCATCACCGCTACCCTCATCTCTTCAACGCCGGCATAGCGTTCTTTCCATTTCACACGTTGCGCAGCCAGATGCTGTTCGATCTGTTGAGCGAGTTCTTGAAAGAGCGAACTTGTTGTACGCCCGCAGCCCGGGCACGCCGTGACCTGTGGTGCAAACGAGCGCAACCCGAGTGCCTGCAATATTTGCTGGCATACAATTACTTCTTGCGTGCGCGAACTTCCCGGCTCGGGAGTGAGACTGACGCGAATGGTATCGCCGATGCCTTCGGTGAGCAATACGGAAAGTGCGGCCGTCGATGCCACCACACCTTTGGTGCCCATGCCGGCTTCAGTTAGTCCCAGATGCAATGCATAATCGCAGGCGGCCGCCAGTTGGCGATAAACGTCGATCAAGTCGGGAACTTCAGAGACCTTCGCACTCAGAATAATTCGATCCCGGCGCAGGCCGTAAGATTCGGCAAGTTTTGCCGACTGAAGGGCGCTCTGAACGATTGCATCGATCAGCACTGCATGTGAGTCTTTGGGTTGCGCGATAGCGGCGTTTTCATCCATCATGCGCGCGAGCAGATCTTGATCTAGCGAACCCCAGTTGACGCCGATGCGCACCGGCTTATCGTGTTCGAGCGCTACGTCGATCATGCGTTTGAAATTTTCGTCGTGCTTGTCGCCGCGACCGACATTTCCCGGGTTGATCCGGTATTTTGCGAGCAGTCGTGCGCAGTCCGGATATTCAGACAGCAACAAGTGTCCGTTGTAGTGAAAGTCGCCGACCAGAGCCACCGGAGCATTCAATTTCTCAAGGCGACTGACTATGGACGGAATCGCTTTGGCGGCTTCGCGCGTGTTTACTGTGACACGCA
>DATNQY010000025.1:0-6499 GCA_036703785.1 Candidatus Obscuribacterales bacterium
TGGGAGATCGAGACCGCATTATCCAGGTACTAACCAACCTGTTGGCTAATGCCTTGAAGTTTTCGCCCAAGAATAGCGAGGTAGTAATCGGCGTCAGCTGTAGCGATGGAAACATCCGCTTCGCGGTTACCGATCACGGTCCCGGCATCCCGGAGGGCGAGCAGGCGAAGTTGTTTGTACCGTTCCAACAAGTGGATTCATCGGATAGCCGCACCAAAGGCGGTACCGGTCTTGGATTGGCGATTTCCAAGGCAATTGTGATCAAGCATGGCGGACGCATCGGGTTTGATACCAAATCCGGTGCCGGCAGCACCTTCTGGTTTGAACTGCCTATTCGCCAGACTTTGCGATAATTATTCGGGTTGGCAATCGCCGATCACATGTGCCCTTGCAATATCGCTTCGGCTGCTTCCGCCTTCCGTTCCAGTCGGCGTTTGCGTATGATGTTGGCCGTCTCCACCAGGTTCTCGTGGTGGGAATGTTTCATTTCCAATGTCAGCTGCGCGTATTGCTTGAGATATTTGTCGCGCTCGGTTTGATCATGCTGTTGCACCGCCAAAAACAGCAGATCTTGCAAGGCGTCGAGAGCGGTGATCGACTGGGCGCCGAACAGCCGAATGCCTGTGCTCAACTTTAGTTGGGCCAGATCCTTCGCTTCGTCAAATTGATGCTTCAATGCCAAAGACTCGATTACATCAGGCACCTCAACAAGCACGAGGTCGCGATATTTCGTATTGTTCTCGCTGGCTTGCGCATTAAGAGCACTTAGCTCATGTCGCACTGAGTGGAATCGGTCTGCCGGGGGGGTTGCGCCGGCGCGCGTTACCGATCCTGTCCAAAGAGCCGTTGTGACAAGACAGATGAGTACGTGTTTCATGAGCACAGACCTACGCCAGGAAATCCCGACAACAGCGACCTCAGCGGCAATCCAATAGTTCCGCTGTGCTTACCTGCTATGGAACCGGCCGGCGTGTATGCCGTCGACTCCAGATTAAGCAAATGTCTAACCGGTTCCTTATTACTTACGATGTACATTCCGAATCAAGACAACGAAGATATACATGACCTGGACCTGCTCGCCTACTTCGCGGAGCAGCGCGGATGGCATGATGTCGCAGAGTCGCTAAGCGAACAAGCGTCAAGTGAAACACCTGACCCGGAAGCGCTTAAAGCCGATTGGCAGTGGTTATTCGACGCATTCGATGAACAAAGCGCTGCTTAAAAGCGCGAGCTTCACCTAGGAGTCCAGATTGGTATATAAATCCGCGACAGCTTTGGCTCGTCGCTCGAGATAATCATCGAGCTTTCGTCTGTTTGTATCATCCAGCTCGAGAACACCCTGCTCAACTTGAGATTGCAGTTCGAGCAGCTCAATGAGCGTCAATTGGGTTAGCTCTAATTGATATTGCATTACGAGCCTCCGTACGTCGATATGACTAGAGGCACTCGGCAGTTGTTCCTACGGCCGGAAGTTAGTTATGTTAATCCTGCAGGATGGCCGCAAAGAGAAAAGTGGTGCCACCATTAGTGACACCACTTCCACTTATCATCCCATGCCTGTAGGTCGATGCATGCATCGACCTACACTCTGGCAGTGCGTCTCAGCGCCGGCTGTTTTGCCGGCTTGCATTGCACGATGTTGAGACCGTTAGCTGCCTGTGCCTTTTTGTGTGCCCTGATCGGCGAGCCCTTCGGAGCGCTTCTCGTTTGATTCTTTTTCCTTATCGGAACCTTGTGAGCTTTGCTCCATCTTTTGGTCTTTCTTTTGCTGATCAGCGCCCTCATGAGCGTGCATTCCCGATCCACAGCCGCAGCCGCCTTTACCCTCTGTCATTGTTCAGCCTCCTGGAGGAACTAGTGCACTTTTTCTAGACGGGGTGAGCATTGTGGCGGTTCCACAAGGCTCTGCCTTGTTCTTGCCGATCAAGGCCGGCTGAACGGGCCGTAGAAACCGGGGCCTCAATTGCGGTTCTTACGAGTTCCTCTAACTGATCTTTAAGGGCATACTAGCGGTTGATGATCGAACAGCCAGCCGACTCCGATTATTCTGCCCGCTCAGAACAAGCGGCCTCGAAGAGGTCGTGGCTCGAGGACGGTATTCACGACGCCGTTGGATTGATCGTTGGTGATGATCGAACCGCCACAAAGCCCGGCCAATCCAACCTGCGTACAGAGGTGGAACACTACAGCGCCGAAGTTCTCAAAACGGCGCCGCTCTTCTTGCCGGCTATCGGCCGTCTCTGGGCAGTGGCCGGCTATGGCGGGTCTGCTATATTGCAAGGACTGGATCAGGTGCACACAGGCGACACAGCCAGTCGGCAGGCCGCCGACTTTGCTCTTGGGTGTGCCAAGGGCGCACTGACAAAGGGCACGTTCGAGGTTCTCGGCAAAGCGGACTTTGGTGCGCTCAACAAGGCCGTCGATTGGGGTGTATGGCCCAAAGCGCTGGGCGGAAAGCCTTTGGAGCTCACCGGCAAAGCCTTCAGTTTTGGTGTTTCCAATCGTTTACTCGACACGTCTTTGAGCAGCCAGACCTGGCTGGATCAATCAGGAAATATCGATGTCGCCAGAGGTCTGCGCAAGACAACAAGCGACATGGTGCGCCCGAGCGCACTATTGACGGATGTAGCCGTATTCGCCGGCTCGCCGATTCTTCTCAAGGGAGCGAACCTAGCCTTGCGCGGTGCTCTGGATCGCAGCCTACTTGCCCAGACGATAGGCACAGGCAGCAGTTTCGGATTGCTCTCCGGATCGTTATTTGAAGCACAGAGGCAATACAACGAGGACGGGCATTTCGATGCCGGCAAAATTGCTTGGCGGGGATTCTTGCAAGCCGGCGCCACCGGGTTGGGTGCCACCGCCGGTGGTTTGCGCGCCAATTATTTGGCCTCTTCGCAATCGGCGGTTGAAAAAGAAAGCGGTGTCGCCAAAGATAAAGCCAACGATCCTCAACTCAGTTCAGGCGCCATTCGCTCAGTCGGCGCGGCATGGATGGGCGCTGGGCTCTTCGCCGACGGAGCGGACGCGCTGAATCAGGCAAACGTCCGCCATTCTACTGCCGCCGAGCCGGCGGCGGTAATGCCGGCGCTGCAAAACGCGACACCGGCCGAATTGTTGGGCGTGCAGGTGGCCGAGCATGCCGCCGCCCATATGGACGCTTCTGAGGGTGCCTTGTCGGGCGCAAAACAATATCGTACCGATAGCGGACTGGAATTCTGGCAATTAGCCGATGGGCGCATCCTTTCTCAAACGACCGAGCCGGTACCCGGCGAAAAGAAATACGACAACGCCACTTTAAATATTTGGATTCCGCAAGCTTCGGAAGAGCGGTTTGCGTCGGGAAGATTGCAGCCGTTTTCGCAGACAGTTATAAACGCGGATGGTGACACGACACAACAGGAATCCATGCGGCATTTGAGACTGGACGAGCGTCATGGATTGTATCGGGACATCGACGGGGCGCCTTATTACTGGTACACGAGGACAAATTTGTTCGACTCCACCCAGTATGTGCCTGATGTGGATAAGGCAACGATAGACCGGCTGCACATAGTCGCTCCGAATGCAGAGAAGGATTGGCAGTCCGAAAGGCGCATTCTGCCACTGGAAAACGGTGAGCTTTTTGAGCGGCGGAATATTCATAGGTGGCAGAAAGTTCCGGCTGAGCCCCTGTTGAACGGCAAACCCTCGCAACGCGTGAAGTTGGACGAGGAGCCCGGGCGTGTGTACCACATCTTGACTCAAGAACAGACTGTCAGTTTGGCGGATTTAAAAGAACAAATGGCTGCCGGTGCAATCGACCGCGAGATGTACAATGCCGGACTGCGCAAATTGAGTTCTGAAGGCGTCGCCATAGCGGTGCCGGAGACATACGCCCTTCGATTGGATGCTCTTCGCGAACTGCGGCGTGTCGCCACCCTGTCACCCACTATGGTGCCGGAAATGGCCGACGATATTTTGAAAGCCAGGCGCGAACTATTTACCTCACCTTATCGAGATCGGCTGCTACCTGAGCAGATGGGACAATATCTAGAATCGCTGCCGGATCGATCGAAAGTTGGAGCGCTTTATCTGCTTGACGGTTCTTCAAAGCAATATACCTTCAGTGGTGCGGTCGCGGATGCTAGAGAAGACTTGAGACGCGTGCGCATTTTCGGCGGCGCTGATTCGGCGACCGATCAGGTCGGAACTATTCTTAAGCATGAATGGACCCACCTTGTCGAAGACGGCAACCGCAGCCTGTTCGGCTTGTACAATGCCGCGCGCCGCATCGACGATTTCAGTGCCAGAGACTATGCCAACAAAGACACTCACGAACACTGGGCGGTGAATTTCGGCGAGATGTTCCTCGATGCCGATTCTGAGATGTTCCTGACCCTGGCCCATGCTGCTCCGATTAAAACTGTAATTCTCGCAGATGTACTATCTCGGGCCATGAAAAACGTGCCCCGAGGACAGGGTACTTCCGATGCAGACGTGCTGAACGCCCGCCTTAACTATGTGAACCAGGTGATCGAGCCGATCGCCAAGGAAAAGCTTAACAACAGCACGGGATCGAAATACCCTAACTACGTGGCTCAGGCCGCGGATGTTGTCGCTAGCTTCAGCTCGAATTCGGACGGAAGGCAATTGCTTGATCGGTTATTCGACAAGAAGAAGCTTGTGCATTCCATCGACACAGGCGTGAGCGAAAAATCAGAAGCCGGACAGTTCGACTGGGCTTTGGAAGCCAGAAAATTGATGAGGTTGGAAATGCTTCGGCACGTGGATCCTGCCGCTTTCAGCGCCCGACAATCGGAGTATAACGCCGCGCTTTCCACCACCTCGGCTGTCACACGGGCATTCATGCTGACAGCAGATCATCCGGATAATGTCGCAGTTCGTCAGTTTGGCGAGTCACTAGCGAAAAGCAATAGTTTACGTGGGTTGTTCGGACAGCTCTTTCCGACGATGGACCTTGTGCGCGCGGCACTCAACACCAAAGACGAAACGGCGGCCAGACAGGCGTTTTCTTTGATCACCGGTGCCGCCCCGAACGCGGAAGCCGCTTCGGCTGCGCTGCAATTGTTAAACACCAAGAGCCCGGCCCGTCTTGACGCCGCCAAGTTTCTCATGGATGACAAACAGCTCTACTACATGCGTAAGGGAGCTGACGCCATATCCAAGCTTATGGAGAAAGATGCTGAGTTCGCATCGCCGGACTTCGCCAAGTATCTCAGTGATCGCATAGACAAAGGATTGGATTTGAGTTTTGACGCTCCGCGAGTCGTTCGCATTCTGCACCGAGGACAGTTGCTTGAGCAGATTGTCAATCACAATCCGTCGTTGTTGGATGAACCAATGAAGGAACGTCTGGCCCACTTGAATAATGTCAAACTTCGGACGAGAGATTGGATAGCCGCCGCCCTGAAACCGAGCTTTTTCTTAGGAGTGGGATCGGACGTGCCTGTAGTGATGAATATGCTGGACGGACTCAGTCGAAGTGAGGACAAAAGCACACTGGCCTTGGCCAGGGAGTTGGCACCACGCATGGTGCTGGAGCAAGCTTTGAGAACCACCGCGGTTCAAGATCCGCGGCTTCTTGATGTTGCGTATCGACTGTATGGTGCGGATATGAATCCGCTGGTGTTGCAGTTGGCCAGCAGTGCCGGACCGCTGCGCGACGTCGCTGTCAAACATGGTGTCGATGCAACCAACCTCGAGTTGTTGAAACAAATGAAGCCTATAATGGGTGAATTCTCAAACTGGGGCAATGAGCGGTTGCGGCTCGATCTCGTTGATCGCCTAAGCAGACGTATTGGCTGGGCGGCTAACCGCACCGATCTCAACGGACAGCTGCGCGAGCGTATGGGGCTGCGTTTGGACCTGCTTAAAGAGCTGATCAAGCCGATGCGGATGGATGTGTTCGGACAATCCCTGGAGCAACTGAGCAGTTTCATCGAATCGGCCCAGAAGCGGCTAGAGGAAACCGCTCCTGCCGAGGCTAAGTAAGCAGACAAGCGGCTGCTAACATTGTAGGGGCGATGCATGCATCGCCCCTACATGACGTATCGACGTCCTTTGCAGAGCCTTTTTGCGTCATGCTCAGGACTTGCTACTTGAACCGCTGCTGCAGTGAGCAACCGGACGCAGCAAGAATTTTCTTGCTAACATATTCAATCCTCTCTCAAGGTCCGTGCGATGAGACGAGGCGGGCTCTGTTTTGTTCTCACTTGCAATCTGATGTATTATGACGAGGAAGCTCAGAGGTATTACCATGTCCGTTGGAAAAAGCCGGCTCCAAACAATGCGTCGGGTTGCATGTTTGGCTGCGGCCTGTGCGTCGCTGGTCGCCGTATCCGTGTCCGCCCAGGTGCCGAAAAAACTGGACAAGGCGCTTGTCGATCACTTCGTCACCCTTAACACCACGAAGGGACCAATCGTCATCAAGGTCTACTTTTCTCTTGTTCCGTACACGGCCAGCAATTTTCTCAATTAGGTCAAACGCAAGTTCTACGAC
>DATNQY010000026.1:0-5479 GCA_036703785.1 Candidatus Obscuribacterales bacterium
CGCTGGATGGGTAAGCCTTTTCACGTTGCATGCGCTCTGGCCGTTCCTTTGGATTTGGGCGATGGCCTATCGCCCGGAACGCGGCTGGGGATTTTCACATCACGCAACGCCCCCCGCGGGTTCGTCGGAAAATACAAGCGAACTGGAAAATCTGCGCCGGCGCATCACCGAACTTGAGCACAGCGTCAAGACGGGGAACAAATAATGGAAATCCTTCTGATCTTGATCTACGTGTCCATCTGTTACGTAATCTTCAAATTGTTCAAGATTCCAGTGAACCAGTGGTCCCTCGCCACCGCGACATTTGGCGGTATCATCGGCATCGCGCTGCTCTTGCTGGTAATGAACTACAATCATCCTTTTACGACCAATGCGCGGATTTATTTTTCGGTGACGCCGGTGCTGCCTACGGTGAAAGGCCGCGTCATTGAGGTCCCGGTTAAGTCGAACATACCGCTCAAGGAAGGTGATGAGCTGTTTCGGATCGACCCAAAGCCGTACCAATATGTAGTTGATCAGAAAAAAGCCTCCCTTGCTGAGGCGGAGCAGAACGTCAAGCAGCTGAAGGCTTCTCTTGATCAAGCCACAAGTGCCGCGGAGAGAGCCGAGGCGCAATTGCAGCTTGCCCAGCAGACTTATGATCGCCAGGTCGAACTCCTTGAAAAGAAGGTCGTTGCGCAGGCTACGGTCGATACCGCCACACGCAATCTCGAAGCATCGAGACAGACTCTCACCGGCGCCAGAGCCGACGAGGAACGCGCACGGCTTGCCTTCGTGTCGAACATCGGCGGCGTTAACACTACGGTCGCCCGGTTGACCGCAGAATTGGCTGATGCCCAATACGATCTCGATCAAACCATAACGCGGGCTCCGAGCGCAGGATTCGTCACACAAGTCGGTCTGCGACCGGGGATGTATGTAATCCCGCAGCCTTTGCGCCCGGTGATGGTCTTCGTAAATTCGGAAGAGGGTGACAGGATCATGGGAGCGGCCTTCCAGCAGAATTCCCTACAGCGTGTGAAGGCTGGCGACGAGGCTGAAATCGCCTTCGATGCTGTGCCCGGTCGAGTGTTCAAAGGGAAGGTGCGCCAGGTGATCGATGCGATCGCAGCCGGCCAATTGCAGCCAACGGGAACGCTTATAGATCCCGGCGCCCTGCCCTCCGGAGGACGCGCGCTTGCATTGATCGATATTGAAGAAAGCCTCTCAAACTATCAAATCCCTCTTGGAGCCGCCGCGCAGGTTGCAATCTACACGGAACATTTTGAACATCTTTCGCTGTTGCGAAAGATCTTGCTGCGCATGCGCAGCTGGCAAAACTATGTATTCCTGGAGGGCCATTGAGAGGCATTACGCAAGATGCCACTTCGATAGCACCGCTCTGTCCAGAGGGGTGCTATTTCCCGCCCCAACTTAGAGAGATGCCGATGTCGCCTGGCCTTCCTCCGGACCAATCAACGATTTGAAATTTTATCCGATACCCTTTGGGCTGCAGATACTGTTTCCAGAACTGATACAGTTCTTTCGGCAATCCCTCGAGCGTCTGTTCCCACCCCACCTCTTGTTGGTTGATGGCGCGGCCACGGTCTGTGAAAAGCGTGTTTGGAAAGCGGCCAACTTCTACTTCCGTCAGGCCGTTATTGACCGCTCGATTGATGATCGCGGCTGCGCGCTTTAGCCGCTCATCATCCGATACGCCCGATGGACCTTTCAACTTGTCAAGCAAAGCCGTCTTTTCGGCGTCCACCGCCGCCTGCTTACGAACATATTCAGAGGCCTTTTCAGCTTCAGCTACCGCCATCCTTTTGTTGCAGTCCGCCGCGGTCGGTAGCAGTTCATCGACTTTTGAGTTCATGGCTCATTACTCCTGACAATCAGCGCAATTTCATCGAGTCACTACGTTGTTCTACTGCGTGGACCTCAGACTAAGTCCAGCGACACCCATCGCCAGATTGACGCCCACTTGTCCTTCGACGGAGAGCGGCTGGAGTGCGATCGAGCGTTGTGAGCCGCCGATGAGCGCATTCGCACCGACACCTAATCCCAAAGAGACTTCGCCACTCGCGCCGACATATTTGCCAGAAAGTGCCCCATGCTGTACGCCTGCTGACGGAGCGAAGACTGCCCAGGCCAGAACTCCCTTGCCGGTTATTCCGACGTCGAGGCCCAGACGGTTGATGTGGCCCGAATAAGCCTCCGACGGTCCGCCCGCGCCAGGATCAAATCGACAGCGTAATTTCTGATGGGATCCAACGACCAGCCCAACGCTTGCGGACGTCTGGCATCGCAGCATTCCAGCTTTGACGCGGCTGGATTGCTGCGCCATTGCGGTTAAACTCATCCCCAGAAGGATGACGATCGCCACAATTCCTTGAACAACCCTCGACACAATAGTCCCCTACTCTTTGGTGCACCGGACAACACTTTCTAGAAAATCAAACGCTGCCAGTTTTTGACCTAAGTCAAGGAGCTAAGCCTACTCGTCAGCCTGAATGGTCCATCATTTACCACCGAGAACCAGTCTATGGCCAAAGGCAAAAACAAGCGCTCCAAGTCGGATGATAGTCCCGCGCGAATGAAGCGCAAAGCTTATGAAGCCGAGCTGCGCAAGCTTCACGTCAAACTATGCCATCTGCAGGAGTGGATTAAACAGAAAGGCCTGCGGGTCATTATAGCATTTGAGGGGCGCGACGCAGCAGGCAAGGGTGGCACCATCAGGGCGATTACCGAAAGAGTCAGCCCAAGGATCTTCCGGATTGTCGCGCTTCCGGCGCCGTCTGAGCGGCAAAAGACCCAATTGTTTATGCAACGCTACATCGAACAATTTCCGGCCGCTGGCGAAGTCGTCATCTTTGATCGGAGCTGGTACAACCGTGCCGGCGTCGAGCATGTCATGGGATTTGTCAGCAAAGAAGGATATGAGCGTTTCCTAAAGCTCGCACCAAAAATTGAAAAATATATCGTCGATGCCGGAATTATCCTTATAAAATTCTGGTTAGAGGTCGGCAAAGAGGAGCAGGAGCGGCGTTTTCTGGCTCGCATCAACGACCCATTACGTCAGTGGAAGCTGAGTCCGATGGACATCGAGGCTTACCGGCACTGGGACGACTATTCCAATGCGCGCGATATGATGCTCCAGGCAACCGATAGGGGCGACGCACCCTGGTATATAATCCGATCTGATGACAAGCGCCGCGCGCGACTGAATTGCATCTCGCATATTTTATCTACAATTCCTCACAAAACGATCCGCAGCGAAAAGGTCACACTTCCCAAGCGCAAGGAAAATAGCCGATCCAACGACCGGAACCCGCTGAAGGGACGGAATTTTGTTCGCGAAGTGTATTGACGGACGGGCCGGTTTCCCTGTTTGCAAATCGGCGGGCCGCGCGAATGCCAATTGCTGACTACGCGGTCACCCAGTTTCCCCTCGTGAATCGCGTAATCGGAGTACCAACCACTAAAGCTTGTGGCCAAACTTCTTCATGCAGGCAGAACCGCGCGTATAGCGGACATTCGCTTGCGTGCCCGTCCCCGGGCTACCCTCTTTATCGAGAAAGGCTTTGCAGCGCTTGTATGCTTCTTCGTACGAAATTTTCTTGGCAGCCGACGCGTCGGGGATGACCCCAAAAGCCGTAACAAGCGCGGTACCCAGAAGCGCCGCAATAATTTTGTTCTTGAACGTCATAGTCCTCTCCTTGTGCTCCGCCTTCAATGATTGTTTTGCTGGAGACTTCGCCGCATTGACCTAGATCAAAAAGACAAAGAGTACGCTAAAGCACAATCAGCAAAGAATCGTTTCGTCCTTTTTCAACGGCATCAATGTGACATACAGGTCCTGAGCGGAGTTGCGAGTTCGTCGAGAATGCTGGACGCAGCCAGGTATTCAGCGATGGAGCTATTACGCGGAGGGCGTGAAATTGAAATCCGCGCGCTCAGACCGTCGGACCAAGATGACCTCCTGGCCGTCATTGATCGAACGAGTCGGCAGTCTCTGTATCGCCGTTTCTTTGGCGCAAAACGCAGCTTCTCGGAAAAGGAAGTTGCGTTCTTTCTTAACATCGACTTCACCAAGCATGTTGCCCTGGTCGCCGTGACCCAAGAAGGAGGCCACGCTGCAATTGTCGCCGGCGGCCGTTACGTAACCGAACGGCCCGGATCAGCCGAGATTGCGTTCCTTGTCATCGACAAGTATCAGGGGCACGGGATTGGTGCGTTGCTGCTGCGTCACCTCGCCAGCATTGCCCGCGATGCCGGGCTCAAGGAATTTAGCGCCGAGGTCTTGCCGGACAACATCCCGATGCTGAAGATGTTCGAGAAAAGCGGACTCAAACTCAGCTCAAAGCGTGAGCCGAGTGCGGTGCATGTCGTACTCCAGCTTAGTTGAACTCGGCGCCGAATGACGAGATGCAAAATAGCGGGCTCGTTCGATCGAAATTGAAAACTCCGCGCGCGGCCGCAATCGCCGGTATCGTTTTTTCTATTCTATTTGTTGCCGCGTTCTCGCTGCTGCGAATGGTCTTACCCAGCGATCCTGCCGATCCTGGAGAATGGCTTAAAACAAATACGAGGTTTGTCAGTTTTGCGCTCAATCTTATCCCATTCGCCGGAATTGCATTTCTTTGGTTTGTTGGCGCGCTGCGCGACCGGCTTGGTGAGCATGAAGACCGCTTTTTTGCTACGGTTTTTCTCGGCAGCAGTCTGGTGTTTTTGGTACTGCTATTCTGTTCAGCAGCAGCCGTAGGCGCCATCATCTTCGCCTTCGCTGCTGATCCCGCCGATCCGGCGAGCTCTGCGGCATTCCATTTTGCACGCACATTAGCCTACAACATCGTGAATATTTACATGATAAGGATGGCGGCTGTATTCATGATCTCAACTTCTACTGTCGTGATCTTCACCGGTATTGCGCCGCGATGGGTTGCATTTGCCGGATTTGGCCTTGCTCTGCTTCTTCTCTTCGTGAACTCGCTTCTGCCGTGGATTTTTGCTGGTTTTCCCTTCTGGGTTTTCTTGATCAGTGTCTGCCTGCTCGTTGACGAGCACCGTCGTGCAACCTCGGGCTCCACTGGATAGTTGGCGCTAGTTCTGTTGCATCTTTTCTGCGCCTGAAGCCCCTCCCAGACCCTGTGAATCGCCCAAGCTGGCGAGTGCGCGGTCTTCGGGATGGACAAAGTGCCTTTCAACGTCGCGGTCAAGCAGCTTTAGCTCCCCCAGCAAAACCGCATGACGATGTTTGGGCAGAGTCTCTATCAGGTTATCGATCATCGCCCGAAGCCGTCTTGCAATTTGCATATTTTGTGCCCCGCATTGGCGGATTTCAGTAAACGCGAGATGCACGAAATCCTCCCAGTTCGGTGTCCGGAAAAGCACAAGCAACTGGCCTGACTTAGCCAATATTTCATCAGTACCCAGATTCCGATTGCCGGCCTTGCGAAGCAGGCGATGAAGCTGGTCAATAGCGATCACGGCGGTCGTC
>DATNQY010000027.1:0-15542 GCA_036703785.1 Candidatus Obscuribacterales bacterium
CCATCCTCCTCACCTCACAGCGCCCACCTGTCCTCATCGCTGGCACTGGCTGAGCATGGCGAAGCCGGCACATCCGGCGAAGTTGCTGGCGCCGGTATCGCCGGTGGTGCCGCACCGCATTCGGTATCAGGCTCTTCCCCCAAATCTCTGCGTGCCGAATCGTTCCGTCCGGTGGGACGGGACACCTTGCCGCTGCCGCCGCAAGAGCGCGTAGCGGGACAGATGCCGCTTACCGATCTCGACGCCGATGTGCAGACGCCCGCTCCAGCTGCCGAGGCGCTCGAGCCCACAGAAGCTGACGTGGATTCCGACGACTTTGAGTACGTGCCCCCGGCAGCCGCGTCGCCTGTCGCACCGGCGGCCGCTTCGTCTGTCCAACCTCCAGTAGCGCCTGCGCAGCCATTAGCCGCGCCGGACCCGCCGGGACCTACTCCTGCCCAGCCTGCCCAACCGGCCCCACCTATTCCGTCCGCCATCCCATCCGCCTCGACCAAATCCGGCGATCTGATGGACTGGCCGCCTCCGGCTGCTGGTAGCAAGTCAGGTGATTTGATGGATTTTCCGCCCGCCGCCGTGCGCGCTCAATCGGCAGCCGCGGCCCAGCCGCCGCGCGACCGTCCCTCCGGACGGATAGGCAAGGAGGCGACCTTCGTCTTCGATGAAAGTCAGCTGCGTAAGCCGCTGTCTGCAGGGAGCGACCCGCTGCCGCTGGTGGTGCAGCTGCTGGAGGCAGCCCAGGTGATCGGTGCATTGGAAGTGCAGGCGCTTAAAGCGCAGATGGCTTTTGCACCCAACATTCCTGTGGAAAAGCATATCCTTAACGCCGGGTACGTCAGTGCCGCTGAGCTGGCCTCAGCCAAACTCGGCGAGAGCCTCCTGCAGAGAGGCAAAATTACCATGGCTCAGTTCCAGGTGGCGTTCTACGACGAGCGCTATTCCGGCTTGCGCATGGCCGAGTCCTTGCAAGTACGCGGCTGGCTTAGTGTAGAAGTTCGTAATGCAATCGATGAATGGCAAAAGAAAAGTCAGTAAGTGCTAGTATTTAGGCGATCTTTTTAGCCGACTTGCAACTGGCGGCCTCATTCGTCGGAGAAGATCTCGTGCAAGCAGGGCAGAGCCTTCGTCATACACGCCGCGGCTTCTTCCGCGGCGATGCCACACCCAAGTTTTATCCATTGGTGCCTCTCAAGGGCGCTCATGTCCATGACGTGCCCGACTCGCTGGTTCTGGCAGCCGATGCCCGTGCCCCTCAAATCGAGCAACGTAACCACCAAGACATTCTCGATTTCAACCCGCATCCGCAGCATTTGCTGCACCTGGATGGCTCTTTATCTGCGCCCACCGGCAATGCCTTTTTGTCCTGGCTGGCGGATCAAATTACCGGACAGGCTGTCAAGCGATCGTCCCAGGTTGACCAGTCCCCGGCGCCGCGCGCGGCAGTGCTCGATTTCACCCCTGACGATTACGACCCGCACATCGACTTTCTGCTCGACGACAAGAGTTTGCTTACAAGCGACCACGCGCACGAGTGCGTCGACCTTTCCTATGAATTGGAAGCCAGCTACACCCACGAGGAGGAGCAGCTCGAGTTCGCGCATCTAAGCGCCCACATCGTCCGCGGTAAACTTCACCCCGATCACATCGAAGCTGTGCCCGACGGCACGCGCGTCGAGTATTTCTTCGCCGGCAGCCGGGTGGTCAAAGACGTGCTCGGGCGAGTGGTCGAAGTGCAATCGCAATACGGCGACTGCCTCTATTTACGTTACGGCATCTTCGGCAATATCGATGCATTTCAGCGCACGGATTGCACCGGCAGAGCCCATAGCGAAGGGCGCAAGGACAAGCATGGCGTGGTTGTACGCGACCCGGAAGGTCGAGTGCGCGCCGCCGGCGAAAGCATGAGCATCGACCCGCGCGGCTGCTTCTACCTGCACGGCATCAATGGCCAATACTTCAGCCTCGATCTGGTCTCAGGCATTCACAGCGAACGCCGCCGCATTTCCGACGAGCGAGGCAGCCGTTTTGTGACCTCGCTCTTCACGCATGACGGCTTTCGGATGGCGACGATGTTCGGCCCCTCGCAGGCATTGCCCGGCACCACGCCTGGTGCCGACCCGCGTCAGCTCAACTTTCGCTTTTACGGACGCGACGGTACAGTAATCGAATTCGCCAGCGAAGACGACCTTTTGGACCTGAGACCCCTGGTTGTCAGCGCGCCGGCAACTCGCGCCGTGCACAAAGCCTGGCCATCCAGACGGCAGGCGGTTACCGCCTGGGAGTCGGTCCACGATTATCTGATGAGAGTTAGTTAGTAAGGAGTTGATATGTCTCATTCCATTACCTTTGGCACCGACGGCTGGCGCGCGATAATCGCCGAGCAGTTTACTTTCGCCAACGTCGAGCGAGTCGCCTACGCCACCGGGCAATACGTCAAAGGGCACTACTACAAGGGTTCAGCCAGACCACCTGTGCTTATTGGATATGACACCCGCTTTTTGGCCGACAAATTCGCCGAACGCGCTGCGCAAGTGCTTATGGAGATGGGCATTGCTGTGCGCGTCGCCTCCCGTGATGTGCCGACTCCGGCCATTGCCTGGGCCACGCAAATCGAGCCCACCGCAGGCGCTTTGCACTTGACGGCGAGCCACAACCCACCACAATACTGCGGCATAAAATACATTCCGGATTATGCCGGTCCGGCAACCGTGGAAATCACCAACTCAATTGTTTCCCACCTCAACGATTTGCCGGAGCATTACGAAGCCAAGCCCGCATCCATAGAGACCTTCGATGCTAAGCCGGCTTATTTCGAGGCGATCAACAAACGGATTGACTGGAAGAAAATTCAATCGTCCGGGTTGAAGGTGGCTTGTGACACCATATACAGTACCAGCCGCGGCTACCTGGATACTCTTCTAGAAGACCATCAAGTGCCGAGCAAGGCTCTACACAATTGGCGCGATCCCTTGTTCGGCGGCGGCATGCCCGAGCCTAAGCCGGAATACTTGAGGGACCTGATCAAAACGATAACCAGTGAACACTTCGACTTAGGACTGGCCACTGATGGCGATGCCGATCGCTTCGGCATCATCGACGACAAGGGAACCTATTACCTGCCCAACCAGATTCTTTGTTTGCTTGCCAGACACCTGTTCAAAAACCATGGACTGAAGGGCGCTATTGTACGCACCGTGGCTACCACTCATCTTCTAGATCGACTCGCCCAGGTCTATGGATTGGAGGCGATTGAAACGCCGGTGGGCTTTAAATACATAGGCGAGATCATGCGCCAAAAGGACGTACTGATTGGCGGCGAGGAATCCGGCGGTTTGTCAGTGAAAGGACACATACCGGAAAAGGACGGCATCCTTGCCGGTCTGCTGGTACTGGAAATGATGGCGTACGAGAAAAAGCCTCTCGCCCAAATTTGGCAAGACCTGCTAAACGAAGCCGGCATGCAATTCTTCGCCAAACGCATAGACTTGCATTTGACGCCGGTTACGCAACGTGGACTCATCGACCAGCTCAAGGCCAAGCCTTTCGACAAGATCGGCAGCTTCAAAGTCGAACGCGTCGATCGCAAAGACGGGCTCAAATTCTACATAGACAGCAATACCTGGACGCTAGTGCGCGCCAGCGGAACAGAACCGCTGGTTCGCCTATATTTCGAATCCACCTCCGAGCAAACGCTCGATCAGATGTCTGCCGCCTTCGAAAAACAAGCTCACGACATAATCCATTCAATTGATAAGCAGCCGGCGCGCGCCTGATGACGCCCTCACTCTGGACAGGCCGGGGTTGAAAAGGTAAGATTCGACTCTCAGGGGTGCGCCGTGAATAACTTCAAAGTCCTGCGCGATTCACTCATAGCCAGCGTTACTCTTTTGGCGCTGTACCATGCTGGGCGCTCAATTGTAGGCAGCATTGAGAGGCAGATCTTTTTGCACAACCAGTCGGTTGCACTGAAAGCCGGGCAGGTTCAGGCGCAACAGGTCAACAAAGAGCTTCGCGACGGATTAACCAACTACCGCTCGTCTAGCGGCATCGAGCGCCTGGCGCGCGAACGCCTCAATCTGGCCGGTCCCGACGAAGTCGTCATCCGCATCGGAAAATAAGTCCATCTTGGCATCCACCCGCCTCCCCATGGCCGTTTTAAAAGTTCAACCGATAGCGGTTTAGTTCCGCGTTCGACGAGGCTTCCGGGTTGTGGTTTTCAAGCGGTGATTTGAGCCACCGGCCAAAAAAGAGCCGCCCTTGCGGGCGGCTCGATAAGTCCGAAGCTTACGGTCAAAGGAGGCTCGCTACCTGACGATCCCTCTGGATACCCAGAAGGCTCTCACGGCGCGATAGCCATTGAGCATGGATGTTTGAATAGGTACTGTGTTGACTGGCATGGCGAAAACGTGTGGAGCTGGTGCGCTGACTGGTCCCAAAATTGGGTTAGCCAGAGCGGCTGACACGGTAACGCCTAATGCGCCCGTCAATAATGCCGCTGTAAGTAGTTTTTTCATTTTGACCTCCGAGCTTCGAACTTCTCGAACAGACGTTGGGGTTTTGGACTTAGCGTTTGTCTTGTCTACAAACTATGATAGAGACTAGCTAAACAACGCGTTCTTGACAATATCTTACCACGTATACAAAAGATTAATTCTCTAGGAAACAAATCACAAAGTGGCAGACCTGGTCGTAATTCTCGTACTTTCAGTCCTCGGACTTGCCGCCCACGGGGCCAGGAGCCAGCCGTGGATCCAATGGACGTTGCGCGTCATTTATGGTTTCGCCTGTGTCGCTGAGCTGTACACGGTTTTCAGTTATTACCCGACACGCGCCGACAGCGCCTCTCCATGGGCCCAAGCCGTTACATTGGTTATGGCCGTGCTCACCGGAATCATGCTGTTTAAGCCGGTTAGGCAAGGCTTGTCCTATGTTTTCACCGGCGTAGACTTCCTCGTCGGCGGACAAATGATCGCCGCGATAATCGGCAAACAACCGCTTAAAGAGCGGTT
Source organism: Candidatus Obscuribacterales bacterium (assembly GCA_036703785.1). Classification (GTDB taxonomy): domain Bacteria; phylum Cyanobacteriota; class Vampirovibrionia; order Obscuribacterales; family Obscuribacteraceae; genus JADYXS01. Next base: position 5,007 of record DATNQY010000027.1, read on the forward strand.
CCAATCCAGCCGTATATTCATCGCCGAATCGATGCCCCACCTCAATGGCCTGTGGATTTACGTCACTACTATCTGTTCGTTGCTCGCCAACATCAGCCCGGAAAGCTGGAATATGCCCATGATAGGCATCCCATTCCCGGTGCCGATCGATTCGCTTTTCTCGTATAACCTATTTGGATTGGTCATTCTGGCTGCCTGCGGCGCCGGCATTTTCGTCGCCAGGAAGCCTGGCGAAGTGCTGCGGCGACTGGGCATCGTCAAGCCGGAGCCCTGGCACTATGGCGTAGCTTTCTTCACGCTCATTGGCACCTTCGTCTACGACTATGTGTGGTCGCTCTATACCGGCACCCCCCAAGCGGGCATCGGCGTAAAACTCGGTCAGTATAATACCGGCACGTTCTCGGCCGGCGGCGGCGCAGGTCCGGCTGCACTGCTTTCAGTGGCCACCGCCATTTGCGCGGGTATAGGCGAAGAAACGTTGATGCGAGGCGGCTTACAGCCGGTCTTCGGTATCGTGCCGGCCGGAGCGCTGCACGGAATTTTGCACGGGCAGTTCAATCACATGCCCCTGCTCATGATTCAAATCGGCATCTGGTCCTGCGGACTTGGTGTCGTGCGTAAGTACACAAATACAACGACCACCATCATTGCTCACGGCGCGTACAACTTGATCAATACGTTCTTGTTCGCCTTCAATCCGTAGGACAGCTGACGGCGGTCGCGCCGCCGCCGCTCCATGTTCGAGCTGATTACTCGGTCTTAGTATTATCCTGGTTGTTCGTGCTCGCAGGCGGTGTCGCAGAACTTCCGCTTGCGGAGCCGCTCCCGCCATTGCCCGCTTTACCTTTACCGCCCAGTCCCATAATGGCCTCGAGATTGATCACCGGCGGTTTACCCACGCGTCTGCGCTCAGATAAAATGGCGATTTCCGCTTCGATGTCGGCGTCGCTGCGATCTGGCTCAAGAATGCGTACGAGATCTCGATAATAAAGGGTTTCCTTTTCAATCAAAGCATGGGCGAGACGCTCTAACTGTGGGCGATGCGCTCGCAGCAAGTCTTCGACATTCTTCAAGCATTTGTCAACGATGCGCTTGATCTCGATTTCGATTTCACGCTCGGTCTCAGGTGAGGCATGGCGACGGCGGTCAGGGTCGAAACGATCAGTGGCAAAGGCTGTAGTCGTGTTGAACTTGAACGAGCCCATCCCCCAATCTCTAACCATTGCACTGGCAAGCGCTCCGGCCTTTTCCAGGTCCGACGAGACACCAGCCGATGAGGTATCGCGATGCAATCTCTCAGCTACGTAACCACCCAATGAAATTTCGATGTCGACCAAGAACTCTTGTTCGCTCTTGGACATGCGTTCTTCTTTTTCGAAGCGCCACGTAACGCCGAGGGCTCGCCCGCGCGGCACGACAGTAACTATTTGGACGCGTTCACGCTTGCTGCGGAAATACGCGACTATCGCATGTCCTGCCTCGTGCCACGCGGTCTCCATCAGCTCTTCCAAAATCACTTGTCGACTGAAAGGAGTTCCCATGATTACTCGCTGAAAAGCTTCCACCAGGTCGGACTGAGCAATCGTAGTTCTGCCATCTCTGATCGCGAGTAACCCAGCTTCGTTGATCATATTGGCCAGATCAGCGCCGCTTTGGAATACCGTCATCCGAGCAATATCGAGAATGCTGACGGTCTCTTCAATTTTCAGCTTCTTCAGGTAATGGCGAAGTATCGCTTCTCTGCCTTCAATGTTGGGAAGCGGAACGTCAATTTGACGATCGAATCGTCCCGAACGAAGCAGTGCCGGATCGAGCATGGTGGCGTTGTTTGTCGCTCCGATCGTTAACACCTTGTGCTTGCCGAATCCGTCGAGCTCAACCAGAAACTGGTTAAGCGTCTTGTTCGAGTCTTGGATTGCGCCACCACCCAAATCGGTGCCGCGCCTTCCTCCGATCGCATCTATTTCATCAATAAACACAATTGCTGGTTTGCCGCTCCGTCGAGCCTGCTCATACACGGCGCGAACGCGGTTGGCACCGACGCCGGCCCACATCGACTGGAAATCGCCGCCCGACAAAGCATAGAAGGGGACGCCGGCTTCATTTGCTATCGCCTTGGCGAGCATCGTCTTGCCGGTACCGGGAGGTCCGACGAGCAAAAGCCCTTTCGGCACCTTCAGACCGAGATCAACGATCTTATCCATGTTTTTCAACAATGCCACCATTTCGGCGGCTTCGGCGATGGCTTCATCCATGCCTTTGACGTCATCGAGTTTTACTTCGAGGTCGGGTACGCGGGACAAGTTCATGCCCATTGTATTGAGCTTATGGCCGGCAGTCGCAGAAATGCGGTCAACGGCTTCGTTGAGATCTTCTTGCTCGACAACTTTGTGACCTTTGCGGATAGCGATGATCGCTGCCTCGTTAACCGTTGCAGCAATATCAGCCCCTGAGAAATTGGTGCTCAGCTGAGCGAGTTTATTGCGGTCCAGATTATCCGAATGTTTTACGTCATCCAGATATTTGTTGAAAATTTCCTTGCGCGATTCGGCATCCGGCAATCCTACGTATGCCTTGCGATCAAATCGACCTGAACGCATAAACGCCGGGTCAAGCGAATTTTCATTGTTAGTAGCACCAATTGTGATGACGTTGCTGGCGGCAAATCCATCGAGCTCTATCAACAGTTGGTTTAAGCCACTGGTGCGTTGGCTGCCCATTTCGGTCATGGTTCCGGAAATAGCATCTATCTCGTCGATGAAAACGATCGCTGCCGGGCTCTTGCGTGCCTGAGAGTAGATCGCGCGGATGAATCCGACCTCCTCACCGGCGGTGACGCCCTTCAGGTAGCTGGCTGAAAGTCCGTAAAACGGAACGTTCGCCTCGTTTGCCATGGCTTTGGCTAACATCGTCTTACCGACGCCAGGCGGTCCGATGAGCAATATGCCTTTGGGAATTTTTGCACCGATTGCGCGCAGATCCTGTCCGTGCTTCAGGAAGCTGACAATCTCTTCGATGTCCTGTTTGACGTCGTCGATCCCAATCACATCCGATAGCCGCACTTTGCCGTCCACGGTGCTGAAGGTGACATGCGAGCCCGCCAGGCTGCGCTCGAGACCGACGGACAGGCGCGTCAATGCCTGTTCGATCATTTCCATGTTGACCTTTTGGGGACCGCCCGGCCGCTGGCAAATCAAAGCAGCTTCGTTGACAGTACTGGCAATTTCTGCAGGCGAATAGCTGGCGGTCAGCTTGGACAATTCCTCATAATCAATGATCGGATCGGCATTCACTTTGCCCAGGTAATACTTGAATAGGTCCTTGCGCTCGTCGGGATCGGGCGTTTGGAAATAGATGCGCCGATCCATTCTGCCGGCGCGCATCAAAGCGGGATCGAGTGAGCCATCGTTATTGGTGGCACCGATGACCATGATGTCGGAACTCTTGAAACCGTCCATCTCGGTCAGCAATGTATTCAAAGTCATATTCATGTCAGCGACGCCGCCCATGCCGCGATCCTGCTGGCGGCGGCTGCCCATAGAATCAATTTCGTCGATGAACAGAATTGCTTTTCCGTGCTGCCGCAACTTCGCAAACAACGTCTTCAGTTTCAGCACACCCAAACCCATAATCAGGCCGCTGATGTTGCCGCCTTCTACGACGTAGAACGGCATGCCAACCTCATTGGCTATGGCGCGGGCGAATAATGTCTTGCCGACGCCGGGCGGTCCAACGAACAACATGCCCTTCGGCAAGTCGGCGCCCGATGCCGCATACTTCTGCGGATTGGCGATCATGTCGATTACTTCGCGAATTTCCATCTTCGCTTGTGCGTTTCCGATAAGCTCATCAATGCGTTGCGGCGCTTTTGGATTGATCTTGGGCTCTTTGAACAAAAACGGAAACACGCTCTTCCAGACGCCTTTGGGCGCTCGAGCGTCGGCGCGTGGCGGCAGCGGGAAGATTACCGCCATTAAAATGTAGAACCAGAAAATCACATACATGGCGCCGAAGATGGCAGCGGCCACCACTGACACCACGCCGTACTTGAGCAATGCCGGCAGCGACGTGAATGGGTTCCAGTATGACGTCGTGCATAGAAGTAGCACCACCCACAAGATGATGAGCATCCACTTTGCCCAAGGTTTCAACATGATCTTTCTCCTGGCTTTCCCAACGGACTAGATGCCCATCGGGAATCGAACTTGATACTTACCATTTGTCGCGTCGACCGACGTGATATAACCACCCGTTCAACAAGGCACCTGGTCTACCAGCCAGAAATCTCCGTACTGGACATCCTGACGGTCGGGCTTGAGAGCGCTGCCCTGATTCGAGCCTTCAGATTCCACAACGCCTACGCGTGAGGCCACTTGCTTGGGCATGACGTGCAATTCCATCATCACCGTGTTCATGACGGCGGATGCCAGCATGCAGAAAACTAAAATGCCTACGAATCTGACCGTACCTTGCATGTGACACCTCGATTGGAAGCGGGTTTCGGCTCGATGATAAGAGCCATTTTAACTCACTACCTCGGTTTTACTCTATCAATTCCCCTAGAGATCTATTCCCTGTAACGGCGGCCGTCAGCCCGCTAGCCTACCAACGGAAGCCCGCCAGGCTACCAACGGAAGCCGCCTGGTTAACGCCAAGGCAAGCCGGCAGCCTTTCGGGCGCCCCAGCCTTCCATGAGTGGTGGATCGCTTAGACGTTGGGCGGGTTGGTTGCTGAGGCGGCGTTGTCGGCTGAAACCTTGTCCATGACGCCCTTCAGCACGTTGTAGGGAACGATTCCCATGTACGAATCGACAGTCTTGCCGTCTTTGAAGACCATGAAAGTAGGTAGTGCTTGCACGGAATAGCGAGAAATCGTGGCAGGCGCCTGCATGGCATTCACCTTCAGAAACTTCACTTTGCCCTTGTACTCGCTCGCCAGCTTGGTAATTACCGGTTCCATCTCTTTGCACGGCTGGCAGCCGTCTTCGTAAAAGTCGACAAAGACCGGCGTTGAAGAGGATGCCACATCGGTACTCCAGCTACTGTCGCCTGTCTCGGCCACGAGGCTCGCGTCTCCGTCAGACGTCCCCTGCGCAGGATTGGCCGGCTTCTCCATTGGCGACGGGTTGGACAGAAGTCCCGCGCCCGCGAGTCCGTTGATTCCGGCCCCGATAACCAGGGCGACTAGGAAGGAGACAATCGCTTCTTTCATGGAAACACTCTTTCTGAGGCTGACACCTCAAGTATATCCAGGAAAGTAAAAGTGAGCCTGGGTGTAACCCAGTGTATGCAACCAGGAAAAACACGGGTGAATTTTTGCCGTCGCTAGCGTGCGCGGCAAACCAGAGGCGTCAAAGACCGGCCGGTTTTATTTAAAGGTGCTTGTTGATTGCGTTGGCAAGCGTGGATTTTGGAACGGCGCCAACTACGGTCTCGACGACCTGGCCTTTTTTGAACAAATAAAGGCTTGGAATGCCGCGAATTGTGTACGCTTGAGCTGTCTTCGGATTTTCATCCGTATTCAGCTTCACTACTTTCAAACGACCTTCGTATTCTTTGGAAAGGTCATCAACGACCGGCGCTACTGCCTTACAAGGACCGCACCACGGCGCCCAGAAATCGACAAGCACGGGCAAGTCGGCTTTGATGACTTCTGTGTCGAACGAGTCGTCGGTAACGTTAGCCACGGCTGACATTTGATACGGACCTCCAATAAATCAATTCTTGAAACCGCAACTGCGCCGCTTATTCACGCATGAGTTTTATCAAGCCAGCGCAGCCGTTAAAGAAAGTTCTCCTAGTTTCTCACACAACGGTCAAATTGTCTTAAAGCTCTCTATAAACCAATAATATTTGATCCCCGCCGGCCGTTTTCAGTGGGAAACGGTGCACCGATGAGGCTTATTGCCTATAATCTGGTTACATGCCGATTTTTCGTCCATTTACCAGATGGCTCAGCAGAAGTCTTGCCAACCAACTTCTGTTTACCTACGTCTTGCTGATCATGTTCGCGCTCGGCATCGTCAGTTTCTGGGCGTTGCGTACGATGCAATCGGAGAAGGTCGATGACTTGCGCAACTCGATGGAAGTGGCCGCCGTTCATCTCGCCCTTGAAATTGACAACGACCTCGGTCTTGATTCCGAGCTTGCCACCAATCGCATTCAAGCTGCCACCGACCGCCACGCCAACCGATTCGGCTATGCAATTACCGTGGTCACGGCTGATGGACACGTGATTGCCGATTCCGGTCCACGCAATCTACACGAAGGCGAAAACATCCGCAGCGAGCAGGAGATCAACGATGCCTTAGCAGGCATCGAGGCGATTGTGCAAAAGCACGTGCCGCAGACTCACACCAATTGGCTCTACGTCGCCTATCCGGTGCGTTCGGCCGGACAAACCAACGGCGTCATCCGCGTCGGCGTCCCGCTCACCGACATCAACCAGCGTCTTAATCGCGACTTGATTATCTTCCTCGAAATTATCTTCGCCACATTGATCGTCACCATATTGATCAGCTTGTGGCTGGCGCGCCGTCTGACTCGACCGCTCACCAACATGGGTGAATCGGCCAAGAAGATCGCCAAAAGCGGCGACATCTCGGTGTTCGTTCCGGTCGAGCGTAATGATGAGATTGGCGAGATGGCGCTTTCGTTCAACCAGATGATCGGTCGGCTGCGCGAAGAAGAACGGTTGCGTCAGGAGTTTATCGCCAACGCCAGCCACGAGCTGAAAACGCCGACCATGGCCATAGGCTCCGTAGTGGAAGCTCTGCAGGCGGGCGCCGTCGAAGATCCCGACTTGCGCTATCAATTTTTGCACTCACTGGAAAATCTGGTCGAACGGCAATCGAATCTGCTGCGCGATTTGCTCGATATCGCCAAGCTTGACGGCGGCGTCGAGAAAGAATGGAAGGAAGAGGTCAACGTTCAGGAACTGGCTCAGGTTGCCGTTGAGCAAGTTCGCCCGCAAGCAGCCAAGAAGCAGGTGGCTGTTTCCAATGAAACGAACATCGATGGGCTCGTTGTATACGGCAACGGAATCCGATTGCAGCGCGCCATCGTCAATCTCTTAACCAACGCCATCAATCACACGCCCGTTAGCGGGACAGTGAAATTGGCGACCAGAATCATCGAGCCCGACAAGGTGGAAATCATGATTTCGGACACCGGCAGCGGTATCGATCCCGCTGACTTGCCGCACATCTTCGAACGATTCTATCGCGGCGATAAAGCGCGAACCCGCACCGCCGGCGGTACCGGCTTGGGATTGGCAATCACGCGCGAAATCATCGCCCGTCATCACGGAACCATCGACGTCGACTCCATTCCCGGACAGGGCTCCACGTTCACCATTCGCCTTCCCGCCAAGGTGAAAACCGCTGCCTCCTAGCGGCGGCATGTATGCCGCTGGGTGCTGGAAACGGCAGGCGGTCCCCATCACCGCATATGGTGCAGCAAAATTATGTGGCAACAAGGACGCGATCTCTGGAATAAACTGACTGGCCGTGAGCGAGGCGGCGGTGAAGAAAGCACCGCGAGCGATCGCGGCGGCAGGCAAGATGCCGAGCCGCGTGACCCGCACGATTTCGACGAGGCGCAGCTAAACCCATGCTGCGATCAACCCAACGTGCACATAGCCTTCCGCGGCAAAGCTGACGATCGTCTTTATATGGCTTACAACCGGCAATGGCACGAGATGCGCTTCTATCAAAAAAACGGACTGCGCGTCTTTTGCGCCAAATGCCGCCGGCGATTATACTGATCGTTTTTGAGGAACCCCCCTGTGAGCATGACAATCCGACTGGCTTCAGCGCAAGACGCTAAAGCAATCCGCAAAATCTACGAGGCTTATATCTCGACTCCCATCACTTTCGAGCTGCAGCCCCCGGCTGTCGAGGAAATGGAACGCCGCATCGCCGACACACTGCGCACGTTTCCCTGGCTCGTGGCAATCGATGGCGATCAGATTGTCGGATATGCCTATGGTCACGAGTTTCGCGATCGTCCGGCATACAGATGGTCGGTGGAAACTTCCGTTTACGTCGCGCAAAACGCTCACCGCAAGGGCGTTGGCAAGGCACTGTACGAACGGCTTCTCACCTTGCTGAAAGCGCAAGGCTTCGTGTCCGTCATGGCCGGCATCACTCTGCCGAATGCCGCGAGTGTGGCTCTGCATGAGCATTTCGGATTTACCCGCGTCGGTGTATGCAAAAACATCGGCTACAAAGATAGTGCCTGGCACGACGTCGTCTTCTTCGAATTGCAGCTGAATCCGCCCACCACAATGCCCTCTGTGCCGCTGCCTCTGTCAACCGTTCTCGATCTGCTTGCTCAAACGGCAAAAACGTAGGGGAGGCGCATTGCGCCTCCCCCCGCTGTTTTGGAACGCTTACTTGTGCGTGCCCGCCGTTTGCTTCATGAACTGCTCCTGGCGCTGCTTCACCTGCTCGGGAGTCAGATCTTCTTTATGGGTGGCGATGCCCCACTTGTGACCGTACGGATCCACCACCTGTCCGTAACGGTCGCCCCAGAACATGTCGCCGAGCGGCATGGTCACTTTGGCGCCGGCTTTGGTGACGTTCTCGAAGACCTGGTCGACGTTGTCCACATACATAAACATGGCCATTGGCGTGCCGCCCAGCGTCTGCGGCGATTTACAGCTCATTTCCGGGAATTCATCGCTGAGCATGAAAGTGGAATCGCCCACGCGCAGCTCGCAGTGCATCACACTCTTGCCGTCCGGACCCAACGAGCGGTGATGTTCAGTGGCATTAAACGCTTTCTTGTACCATTCGATGGCCTCAGGGGCGTTTTTGACGGTCAGATAAACGTTAATCGTGTGCATGTGGTCGGGAACTGGTTTGACGTTAGGCATGTGCTTCTCCTTCGGGACCGGAATAGGCAGTAGATCAAACCACACTCGCCCCCAACCTGATCGCCATAAATTTTTCTTGACAACCCCTCGCCCCTGCAGTATTCTTTGACCGATCAGGTTCTTTCTCCGGCGTTTTCTCTCCGCTGCGCGTTGCGCGGCCAGCCAGCTTCTCGCCCTCCTCGCTTACTAATTTATGGCTCAACTCAAACGAGACATCATCGGCAAAATTTGCCCCAACTGCCGACGCGAATTCCAGCCCGAGTCGATCACCGTCTGCCCATTCGACGATACGCTCCTGGCTCCGAAAATCATCGATGAGCTGGTCGGCACGACCATCGACGGCAAGTTAGAGATCTTAGAACGTATCAGTTCGGGCGGCTGGGGCTGCGTCTATCGGGCCCGGCACAAGACCTTGAATCAAATCGTTGCCGTCAAAGTCCTGCACCAGGAATATGTCAGCGACCTGGATAAAGTCGCCCGCTTTCAGCGAGAAGCGCAGTCGATAAGCGCTTTGCGCAATGAGCATGTGATCGCGGTTCACGACTATGGGATGTTGCCGAGCGGCCGTCCTTACCTGGTCATGGAGCACATCGTCGGCGAGAGCCTTTCGGTATTGGCCTCACAGCAGCGAGTGGTGCGATTGCCCGTGATCCTGGACATTTTCATGCAAGCTTGCGACGCTCTTGCCGCCGCGCACAAGAAGGGCATAGTTCATCGCGACATCAAGCCGAGCAACATCATGTTTATCGAGGAGCCGGCCGGCATTTACAATACAAAGATCCTCGACTTCGGTTTGGCGCACATCATGACCGAAGACTCGCGTGATTTGACAAAGAGCGGAGAAACGCTCGGCAGTCCTTCGTACATGAGCCCCGAGCAGTGCCGCGGCAACCGGCTCGACGGCCGTTCCGACATTTATTCACTGGGCTGTGTGCTCTATGAAATACTGAGCGGCGAAAAAGTCTTCAAAGGCACCACCACCGTCGACTGCATGAGCAAGCATCTGTTCGTGGCGCCAAGACCATTCTCTCAAACCAAGCACGGCAAATACCTGCCCAAGATCGTTGAGCAAGTGGTGATGAAGTGCCTGATCAAAGATCCCAACGCGCGTTATCAAACCATGGAAGAGCTTCGCACCGCCCTTGGTGACGCGCTCCTCGTATCCCTCGGCGGCGCCATGCCCTCACAGTATGAAGGGGATGCAGCCAAGATAAGCAAGATTATCTCCAAGGCCGCCTCTGAAACCGGCAAAGCCTGCCTCTTCGTGTTCAACTTTGCCCGCGTTCTACGCAGCTAGATTTCGCAATCCAACGCCGCTCTTAACTTGTTGTTGTTCTTTGTCAACAAAGTCTCCGCTTGGGCGCGACCGAGCTTGCGTTTCACCATCAGGATTGCCGTCTTTACCTTGTTGCCGCTGGCCACAAGCGCTCCTTCGGCGACATGACGCTCGACATCACATACGGTGCAGATGATCGAAGCAGCGCGCTCGCGCAATTTCTCATTGGTTGGTTTGAGATCGACCATCAGGTTCTCGAACACTTTGCCGAGCCGCACCATGGTGGCAGTAGAGATCAAGTTCAAGATCATTTTTTGCGCGGTGCCGGCCTTCATGCGCGTCGAGTCGGTAAGTGATTCCGGACCGACAAGGGCGGCGATTGT
>DATNQY010000028.1:0-10795 GCA_036703785.1 Candidatus Obscuribacterales bacterium
ATCATAATTAGCTCCGCTTAATATAAGTACACTCAAGCCAAGTTCATCTACTTCTCTTTCGGTCTAAGGTTCTACAGATCGCGCGCCAGCCCATTCCCCCGGTGCTGTCGCCCGTTTGTCGGTGCCACGGTTCAACTTGGGTTTTCCTGCACAATGCCCTCCTGAGCTCCCCGCAAATTCTGACCCCCGCTCGTTTCCCCCCTCCTTCTCCTATCGTCCTCCCATCCGCGCCTAACTTCCCCCGCCCCCTTACCCCCTACCCCTACCCCCCTGAAAGTCCGAGCTTCTCCCTTGTGCTCGGACTTTCAATTTGGGGACATTTTGCAGTCCCCGCAGCGCAGCTCAGCGTTCGGCGTACCGCTCGCCGCGCCTGATGCGACCCATCCTTATATACGGATGCGCCGGCATTCTTAAGGAATACTGTGATTTTGGCTTGGGGAGCGCCGGAGGGACTAAAACTAATTCTAGAACGCTCGTTCTAATACTAAAGCAACCATTAAGCAAACGAGCAATCGGCTTCAGGGAATCAACAAGGAAGAATTACCGTATGGGAAAAGCTGTAGGAATTGACTTAGGCACAACCAACTCTGTCGTCGCTGTAATGGAAGGCGGACAACCGACAGTTATCGCCAACGCCGAGGGCGCGCGCACGACCCCATCGGTGGTGGCATTTACAAAAACGGGTGAGCGCCTCGTCGGGCAATTGGCCCGCCGCCAGGCTGTGCTTAACCCGGAGAATACCGTTTATTCAATAAAGAGGTTCATCGGTCGCCGCTTTGATGAGGTGGCCAACGAACGCTCCATGGTTTCATATAAAGTTCAGCAGGCGCCGGATGGCAGCTGCCGAGTAGGCATTCAAGGCAAGCAGTACACGCCCGAGGAAATCTCGGCCATGGTATTGCGCAAGCTCAAGGAAGATGCTGAGAAGTATCTGGGCGAGAAGATCACATCCGCAGTAATCACAGTACCTGCATACTTCAATGACTCGCAACGTCAAGCCACGAAAAACGCAGGCACCATTGCCGGGCTCGATGTCTTGCGCATCATCAACGAGCCGACAGCCGCGGCGTTAGCGTACGGCATCGACAAGAAAACCAACGAAACAATCCTCGTATTCGACTTGGGTGGTGGCACTTTCGATGTGTCGGTGCTCGAGGTAAGCGAAGGATTGTTCGAAGTGAAATCAACGGCCGGCGATACGCACCTGGGCGGCGATGACTTTGACCGCGCGCTGGTCGAATGGCTGGCAAACGAGTTTGAAAAACTCGAGGGAATAAACTTGCGCAAAGACTCGCAAGCATTGCAACGCCTGACGGAAGCAGCTGAGAAAGCGAAGATCGAACTTTCGTCTGTGAGTGAAACAACTATCTCGTTGCCGTTCGTCACGGCAAACGCGACCGGACCCAAGCACCTCGACATGAAAATGTCGCGCGCGAAATTCGACGACCTCACACGTCATCTGGTGGAACGCTGCCGCAAACCTGTCGAGCAGGCGATCGCCGATGCCAAACTCTCGGCTTCAGAGATCGACGAGGTGGTGCTCGTCGGTGGTTCGACTCGCATTCCGGCGGTGCAAGACCTCGTCAAGAAACTTACCGCAGGCAAAGAGCCTAACCAGAGCGTTAACCCCGACGAAGTGGTGGCAGTAGGTGCCGCCATCCAAGCCGGCGTGTTGGGCGGCGAAGTGAAGAACGTGGTGCTGCTCGATGTGACACCGTTGTCGCTGGGATTGGAAACGATGGGTGGCGTGTTCACCAAACTCGTGGATCGCAACACGACGATTCCGTGCCACAAGTCGGAGACTTTTTCGACCGCGGAAGACAACCAGCCGGCAGTGGACATCTATGTGTTCCAGGGCGAGCGTCCGATGGCACGCGACAACAAGATGCTCGGCAACTTCCGCCTCGACGGCATCCAGCCGTCGCCGCGTGGATTGCCACGAATCGAAGTGAGCTTCGACATCGACGCCAACGGCATCCTCAACGTGAAAGCGAAAGATCTGTCCACCAACAAGGAACAGAAGATCACGATCACGGCGAGCACAAATTTGACCAAGAGCGACATCGAACGCATGGTTAAGGAAGCCGAAGCCAACTCGGCAACAGACCGCGCTCGCAAAGAGAAAGTTGACCTGCACAATGAGGCCGACTCGCTGTGCTATACCGCTGAGCATCAGCTCAAGGATCTCAACGGTCAAGTAAGCGAAGCGAGCACATCACGCGTAAACGCGTTGGTTGCGGAGCTGCGCGAAAAGATCAAGAGTGACACAGATAGCGCGGGCATCAAGAACTCTGTTGAAGAGCTCAAGACTTCCTTGCAGGGAATTCAGCAAGAGCTGCACGCGGCTCAAGCAGCCGGCGCGGCGGCCGGAGCCGGCACTGCATATGGTGCTGGACCTGGCGGATTCGCCGGAGCCGGACCGGGAGGATTCCCCGGTGCAGGAGGCTTCGCCGGAGCCGGAACCTATCCAGGCGGCGGCGCGGGAGCCTCATCGAATTCAGGCGATGACATCATCGACGCAGAAGTAAAACCGATGTAGGTTTGTTATCTGCCCAAGCGAGCCAACAGGCTTCAGCGGAGCCCAGAAGAGCAAGGTGGTAGAGCCTTGCTCTTCGCTTTTTCTTTCATCATAGCGGCGGGCGGAAGCCCTCGTCCCCGAAAAGCGGGCTTCCGCCCGCCGCTACGATACGGACACCCTCCATCTCAACCATTCGGGAACAGGCCGAGGCGCCATGCGTCCGTCCGGCTTGAGACATATGCGAGGCAAGCAGATGTACAGCACGATACGTCCGATCCGCGCGATGGCCTCAGGCTTCGTGGGATGTGTCGCTATTCTGGCATTTCTTTATACGATGCCTCTGTTTGGTGCCCCGCGATTGAATGTCTTCGTTTTACTATCGACCCTCTCTCCCCATTACACTTGGTGGGCTGAGCCGGTTGAATATTTCGCGCTCGGCACTCTGGTGTTTCCGATTCTCTACTCGGTGATGCTTTACGAGAATCTTCCCGGGGCTCGGCCATGGCAAAGAGGTTTGACTTGGGGAATCATCCTATGGGCACTCCGCGGATTAGTGGTGGCACCGATTATGGGAGAAGGCTTTTTTTCATTCCACACCTCCAATCCGTTCGCGGCATTTGTTGAGGTGCTGATTGCACATGCGATTTACGGATTGTTGTTGGGATCCTTGAGCGGCGGACCGCAGCGAGCGAGACCAGCATTAGACCGTCAGCTGCAACGCGAACGGCAAGCAGCCGGACGGAAATGACTGCGTGTCCATAATAATGGGCTTCGCAGGGTTACTCTTCAGCCCGATCGGAAAATTTCGTGGCATGAAACGAAAAGTTGCGTCTCACGCAATTTTCTGATCACACGCGACGGCCCTTTGTGCGTCCCTCGAAAGTAGAGCAAGTATATATTGCAGAGCGAACGGAGGTCCTCCCCCCTTTACCCGACATGATATAGTAGCGCTCCCAAAGATGCGCGTAACCGCCTAGAAAGCACGTAATCGCCTAGAAAGCACGCGATCGTCTGATAAGCGGGCTATCGCCCGCAGCTACATCGAGTGGTGCCAGCTGACGACGCTACGATTCCTCGGCGGCCGCGTCGCTATCGGATTTGCCGTTGCCCGATCGCAGGCTGCCGCCCGTCACCGAAATGTCGTGATGTTCCTGGAATTGGGGCGCCAACGGCGCCCCTTCTTCGTATATGCGTTCCGCGAACTCTTCGTCGCTCACATACGGGCCTGGAGCGCGCTCGCCCTGATTAGTCTTCTTCTCTTCTTGCATACTACGAGCCGCGTCCTTTAGTGATGTTATCGATGTGTGTAAGCATGCTGGCCAAATCATCTGCATGCTCTTCTTCTTGCGCCAAAATTGCTTCCAAGACCCGGCGCGTGGTCGGATCTTTTTCACCGATAAAGCGAATCATTTCGGTGTATGTTTCAACCGCGATGCGTTCGGCTACCAGATCTTCGCGAATCATATCGATCAGCGAGTCTTTGCCTGCCTTATATTCCGATGCACTGCGGGTGAGCAAGCCCTGCGGATTGTAGTCGGGTATTCCACCCAACTGCTCAATTCGCTCTGCCACCATTTCCGCATGTTGTTGTTCTTCATCAGCGTGCTGTTTGAACTCAGCGGCCACCGTTTCAGCAAACATCGATGATGCGACGTGGTAGTGCTGCCGGTAGCGAAGCACGCAAACCAGCTCGGTAGCGAGCACGTCATTAAGCAGTTTCACAACTTTGTCTTTATCGGCTTTATAAGCCGACGTCACCGGCCCCGCTTCCACATGCTCGCGGGCGCGGCGGCGAATCTCATTCATGTCAGTGACAAAATCCCCTTGCATTTTTGATACCTCCGATCAGTGGAAAGAAGAGCCAACCGAACTCATCATGGTTCTTTCCTGGTCGCGAATGAAATCGAATTGGTCCATCAAAGTTTCTATGTCGGTGATTTTGTCGATTAGCTCCTTGCCGTCGGAAGCATCGAGGTCACCATTCTGGACAGCGTACCCAATCGCTTGTTTGAGATCGCCGCTTGTCACAGCTTTTATGTCCAGCTCTTTGGTGTGCGGATCGACCGAGACGGATGCTTTATCGGGGTTGAGCAGGGGCGGTGCACTGGGGGCGGTCTGGCTGTATGATGCCGGCGCCAGCAATGCCAGCGCTCCCATTGAAACGACCAGCGCTGCAAACGAGCGTTTCGGCCTTATAGTCATAGGTTTTCTCCCGGAAAGGGCTGGCGCCAATACACGAAAGCGCCCTTCATTCGAAGGAGATAGGGCGTCATCGCTTTTGCTGGTTAGACTAAAAGGCTGAGAAAGAGTTCCTCAGGGTGTGCTCTTGTTCTTACTGCCCTGGAGCAGGTATTCGGCGTACTCCAGCTTGTTGGACAGTACGGGGTTGTGGTGCGGGCCGCTGTTGGTGACCGCTTTCTTGTATGCCTGCACCGCCTCGAGCGTTTTCACTTGCCGCAGCAGGACGTCGCCCAGAAGTTCGCTGTACATGGGGTCATAAGAACGAATGCTCAGCGCTTCGCGAATCGACTTCTCGGCATTGTCGTATTTGCCGAGCAGCAACTCGACTTGCGCCATGCGAAAAAGAAATTCCGGATCGTTGTTTTCGATGTCGATCGCTTTTTGAAACGCTCCCTCGGCCCCCTCGAGATTGCTCTTGCGCATCAGCACAATTCCCAGGTTGTATTCGTAGTTCGCATCTTCGGGCTTCAGCTGAATTGCGGCGCGCAGATGTCCTTCGGCATCATCGAGAAGATCCATGTCTTTGAGCGCCAATCCGAGGTTGTTGTGGCTGGAAGCATCTTGCGGATTGATATCGATCGCCTTTTGGTACATGTCGATCGCCTTCACGAGCTGTCCATGCGATTGATATTGCACACCCTGGCGCTTGTACTCCTTCGCTTGCGCGTCCGGCGCGTCGGTAGCTGCGTAAGCGGCACTGTTCACGCAAATAAGCATGAGGGAGCTGAGAATCAGCGGCAGGCGTTTCATCTAAATAACCTCAACTGTTTAAACACTGTCGAATTTCCATGTTGGTTGCCGGCTGTTCCGCCATATTGCTTAACCTTCCGTCCAATTCGCGGAACACGACAACCTGGGCACCTGTCTCCACGGGAACATCGAGGACATTTTATGGCATCTCCACGCAGACCTTACTACAAGTTCGTCTCAGAGTGTTGCCTGGATGAACAAACGCTGCTGCCGGTAGCGGCGGCGCTGATCCTTGGCTGGACGCTGGCGGGCGCAGCATTTGTGACTTCATTGTGGGTACTGCCTTTCAACCTTGGCTGGGGTGTCGGGCTGCTTATTGCAACATGTCTTTTTGTCGTTCGTTTATACATAAACACCAATCGCATATCGAGCCGCAGTACGTTTCGCTATGAGTTCGTCATCACGCGAACCGAGGCGATGTTGTTTGTGCACGATGTCGTCGATGAACGGCAGATCGTGCAGAGCATCGCACTCAAGCAGGTGTCGGTTGCCGAGATCTTTTCAGTCGGCAACATTAGCGATTTGACGCTCATCGGTCAGGGACGCAACTTGCAGATTCCGCTGTCGCTCTTTGGCGCGCAATCCGAGCGCATCGTGCGCGCGCTGAGCAGTTGCGGCGTACTCGTCGTCAGCATGGACAACAACGTGGTGCGCATCGCCGCGTAAAAATTCACCGGGTCGCCGGCTTCCAGCCTGCTCCTTTTCTATGTCCATCGCAGTACACCGCCGGCCCGCAATAGGCGAAGTTCATTCCATCCAACATCACGCGCAACAGACAGCAACACATTTATCGCAAATTACCTTGAGCGATTGGGCCAAACATAGTTGGCCTGCGCGTTTTGGAAATCCGCACGTGGTGGCACTTTTAGAAACGAGCAGTGTTGTCATGAAACCCGCTGTCCATCATAAAAACCGCAGCACTTCAGCGGCGCGGAAGTTCGGCGAACAATCAATGTTATGATCAGCCTGCAAAACGACCCCGCGCACGCCATTTTCGACTCCTGCATGTCCATAGAGCGTCTCATCCCCTTCTTAGGGCAGAGCATGAAGAAACGCCGAGAGCAGCTCGGCCTGAGCTTACAACATGTTGCTGACTCCACCGGCTTATCAGCCGAGTACATCGCATTCGTGGAGACTGGTGGCACCAATTTCTCGATGAGGACTTTAAAGACGATTGCTGAGGCGCTGCGCATGGCACCATCGCAATTGATCCGCTCGGCAGAAGAATTGTTCGAGAGCGAAAAGAAATAGTAGAACCGCAGGCGAGCCGCTTGCGCTCCTCTGTACCGGCGGGCATAAGCCCGCTGATCAAAGATCTACGTCGTCGTGAACAACGCCTTGCCGTCTGTGTCCATGATAAACAACCCAGCCGGTCCTTTATCCTCAGCCATCAACAGCATTCTCGGCTTGCGATATTTCTCGTGGAACGACAACTCAGTGTGACTGCCATTGCCGGTTAACTGAAGCTTGAATCGCTCCACGCCTTCGGCGTCGATTCCCTCGATAATGACGCGACCATCTTGTTCGACGACAATTGAAAAACTCGACGCGCCACCGGCATGTCCAAGTTCGAACACCGCTTGCCCGTTTTCGCCAACGCCGATTTTGGTGCGCACTTTATTTGCGCTGTCGAGAAACGAAAGGCTGACGCTGCCTTTTTCACCGCTGCTCAAAACGGCGCAATCGCGACCGGACTTGTCAACCAGCCTCAACTCTTGGGTTCTCAGAACGTCGTGAATTTCGTCGCTCATGTCATGGGCTCCGTCGAAAAATGTCGAAACGCGGTGATTCGGACGCCGCTACGAAGTTAGTTTATAGCACCAAAGCCGTTGCATCGTTTTACACGCGCTGCGCCAATCCGGCAAAGAGGGCAATGATCGACAAATCAAACACCAGCCCATGCCAGAGAATTGCCATCACTATTGATTGCGTTTGGCGATAAATCCATGAGCAGAAAACACCGACCAGCATCACACCGACAACCGCAAGCTCCGCGAACCCCGGTTCTAGCAACGTACGCAACACGAGATAGTGCCAGGCGGCAAAAGCAATTGCAGCCAAAAGCGTGCCTGCGTACCGCCAGCGTTTATCGAGGTAATCAAGCTCATTGAGAATGACACCACGCCAAAATAATTCTTCCAGCGTCGAATTAACAATCACGAAGTAAATGGCAAGTGGCAAGAGTGCACCCGCCTTGTAGCCACGCTCCGTCAGCGCGCCCATCACATGCGCTCGCGAAACAACCATGGTACCGGTGAAGGAATATGTCGCGAGCGCCACCAAACACGAGAGAATCGAAGCCAGCAGCAGCACTACCCACTGTCGTCCGGTTGGTCGCGGTATATGCGAAAGCCATAGCTGTCGGCCCCATATCGATGCAGGCAAAAGACATACGCCGTGATACAGAAAGAATGTCCAAGCGATGCTATGCAATTTGTACATGCCAAACCAAACTGCCGGCCAGGGAAGCACGCACAACACGACAACTACCAATAATCGGCGCCAGTTCATCAGTCCAACATTCTAAATCCGACGCGTCTCCTTATTGAATGTTTGGTTGCTGTTGGGTATTAATAAAGGCGTAAAATATTGGGAATCCCATGAGAACGTACAAGTTTGGCTGCTTAGGTAAAGACGTGCCCGTGATCGGTCAAGGCACGTGGAACTTACCTGAACGCGGAGAGGCGGTCGCTGAAGCACGGAAAGCGCTGCGCCTCGGGCTGGACCTCGGCATGACACACATCGACACCGCCGAGATGTACGGCGGGGGACGCGCGGAAGAGCTCATCGCCGGCGCCATTTCCGGATTCCCGCGCGAGCAGCTGTTTATTGTCAGCAAGGTTTTGCCGGATCACGCCAGTTACGACGGCACCATTGAAGCGTGCGAGAAATCTTTGCTGCGGCTGAAGGTGGACTATATCGATTGTTTTCTCCTGCATTGGCGCAGCAGATATCCACTCAGCCAAACGATGGGTGCATTAGAGCAATTGCAAGATGATGGCAAGATCAAATCATTCGGCGTCAGCAATTTCGACATTGACGACATCAAAGAAGCGCAAGCGGTTTTGAAAAAACATCCCATTGTGTGTAATCAAGTTTTGTACAACTTGCGCAATCGCGGAATTGAGCGGCGCCTGATTCCATTCTGCAATGACAGCGGCATTGCGCTGGTCGGCTACACACCTTTCGGTCAGCGCGCGCTGCCGACGCTGCGCACCGCCGGTGGTGCGGTTCTCGGCGAAGTTGCGTCCAAGCATAAGGCGACGGTTCCACAAATAATTCTCGCTTTCCTGGTGCGCGACAAAAATCTATTTGCCATCCCCAAGTCACAGACGCAAGACCACACGCGCGAAAACGCGGAGGCGGGCGACCTCATTCTCGACCAGGAAGATATCGTCATGATCAACGATGCCTTCCCTGCTCCCGACCGCGACGTCCCCCTCGCCATGCTGTAACGGCGGGCGGAAGCCCGCTTTTCACTCCTTCCCCTGTACCGGCGGGCGGAAGCCCGCTTTCGGCGGACAGAACTACCTCTTCGGCTCGCTATAAAAAATTGCGTCAGCTGCAAGTCTCTCCATCGCGCTCATAGGGTGGCTTTCCCCATGTCGTCCCGTAACTTTAGAGATTCCGATAACGTGCTTTTGTGGCCTCTCGTAGTAAAATACCGCCGTTCTGGAGCATCAGCCTTTTGTCATGAACAGCACATCCGCGGTTGTCCGTAAGAGCTTCAAATCCGTACTAGCCGCTCAGGCAGCCATTCTCGGACTGGGCGTCGCAGCCTGCACAATTCTCGTGGCCTCGCACGCCGTCACGGCAACCGCGAAATCTCCCAATTGGGAGCTCGTTCCCCCGCCGCCACCCACAGAACCGATCCTGCAAGTTCCCCCACCTCCGGTGATGGTTCCCTACACCTACGCCGAACGCGGCGGGCCCGCGCTTCCCCAGCAGGACACGGGCGCCTTCACGATGCCCAGCTACTCAACGGCCATCCTGCGTCCGAAGCCGCCACAACCGCAGCCGCAGCCTCAGCCTTCACCGCGGCCCACGGGTTACCGCCCGGCCAACGCTCCCAACTTGAGCGTCGTGTATGCCGTATCGCATGGATTCGGCGTTCCGCGCGGCACGTCCGACCAGGGTCCCGGCGCTGCCGAAGCCTTCCCCAGCGTTTCCGCCGCCGCACCCGTCAACACCTGGTTCGGCGAATCGCTTCGCTGGTACGCGCAGAAAGTCAACTCGCAGCAGTTCTTCAATGACATGGCCAACCGCCCTGAATACGGCATTCCCAACAATGGCTACGCCTCCTCTGCAGGAGCCTTCGAGAACGCCCCCGCTCCGCAATACTCATCCGATGCACCGCATGCGGTGGCACAAGCACCTGTTCATCACCACAAAAGCTCGCACCACGGACGCCACCACTACGGACACCGCGTCTTCGCGTCGCGCTAGAGAGGAGCGCAGGCTACCAGCCTGATTCGGGCAGGAGCGCCGGCTACCAGCCTACTTTCTTACTTCTTACTCTTCTTCGCGCACTCGTCGCAAACGCCGAACACTTCAAAGACGTGCGAGTCAATGTGAAACTTGTACTTCTTCCGAATCGCATCCTCGATGTCTTCCACGAGGCAGCTATCCATGTGCGTGCTGCTGTTGCAGCTTCTGCAGACAAGATGATGGTGGTGCTCGCCTGGTGCCACCACTTCGTAGCGCCGCTCGCCGTCGCCGAGGTCAACCGCCTGCACCAATCCCATCTGCACCAGCGATTCCAACGAGCGATACACCGTCGTCAGCCCGGGCGCCTTCGGCTCCTCGGTGCGCAGCCTTCCATATATATCTTGGGCGCTGCTGAGCGCTTGCGATTGCTCTAGCAGTTCGAGCACTTTCTGCGCGCCTTTTGTCAGTCCCGAACGCCGTGAATCCTTGTGTGCGTGCGCGTGTGCCGATGAGGTCATGCTGCTAATTTACTTCGTACTCAACCTTCAAGCGCCGAGTTGATGCAACTGGCTTGCCATCAAGCATAGCAGGCCTAAACTTCCACTTACTCACTGTCTGGAGCGTTATGTCATCAATTTCATCCGAGCCGCTGGATTTGACGATTTTCGCTTTCGCATCACCTTTCTCGTCGATGTGAAAACGCACTTCGCAGCAACAATCCATGCTGTCTTCTTTCAATTCCGACGGCAAATGCGGGCACGGGCATTTCACAGCTTTCGCCGGAACGAATTCCGCACCATCTTCAGTTCCTGCATCGTAGCTCTTGGCAACCGCGAACGGAATACCAAAAACGCCCAC
>DATNQY010000029.1:0-39603 GCA_036703785.1 Candidatus Obscuribacterales bacterium
TACACGCGGGAAGCCGGCGTGCGCAATTTGGAGCGTTCGATTGCCACAATTTGCCGCAAAGTAGCGATGCAAATTGTCAAAGGCGACGAGTCGGCAGTAAAAATGACGCCGCAAAATACGGCCAAATACTTGGGGCCACCAAAGGTGGTGCGGGAAGAAGAGACCTCGCGCATACCTCAGGTGGGCATTGTAAATGGTCTGGCCTGGACTGAGACCGGCGGCGAGCTTTTGCAAATTGAAGTAAATACCATGCCAGGCAAAGGCAAGGTTCAGCTTACCGGGCAGCTTGGCGACGTCATGAAAGAATCGGCCGCGGCGGCGCTCAGCTACATTCGCAGTCACAATGCCGAGCTTGGCATAAAAGATACGGTCTGGATGGATACGCTCGATATTCATATTCACTTGCCTGAAGGAGCCATACCCAAAGATGGACCTTCAGCCGGCGTCGCGCTGACTGTCGCGCTCTATTCAGCGATCGCTAAACGCCCGGTGAGAGCCAGTCTGGCTATGACAGGTGAGGTAACTTTGCGCGGGCGGGTTCTCACCATTGGCGGCTTGAAAGAAAAGGTCTTGGCTGCTTTGCGGGCGCAGATCAAAACGGTGCTCTTTCCGATCGGCAACGTCAAAGACTTGCAAGACATTCCTGATTACGTCAAAGAGCGTCTGGAGTTAATTCCGGTGTCACATCTCGACGAAGTCTTCAATGTGGCCTTCAAGAAAGAAGCGAAACAACCGGTAAAAGCCAAAGCGGCAGCGGCGGCAACCAACGGTAAAGGTCGCTCGCGCAACGGCAGCAAGTCTAGCAGTCGCCGCAGCGCGCTAGGCCGCGTCAAGTAATATCGATGCTGCCGGCTTGTGCCTGCGGTGCGGTGCCAATTTTGACCATAAACGGGCTGACGTAGGCAATAATCGCCGCATATTTGATTGGTTCTGTAGCTGCGCAAAGTTCGAACAAGGCACCTTCGGGCCAGCGTTCTCGATCAGTGGTGCACCATTGTCCGGCCAAAAACAGCTGCAAATACTTTCTACTTATGCCATGGAAATGATCGCGGCTCGTTTGTATGAAACCTGCGATTGCTTGCCGCAGCTCATTTGCAAGATGTTTTATGGTGCCATTGCCATTGTGCAGGGTTGGCTTGCTGCTAGATAACTCGGTGCGCAAGAAAGAATTGCCGCTTATGCCTTTCACCAGACCGTCCAACTGTAGCGACAAAAGCATGGCGCTCAATGTACCGGAGGGCAGACCGGTTGTTTCGTGAAGCATGTCGAAGTCCACGGGCTCATCGCTAAGCTGTTCGTAAACGTGCTTGTGCTCGGCATCGAGTCTGTCGATCAGAGTCTGTCGCTCTTTGATTTCTCGCTGTAATGTTTCCTCTTTTTGCGCTTGTTCCTGCGGTTGCTCTATTTCCTCCGATTGCGGATGCTGTCTGGTCTGTGTCTCGCGGCTGCGTTTATAAATTGCCTGTCTAAATAACAGCGAGCGCACCTCCGGCAGTTCTTCGTGCATATCCTTCTCAATTGCCAACATCAATTTTTTTATAGTCGCCCATGCCGACGAATAGGCAATGCCCGTGAGCTGCGACAATCTCCAGGCGCTGACGATGAAGCCTTTTTCCATCAGCCATGTCAGTGCTAGGAGGGGGCGTGTATAGCGAACACCATGAAACAAGGTGCCGGCGGTGCGCCATGTAGCTTTTTTGCAGCGCCGGCAACGATAGGATCTCTGCCCTTCCTTTAAATCGATATCTTTGCTCGGGCAGTTGCTGCATTTTGGCTGACTGTGATCGATGCGCGAGGCAACAATTTCGACCGCTTTTTCCTCTGTCGGACATTCTTTGGCAAACTCACGAAACATGCTGGAAAGCGGGTCTTCGCCTGGAAACGGCCGATTGCTCGACTCAAGAGATTTGTTATGCATAGCTGTTCCTCCGGTGCGTTTCTTTTGTTAAAACGATTCCAAGCGCAAAAAAGTTCAAGGACAAACATGAGATTGCATTCACCTTTCCGGCGTGCAAAACCCCGCGTGGAGTGCGGGCCGATATCGCCCCGCCTCACACCGTCGGGAGGGCAGGGCAAAATTTGGCGAATTAGCCGTTTGTAGATTTATCTTCGGACAGGTCTGAGAAAATGGAGGTTATCGGCTTGGAGAAAAGCGGTTAGTTGCATGCTTTTTCAATACCAGAAGTTCGAGGCGTTGGATGCTGCGGCCAGGGATTCGATTGTGCCGCCGGTCAGTCCCGTTCAATTCGCGCTGCGGCTGCCGAGCTGGCGTTCCGACAATGCAGGCGTCACTTACGTACATCGTCTGCAAAGTGGCGCTACGGTCAGCGGATGGCAGCTTGAACGTTGCCTGGTGGAGTTGTTGCTTTGTGATCTTGGGCAACAGGTGAATATTTCACATCGAGTTGATGGCTGCACGGCGGCAATGTGGCGAGTGAGGGCCCTCGACCAGATGGATCCGCTCGCGTTTAAAGCGACGCTATTGAAAGTGCCGGACAATGCCGAAATTGGTCCTGAAAGCGGTGAATGGCTAGATGCTCAATCTTGGAGCGCCCAGGGAAAGATACTGATGTTGGGTACAGAGGATGGCGATGCTCTCTCGAAACGAGCCCAGGAACGCGACTGGATGCCGTTTCGCTTTCAAAAAGCCCTGGCAGCGCGCTTCCCTGAATATCTTGCAGACGGCATCACCGTCAAGCTTCCGGCGCTTGATTCGGCCGAACTGTGCCAGGTGCAGTTTATCGTTTCGTGGACTGCTGCCGATCAGTCCGATCAGTCCGATAATTCCGCCTGCCTGGCAGTTGATAGGCAGCCTGAGGACATATTGCACAGGGCCGGCTGTTCGTAGCGCCGGCGCCGTCTGCAAGAGGAGACATGCTGCCAGGGTCGCTGTCAAGGGGTGAATTCATCAAAACAATTGAGCGGCGCGACTGTAATGGCTGTCCCGGTGGCATAACGGGAATGACACCCTTTTTGGATCTGGGTCCCATTTTATGTCCACACGAGGTTCGCAAGCGGAAAGCTTTGATTCGACCGCCAAGCTGATGATCGAGGCCTTGGCCAAAGCAAGTGCCGAGCTGGAAAAGTCGGTTACGGCCTTCACCGAGCAACTGATATCGTTCAATGAGAGCGTCCAAAAGTCGCTCGATGAAGAATTGCGCGCTGTCAAAACCCGCATGGAAAGCGCGGTCAAGAACAATTTGGACGAGCTGCAGCATAACAAGCACGTCATGATGAAGCGTCTGCTCGATGCCGAGCGTGTGGAGCTGGATGCGCTTTCCGACGTGGGACGACAGGTGCGCGCCACTTTGAACAATAACGCGCAACAGATAGAAAGTAAGATCGAGCAATTTATCGACGCGCAGATAAAAGAACTGAGGAGCTTTCTGGAACAGCCCGAGGCGCAGATAGAGCAGATTGCGCACGACAGCAAGGCCAGTCTGGCCGACAGGAAATCCCGGGCGGCATCCCACCTCAAAGAAAAGCAAGATGAGTTCCGAAAGAAGTTGGCAGATCGCGTCGCTGACCTCGAGCGCGAAATAGTCGAACACTCCGAGAAGGCGCGCGCCGGCATCGCTTCGATGACCGAACAGTGGGGTTCGTCCTTGACGGCCGAACGCGAAGCCTATTGCCAGGAACTGGACAAAAACGCCGAGCAGACGGTGACTGCGCTTAAGTCAGCCGACGCCGAAGGGCACGCCTCGCTCGAACAAGCAGAGGAAGACGACAAAGACAGCCTGGAGACTATTGGGAAAGATTGGCGGCAACAGGTTAACAGCCAGGCGGATGCGTTCAATAAGCTGATCAATAATCTCAGTTCGGTGCTCAAGGAAAATTTCGAGACGCGATTGTCGAATGCTGCCGATCAGGCGCGACAGGAAATTACCGTGTTGTCGGACCAGGCACACGAGAAAATTTCCGCCACACGCTCGGAGTTGGAAGTCGAGCTGCACGATCTGGAAAAGGATTGTTTGCATCAGCTAGAGGCGACTTTGCGCAAGCTCGAAGCCATGGTCCTGGAGCACGCCAATGATAAGCGCAATAGCGGCGTAGCCAGGCAACACAAAGCTCAAAAACTGCGCGACCAAATGCAAACTCATCTCAAACGCTTCGGCGCTTCTTTGGTCGATTCGATCAAGGATGCGGCAACGGCATTGGAGAACGATTTTGACCGCGCCACCGAAGGATTTCACGTGCGCATCGAAGGTGCTCGCACATCCGCCATTGAATCGCTCGAGCGCGAAAGCAAGCTCATGCAAAAAGACATCGATCGGACACTCAAGGAATTTCAAAGAGAGCTGTCCGAACAAGAAGCGCAGATCCATAAGATTGAGCACGCCGGACAGGACGCCGTCGTCACCGTCATCGCCTGCCGCAAGGCAATGCTTTCATTCAAAGGGGAATAGCAATCGCATGAACGTCGCTGGCAAGAGCCTCCAAGATATTTATGATGCCGGCTCCAAACGGCTGGAAGAGCTCGAAAAAGGGCAAAAGTCGCAGCTCGGTGATGTCACTGACGCGCATTTGCAGGAATTGCAGGAACTCGAGCCGACCACACTCAAACAACTGGAAACTAAATCAACGGATCTCGAACAAGAAATTCGCGGTTACCTCAGTCACGGATTAGAGCGCGTAGAAAAGGTAGTATCATCCGAATCGAAGCATACGCAAGCTTACGTTGACCGCCTGGTGGAATCGATTTCGCTTTTGGCGAAAAAATTCACCGAGTCCATCTGCCAGCTGCGGGCCACCGCCGACAGTCAACTCAGCGATCTCTCACAAGAACAAGAGCAACTGTACAAGAGCGCCGTGCAGTCCTCTTTGAGTGAGCTCAATAAAGAGTGCGCAATGACCGTCGATGATTGCCGCAAGGACGGCTCGGGCGCGCACGCCGACGTAATCACTCGTCTGGATGAAAGTTGGAACAAAGTTTTGGAGAAAGAAGATCAGTCGGTCGGCGAGCTGCTCGACGGATATGATGCCAACGGCGATCAATTGAGCCTGCGTGTAAACGTTTCGCGTCAGGAAATTCAAAATCAGCTGAGCGAGATGTTGTCCAAGTTGGAGTTGCGCGCGCTGCAGGCCACCGAAGCGGTGAAGAGCGCCGCCGACCGCCTGGTCGAATCAGCCGACCGCTTCGCTTTCGATTCCGAGACTAAGCTCAAAGAGAACTTTTCTGCGCTCTTGCAGGAAACCCAAAGCGCCATCGAAGAGTCGGCATCCGCTTCGCTCAAGGAAGTGACAAATCTGCACGAGTCCTCAATGGCCGATCTGAATATGAAATCGCAAGAACTCAGTCGCGCCATGGACGGATTGGCTGAAAAGGTCACTACCGACGGTTGCGGTAAATCGAACCAGCTGCAGGATAAAGGTAAAAATCTGGTTGGCAGTTATACCGACGAGCTAACCAGCCGGCTGGAGTCGGGCAAAATTTTCCAGCAGGATCTGGAAAAGGAACGCTCGCAAATGGTGTCCGAAATCTGGCGCGAACTCAGCGATGTGCGCAGCAAATTCGAGGATAAGCTGGCCAGTCTCGCCAGCTCCACTCTCGACAAAATGCGTACCATATGCGACGACGCCGAAACCGCCATTGTCAGCGCCCAGCATGACTGTATATCCAGCTCAAAAGCTCATGCCGGCGATCGGCAAACATCGATTGAGACTTCGTCCGCCGAATTCGTTGCCCGCATCACACAGACGCGTAACGCCGCTTTGGAAGCTATCGCCAAGGCTGCCGGCGCCGGCAGCGAAGACGACGATGCAGCTTCCCCAAAAGGCCAAGCGGCGCAGAAAGCCGAAGAGGCAGCTTCAGGAAACGATGAAGCCTCGGGCAAAGGCGAAGCATCGGGCAATGGCGAAGCATCGGGCAATGGCGAAGCATCAGGCAAAGGCGAAGCATCGCAAGACGGTGCTGAAACCGTACCGGCTGCCGGTTCTGCACAGGGCGCCGACAACGCTGACGGGGCAGACGAAAGCGCCGAAGTTGGCGAAGAGGATGCTAAGCAAGCTGATACCAGCGGTGGTGAAGGACGCCGCAGGCGGCGGCCGGGACGAAACGATAAACGTGGAGAAGCTAAGAAATGAGTTTGTTTCTGTTCCAGCAGAAGATACCGTTTAGATCTGTAAGTACCTTCTTACGTGTGTTCGAGCCCGGCAGCCAGATGAGCCCGGATCAATTTGCCAAAGCCGCCGTCGAGGACGTAACTGCAGGCGATCTGCTTTTTGTGCTCGAGCCCATTTACTCACCATGGAGCGACTCCAGCTCCGGCATCGGCGTAGCCGAGGGCGATGCCTTCAACGTAGCTGCAATTATCATCGGCTACAAGTGGGAAAATGGCTTGCTCGGCTACGTGGTCAACGAAGAGTCCTACGAACGCCAAAACGTGCAGAATTATCTGGCCCAGCAGGCCCATACGGCCAAAAGTAGCCGCTGCGGTTTCTATTATGCAATTGTCCGCCCGGTTACGCCCTTGTCACCGGATGTGATGCGAGATCTCGCCGAATTGGACAGCTTCGGCAATTCCGGATTCCGTAAGGACGAGAATCAACCGATCGACATTCTGTACGGTTTTGCCACTGCTGCCGGACTGGCCATGGAAGTGCAAGTCGGACAACAGCCGGACATCGCACAAATCGGTTACGGATTGTTCTGCGATAAAGAGCCGGCACAAGGCAGCAACGTTCCGGATTTTCGCGGACTGGTGGAACCAATCGCCAAAGATCAAAAACGAGAGCCTGAGCAAGTACCGGCCGATCTTTCGCAGCCCGAGCCGGTTGCCTCCGCTGTCGTAGAGAAAGCGGCCAGCCCCGTTTCTCCGCCAGCTGCTCCTGCGCAGCCGCCGAAGATCGGTTTGCCGAAAATGCCTTCCTTCTTTAATAAGGGTAAACAACAGCAGCAACAGGACGGCAAGAGCAAAACTCCGCGCATCATCGGACCGGCACCGCGAAACGCTTCGCAATTGCAGGCGACCAGCTCAGGCGAGCAGCAGTCGGCAGCGGCCGCTTCCGCACCGCTGCCTGAGCCCGGCGGAACCCCGCCTGCTCAAGGCTTTGACCCGCTTTCAGCCTGGGCGGAAAGCAGCGACACCGAGCAGACGCCTGCCCTGACGACAGACGATCTGTCCGCGGTTGAAGGCGGTGCACCGCCTCTGCCTGATGCGCGTGGTGACCAAGCTCATGCCGAAGCCACGCGGGCCGATGAAGGCAATCACGATTTAGCCTCCTCCATGCAGACGGCAAATCAGCCGCCGCCTCTGCCGCAAGGCGGGCCGCCGCCTCTGCCTATCACGCCGCCGCCGCTGCCCGCCAATGGCGGACGGGTGCCCGGTGTGCGTTTACCGCGTTCCTCCGGATCAGCAGCCATGCCGGCCGGGTTGCAACCGCCGCCGCTACCAGCCGGCGAAGCACCAAATACGGTGGCAGCCGAAAAGTCCGACTCCGGTGCCCCACAGCCTCAATCATGGTCCGAACCGCAATCAGCGCAGCCTGGTGCTGCCGTCGACAACGAGATTCCGTCGCTGGCCGAATTGCTCGGGAATATTTCGCGCGCATCGCAGCAACAAGAACCGCCGCCGGCGGCCCCGCCGTCGCTTAGCGAGCCGGCTGCCACCGAAGATGCGGCGGCTGGTGGCGAGGGGACTGAAGCATCGCCTGCACCGGGCGCTTCGGCTGCCAAGAAAAAACCAGATCCGGCACATGAGCTGCAAAATCGCCCGATTAAGGAGCCAATTACCGTCAAAAGCGGCGTCGCCGGTCTAGTATCGAAACTGGAGCAGCAGGCGAGCAAGGCATCCAACCGCCTGGAGACACAGGTTGACGAGATTCAAAATCGCCTCACAGAGGAAATCAGCGAGCTTCTAGCCAAGGTTAACTCTGCTGAATCCAGAAGCGTGCGCAATGGCCAGGATTTGCGTGCGGAGCTTTCCGAGAGCATGGACAAGGCTACTTTCGACATCAGCGAGAAAATTGCTGTGGCGGCCAAAGATGGCGCCCACACGATCAAGCAACATGACGACCAGGGCTCAAGCAGCCTCAATGAAAAATATGACTACCTGCGCACGGCGCTTACCAACTCTTTCGAAGAAGTAAAAGCACGCGCTGAAGCGATCGCCAAAGATTTCGAGGAGACGCTCGGTACCGCCTCCGAACGGTCGCTCAAAGATCTCGATCAGCTCAAACAACAGGTAGACCAGCAACTTACCGATTTGTATGCGCACTACGAAAAGGCGCTGCAAGACTCGTTCGATGCTTTTGAGAAACGGTTGCAGTCGGCCAACTCGTCCGTGAGCAGCACGCTGGAGGCTCGTTATCAGCTTTTGCAAGGACAGTTGCAAGATGCTTTCGGGCGATCGAGCTCGAGACTGGAGCAATGGCAGTATGCCTTCGTCAACCAGCTGAACAAGGAATTCACCGTCGCACGCTCGGACCTGCGCAAGCTTCGCGCCAACACGATGGCGCAGACCATTCTGCCCAGGTTGCAGGAACACCGTGAGCAGCTGCGCGCGATCATCAGTGAGTGCCAATCGAAGTTAGCCGAAGATCTGGAAAAGAAAGCCGACGAGAAATTGTCGTCATTTGAGCCCATGCTGGTGGAAAAACGACAGCGGTTGCAGGAGATGTTGCACGGCACCGCCGCGGTCAAAGATTCGATTGCCGAGCAATTGCGTGAGCGATTGCAGAAAATCGGCGATGAGCTGAAAGCGTTTGTAGAGCAAGGAATCGGGCAAGCGCAGACGGCGTTCAAGACTACCGAAGATCAACTGGCTGAAATCGACCGCGCGGTGAGGCAGCTTGCCGATCAGTCGAGCATCGAGGGCGATCTGGAGCTGCTCAATGAGCGCAATCAGGTGCTCTCCTCGATGGACGAAGCTAACGAGAAGGCAAAAGACGAAGTGTTGTCTACGCTGCGAACCAGCCTGGCTGTCCTTGAGGAAAAAGGCAAGCAATTGCAGGAGGAGCTCATCTCCTCGATGGAAGAGGATGCCTATAGAGTGCGACGGGCCTCCGAGCAATCGCTCAACACCATACGCGATGCAATAAAAGATGCTTTTCAAGCCATTCAATCCGCGCAGGATGAGCGCATGCCGATGTAGTTATGATGAAACGGGATGTCCCACATTTTAGAATCGGGCTTCTGTTGACGGAAGCAGGCATTTTGGCGCCCAAGCAACTTGACGATGCGATCCAGTTGGGTGAACAGTCGGGATTGCCGTTTTTGAAGGTTTTGGTTTCCACAGGCTCGCTGAAACATCACGAATTGCAGGCAGTGATTCGCGCTCAGTCCCTAATTTGGAGCGGGCTCCTCGATGTGGATCGAGCCATTCAAGCGCTCAGTATCGTCCACGCGAATAACGTTTCCATTGATGAGGGTTTACGCTCAGTCGGCTGGGCTCGCCCGGAAGGCACCACGGCCGATACCATTGCCGCAGTGGTTAAAGTCAAAGATCCCGAGGTGTCCGAGCTTCTTATCGACGGCAACCGCTGCTGCCAGTATTGCGCTACTCCTCTTACCCCCGGTGCCACCTTGTGCGCATTTTGCACCGGTGACAATCGCCGCCTGTCCATATCTTCGAAGGTCCACCTGGAGCCGGTATGGCAACGCGATGCGGCAGCCATGGAAAGTATTCGCCTTAGCGCTACGGTGCCGGCGAGGAATCCTCTGCTCATGGCATTTTTGAGCGGCTGCTGCCTGGCTGGCGTCGGGCAGATGGTAGTCGGCCAGTCTGCCAAAGGTATCTGCTTGATGTTGCTGGCTATTGTTCTGGCTTTCATTACAGGCGGTGTCTCGTCGTTGATTGTCTTTCCGCTTTCGGCGCTGGACGCCTACTTGCTCGCTGACAAACTCTGCAACGGAAAAACGATCGGTCCATGGGAATTTTTCTAAGAATATTGCTGGCTTGCAGTCTGTGCCTGCCACTGAATGCAGTGGCGGCCTCGGCGCACGGGAATGACGGCGGCCGCTTACCGGCGGCCAAGCCGGCAGCCGCTTGGGCCGTGAAGTTCAACAATAAAGGCGTCGATCTGTTCAATGCCGGCAAATACGAGCAAGCGATCCAGTCGTACAACGAGGCCATCCGCCTCAATCCGGACTATACCGAAGCTTACAGCAATCGCGGCGCTGCCTTCGATGCATTGAACAATCCCGAGCGGGCCGTGCAGGACTATACCGCGGCCATTGAGTTGAATCCGCAGCTGACGCCGGCGTTTTCCAACCGCGCAGCCGCCTACGGCGATCTGGGCAATTTCGAAAAGGCGATCGAGGACTGGAACGTGGTCATTCAGCGGACGCCGCGCGATCCCCTGTCCTACAACGGCCGCGGCAGCTGCTATAAAGCGCTCGGCAATCTTGATGCTGCACTGCGCGACTTCGACAAGGCAATCTCTCTGAGACCCGGATCCCTCAAAGCTCTGAAAAATCGGGATGCCGTCAAATCATCGATGGCGGCAAGCGTGTCCGTGCGACAGCCGCCGGCACCGCCTTTAGTGCCGGAGCAGCCTGCCGGCACCACAAGCAGCCTTCCTGCAGGCGCAAAGCCGACAGTACCGTCGTTTCCGCAGGTCGGTCTCGAGCCTGTCTTGCCGGCAAAAGTACCGAGCGGCGTTCCGGTGGACAATTCGTCGGCCGGCGCGCGCACAGCCGATAGCCGGACATCGACAAGCCCATCGGCAATCGGCGGCGAGGCTTCGCTACCATCCTCGGTGCGCGCCAATATGCCCTCGGGGCCGCTTGGCGTATGCGGCAGTGTCATTCATCATTTGACTGGAAACATGTATTACGCCTTCGGTCAATACAAAGCGGCGGCCGATCAATACCAGATGGCGATGAATGACAATCCGGCTGATCCCTACGCTTATTTTCGCCAGGGAAATGCTTTTACGCATCTCGGGTACAACCAGCAGGCAATGGCTGACTACGAAGCTGCTCTGCGCTTGAGCCCGCACGGCAACTTTCGACCGGCATACGTCGCTCGCGATCGTCTGCGTTCGGCAGCGGCCAGGGCCTTGCATAATTCAGAAAATAGATAGGAGCGGCCAAGCGATGAACGGTGAATCTAACCATAGCCATTCCTGGGGCAGCGGTTCTTCTGCCTCCTTTAGCGGACAGGGACAGCCGGGCGGCGAAGAAGAAGAGTTCTCAGCCGCTTGCGCGCTGCGATTCGCCCTGGATCGATACCGTGAGGACAGCGGCTACTGTTTCACCTTTCTTGGATTGATCGAGGCCGTCTGTTTGTTGTCGGCCGCCGTTTTGTCTTTCAATTGGGTGCTGGCGGCTCAGCTTTTATTTCAGTTGGAGCCGCCGCCGGAAAGTTATTTTCTAGCGTTCGTGTGCATTTATGTTCTGGTGCGCGCTTGCGCTCAGCTTGTGATCAATAAGTGGCTTTTGGCTTTGCATGAAGGGCAGCCGATGTCCTTCGACGAGCTGTTGGGCTTCGACTTCGGGTACCACTTACCGACCACATTGCGCCTTACCGCTGCCTCTCTCGTTTTCAATTTTTCGACGATGTTTCTCAGTCTCTTGCTTGTGGTGCCAGGCTTGTTTGCCGCTTCCACCTTGCGGTTTTACAAATTCATCATTGTCGAGCGTGATGCTGATGCAGTGCAGGGGCTCAAGGAGAGCTTCGAGCTGTCCGGTGCGCACAAGGGACAGCTCATGAAGCTGAGCGCGATTACCGCTGGGTTCAAGCTGCTCGGACTCTGCCTTTTCGGCATTGGTTTTGTGCCGGCTTGCGCCGTTTCGGGGCTGGCTGAGGCGCACGCCTATAAAATGCTCATGCAGGAATACGACCAAGAGCCGGGCCGGCAGCGGTCGACGCTTAATTAAGAAAAGCTGAATAGTTGCTGAAAGTATGTCGCAGTCCGGGTTTAAGCATCCCGGCATTACTTATGATGGGAGTAAAAGGCCCAAGCTAAGCCAATTCCATTGACCGCCGATTGAACGTTGATCATACGAAAAATATACGAATAGGCTAAGATCTGGGTCTTTCGCGAGGCTTTAAAGGGTGCTCAGCACTTTAAAGCATGCTTAGCAAACAAGGAGCATCCAATGGTGACTGCAACGGACAAAAACCAGACTTACTTAAAGCTGGATGACGCCCACGTAAATCAGGTGCTGGCCCGCACCGCGCGCATCGTGGCTGAGAAGGCCAAGGGCTCCTGGATTTACGACATGAATGGCGATGCCTATCTCGATTTCGCCACCGGCATCGCTGTCAACAGCGTCGGTCACTGCCATCCGAAGGTCGTGGAAGCCGTGCAAAAGCAGGCTGCCGAGCTCATGCATACTTCGGTCACCGTTCATCACAAACGCTACATCGAACTGGCCAAGAAGCTGGCTGAACTTTCGCCGGGCAAACTCGATTCGGTTTTCCTGGCCAATAGCGGTGCCGAGGCCGTCGAAGGCGCGATCAAAATGGCTCGTTACGTCACCGGACGTCCGGCGATTATCAATTTCAAAGGCTCGTTCCACGGCAGAACATTGATGACGACGGCGTTGACCACCTCCAAGCTTTATTACCGGGAAAAATATGAGCCGCTACCGAGCTCGATTTTCACCGTGCCATATCCGTATGTTTACCGCTCCAACTTCCGCAAGGATCCCGAAGGACTGGTCGACGAGTGCATCCAGCAGTTCGATGTGCTCTTCAATCAGTTCGTGCACCCCGAGCAGGTGTCCGCTATCCTGGTCGAGCCGATTCAGGGCGAAGGCGGTTACGTTGTTCCCCCGGTCAGCTTCCTGAAGCGTCTGCGCCAGATTGCCGATCGCCACGGCATCATGCTCATCGTCGACGAAGTGCAAACAGGCTTCGGTCGCACCGGCAAAATGTTTGCGTGCGAGCACGCCGGCGTCGAGCCGGACATCATGCTCATGGCCAAAGCAATCGCAGGCGGCATGCCGCTTTCGGCATTCGTCACCCGTAAGGAGATTTCCGCAAAATGGCCGCCCGGACGTCATGGTTCCACATTCGGTGGCAACCCGGTGTCTTGCGCGGCGGCGCTTGCCACCATTGATGTCATCGAGTCGGAACACCTGATCGACCGCGCTGCCAAACTCGGCAAGAGCATGCTCGAGCGTTTGTCCAAGCTGACCAGCCACAAAAACGTCGGTGAAGTGCGCGGACTCGGACTGATGATCGCCATCGAATTGGAAGATGAAAACGGCGCGCCCAGCCATGATCTCGCGGAAAAGGTGGCCAATTTCTGCCTCGACAACAAGCTGATCGTGCTTACTTGCGGCACGCACGGACACGTTCTTCGTTTGATCCCGCCTCTGAACATGTCCGACGAAGAGGCCGACAAAGGAATGACAATTATCGAAAAGGCAGTGGCCAGTCTGAAATAACTTGGAGCCAGCATTGCCGGAGCAAAGCGGGCTTACCCCGCCGTTACAATTATCAAATGGAGAACAGTATGAGCACGAAAACGGAAAGCCGCGAAGCCGCTAATAAAAGCGCTTCTGCGCAAACGCATCATAATTACATCGGCGGGCGCTGGGTAAAGGCACGCAGCGGTGAAACGTTCACTAGCTACAACCCGGCCGATAACAATGAAGTGATTGGCCATTTTGCTTCGTCCAGCCCGGAAGATGTTAAAGACGCAGTTGATGCTGCCGAGAAGGCATTCCCGGCATGGAAACGCACCCCCGCCCCGGCGCGTGCCGAGCTGCTGCTCAAGGCCAGCCGCTTGCTCGAGACGCGCAAAGAAGAAATCGCGCGCATGATGACCCGCGAGATGGGCAAGGTGATCAAGGAAGCTCGTGGCGACGTTCAAGAAGCGATCGACATGGGCTACTACATGGCCGGCGAGGGTCGTCGCCTCTTCGGTCACACCACGCCTTCCGAACTTCCCGATAAGTTCGCCATGGCCATTCGTCAACCGATTGGCGTGGTGGGAGTGATTACGCCGTGGAACTTCCCGGTAGCCATTCCAAGTTGGAAAATTTTCCCCGCTCTGGTCGCCGGCAATACGGTCGTGTTCAAACCGGCTACCGACACGCCGATGGTGGCGATGATGCTCGTTGAAGTTCTTATTGAGGCCGGCTTCCCGCCCGGAGTCGTCAACTTCGTCACCGGCGGCGGCGGCAAATGCGGCATGGCAATCGTTAATGATCCGCGTGTGCGCGTCATCTCGATTACCGGTTCCACCGACGTCGGCAAGCAAGTCGCCGGTCGCTGCGGCGAGCTGATGAAGCGCATTTCCTGCGAACTGGGCGGTAAGAATGCCATTTGCGTCATGGAAGATGCCGATATCGATCTGGCGGTGGATGGTGCCCTCTGGGGAGCATTTGGAACCGCCGGACAGCGTTGCACCGCGACCAGTCGCATCATCGTTCACAAAGCCAAGTACAAAGAGTTCACCGATAAACTGGTGGCACGTGCCAAGGCGCTCAAGATCGGCAACGGACTCGATCCGGATATCGATGTGGGACCGGTGGTGAATAAGTCGCAAGTAGAAAGCGTTTCCAGCTACATAGAAATCGGCAAGAAGGAAGGTGCCAAGCTGCTTTGCGGCGGCAACGTTCTCACTTCGGGCGACCACGGCAAAGGCTACTTCATTGAGCCGACCGTCTTCGGTGACGTGAAACCGACCATGCGTATCGCGCAAGAAGAAATCTTCGGACCGGTCACGGCGATTATTCAATGCGACAGCTTCGAGAACGCAATTGAAATCGCTAACGGCACCGAGTACGGCTTGTCTCTCTCAATGTATACCAATGACGTCAGCCGCGCCTTCACAGCGATTCAAGAGCTGGAATCCGGCATCGTCTACATCAATGCACCGACGATCGGAGCTGAAATTCAGTTGCCGTTTGGCGGCATCAAGCAGACGGGCAACGGTCACCGTGAAGCCGGTACCACTGCCATCGACACGTTCACGGAGTGGAAGGCGGTTTACATCGACTATTCCGGACGCTTGCAGAAAGCACAAATTGATACGCACGACGCTTCTAAGGAATAAATTATGGGCGGCGCATGGCGCCGCCTTTTCTCTCTCATTTTGGTTTTAGATACGACTGGAGAAACAAATATGGATTTCGATTTCACACCGGAGCAAGCTGCAATTCGCAAACACGTGCGCGAATTTGCTGAGCGCAATATTGCGCCGGTCGCGCAAAAAAACGATCGTGAGTGCCACTTCGACTGGGACGTGGCCAAAAAGATTTTCAAAGAAGGCTTTTTGGGATTACCGGTGCCGGAGAAATACGGCGGTCTGGGCATGGACTACATCTCGTACGGCTTGATGACCGAAGAAATCAACCGCATTTGTTCTTCCACGCGTACTCTCTTCTCAGTGCAAACCTCGCTGGTAGCCTTAACCATTTTGAAATGGGGCACCGAAGAGCAGAAGCAGTTCTACTTGCCCAAACTGTGCAACGGCGAGTTCATCGGTTGCTTCGGGCTGACCGAGCCGGAAGCCGGATCGGATGCCGCCAACCAGCAAACCCGCGCCGTCAAAGATGGCAATGACTACATTCTTAACGGTCAAAAGGTGTGGATTTCCTGCGGCTCGATCGCCACCCATGCCTTGATCTTCTGCCAGACCGATGCGAAGAAAGGTCATGAAGGCATGGCTTGCTTCATTGTCGACACCAAGAGCAAAGGATTCTCAGCGCAATCGATAAAAGGCAAGCTTGGATTGCGCGCTTCCGACACTTCCTCGCTCTTCTTGGATGACGTGCGTGTCCCGGCAAGCAACATGCTCGGCAAAATCGGCGAAGGCTTCAAGATCGCCATGTCCGCTCTGGATAACGGCCGCTTCTCAGTGGCTGCCGGCGCGGTCGGCTTGGTTCAAGGCTGCATTGACGAGTGCACCAAATACGCCATGCAACGCAAGACATTCGGCGTTCCTATCGGCGAGCACCAGCAAGTGCAAGCTATGATCGCCGACATGGTTGCCGATTGCGAAGCCGGACGCTTGCTCTATTTGCGTGCCGCGCACTTGAAGAACAAAGGCGTGCGCAATACACTCGAGACCTCCATCGCTAAGCTCTTCTGCGGCGAGGCGGCAAACCGTGCCGGCCATAACGCCGTGCAGATCTTCGGCGGCTACGGCTACTCCGATGAGTATCCGGTCGAGCGTTATTTCCGCGATGCCAAAGTGCTCAACATTTACGAAGGCACCCGCGAAATTCAGCGTCTGATCATTGCCCAAGACGCGCTCGGTATCCGCTACGCCAACGGCCAGCCCACCGGCAAACCGACGGCTCTGGCTGGCGTTGGCGCCTAGCCCGTGGTCGGCGCCCCGGCACCAGCGGCGCAGAATGTACAAATTCCGGCGGCACAGACGATCGATTCGTCGGTGCCGCCGGATGCTTTAGCGCCCGCTTCGAGGACGGTAGTTCCGCCGGCGGCCGCGTCCTCGCAAACGCCGACTAAACCAGCGCCTAAAAAGCCTGACTCGTTTCCACCGCAGCCTTATTGGATCGACCCCGATCGGCCTCACATCGCCGATTCAAGCGTCAACGTAGCCAAAGGTTACTACCTGCAGGAAAACGGCTTCCAGCAAACGTGGCCTGGCAGCGGCGGTGCATTCGACATTCCCGAGACGCTCATGCGGCTTGGCGTATTGTCCCGCACCGAGTTACGCTTCAACGTTCCCAACTATCTACTTTCACGAACCGAGGCCGCCCACGTCGAAGGATGGGGCGACATTCAAGCCGGGTTCAAACATCGTTTGGGACCGTTATTCGGCGACTACCAAATCGCCATCAATCCATACATTTCTATTCCGACGGGCGCCAAGCGTTTATCAAGCAAGCATGTGGATCCCAATGTCAAAATGCCATGGTCCAAAGAACTCGGTCATGGCTGGGACATAGAAGGCATGCAATCAATATTCCTGCCGACCATCGAGGGCAAACGGGTAATGGATTGGCAGACATCGGTCGTGTTCAATCATATGTGGGGCAGGAAAACCAATGCATTCATTGAATATGCAGGCGACGTTGTCTCGAGACATCGAAACGTTCAGGTCATTCACTTCGGCGCCGCCTATCGCCCAAATCGCTTCAACCAAATAGACACGCAGTTTGGATTCCGCATGTCCAATGCTGCTCCAGTAGCGTTTCTTGGGTTCGGCTATTCATTTTTGCTCGGCCGCTAAGTTGGTTATTCGTGTCCGTTGGCAATTCCACTGCCGATACCCCGCTGCCGATGCGGGCCGATATCGGTTGGCATTTGTGGTGCGATAAATCCGCCGAAAAAAATTACAACTATTCGAATTCGGAATCTCAACCGATATCGTCCCGCATCTCAGCACATATAGCCGACGCTTCCATGGACGCCAAGAGGGCATCCGGATAATTTAAAGTCAAAGCGATTCAAAGCGTATTAGATGAATACTCTCATCGGTTAACCAAGGAGAACATATGTCTGGCACCTACAAGATGACTGAGATCGTTGGCACTTCTCAGACAAGCTTTGCCGAAGCAACGAAAGACGGAGTCAAACGCGCCGCCAAAACTATCCGCAACTTGGGCTGGTTTGAGGTCATTGAGGAACGTGGTCTGATCAAAGATGGTGCCGTCGCCGAATTCCAGGTGACGATGAAAATTGGGTTCAAGCTGGAAGACTGAAGTGCGGCAGTAATCTACTGCAATTTCAATCGATAACCGACGCCGGGCTCGGTCATGATGAATCGCGGTCGAGCCGGATTGTCCTCGAGCTTTGCCCGCAGCTGCGCCATGTAGACGCGTACATAATGCGTTTCGCCCATGTATTCGTCGCCCCAGACTTCTTTTAACAGCTGGTTGTGGGTGACGACCTTGCCGGCCCGTTTTAGTAAGCTGCTCAGCAGTCCAAATTCGATTGGCGTGAGATGTACGTCTTCACCCTTTTTTCGCACCAGGCGCCCTTCCAGATCCACTGAGATGTCGCCGAGCGTGAATGTGTGCACTTCCGCAGGTTCAGACGCCCGTCCGGCACGCCGCAAAGCAGCTCGTAAGCGCGCCAATAATTCGCCGATCGTGAATGGCTTCGTAATGTAATCATCGGCACCGCGATCCAACGCTTCGATTTTTGTCTGTTCTTGCCCTCGGGCGGAAAGAACAATTATCGGTACCCGTGACTTCTTGCGCAGCTGAGAAATTACCTCGAGTCCATCTATATCCGGCAACCCCAAATCGACCAATACGAGATCGACTTCGTTGCCGTCGAATTTCGAAAGAGCCTCTAGTCCGGAACCTGCTTCAATCAGCGCGTAGTTTTCGTCGGGCAGGCTTGCACGCAGGAACCTGCGAATCTGTTGTTCATCTTCGATCAGGAGAACAACCGGCTTAGTGTTCATGCTGCTTTAACTCGCTGACTGGCTTGGCTGGCAACCTGAAGACGAGGTTGGCACCAGCAGTAGTGTCACCGGTCTCTGCCCATATTTTGCCGCCGTGGGCTTCGATAATGGCTCGGCAAATAGCCAGTCCAAGCCCGGCACCAAAGGCTGAATTCTGTGTATCTTTCGAACGAAAAAATTTTTCGAAAATCCGGTCGCTGTCTTCAGCCTTGATTCCGTGTCCATTGTCTCTGACGTTCACGACGACAGAACCGTTATCGGCGCGCGCTTTAATCCATATGGTGTCTCCGGCATTTGTATATTTTGCCGCATTGTCGAGCAAGTTGAAAAACACTTGCTCCATAAGTACCGCGTCGAGATTCAAAAGAGGCAAATCGGACGGCAGTTCCGTCACTATCGTCCGCTGCGTCAGCCGTTCTTCCATCCGAGCTAACGCTGCGCCGACCACTTCCTCTAACGGCTGCGCCTGGAGATTCAGCGGCAATGCGCCCGACTGCAGCCGTGTCATATTGAGCACGTTCGTCACATAGGCCTCCAGCCGCCCGGATTCTTCATATATAGCTGCGGCCAACTCTGTCTCCCGCGGCATGTCCTGGAGGCGATCGCTGGCGAGCAAGCCGCTGGCGGCACCGGTGATGGTGGCAAGCGGAGTACGAACATCATGAGACACCGAACTGAGAAGTAGGTTGCGCACCCGTTCGAATTCGGCTTGCTGAGCCAATTGCGAGCCTTCGAATGCCAGTTCTCTAGCACGAGCGGTGAGCGTGCTGATTAATACTGCAATTACGAGCATGACGGCGAAAGTTAAAAGATATTGGCTGTCGGCGACTGTAAACGAATAAAATGGTGGCACAAAGAAGTAATCGAAAGCACCGACACTGACTATCGAGGACAACACTGATGGACCTCTTCCGTAACGTGAAGCGCACCAGACCACGCCCAGCAGGTAAATCATGATCAGATTCGATAGCTCGAGATGTCCTTGAACTAGTCGACAAACAAGGGTGCATGCAACTACGGCGAGCAAGGCGCGCAGATATGCCCCCGCTTTGCTGCGAGGCACAAAATGCGTTTTAAGTTGCTCCAGTTGGCTCGTCACGGCTCCAGTTTAGCGGTAACGCTGAGCTCCGGTGACGTCCGGTCATCTTGATCATTTTTTGATCAAATCCATATGGAGCTTTTACGACCCGCACCGGCGCGCGTGTAAGGCTCTAAGTGAAGGCCATAAACAGGTGGCAGCTGTGCAATTTCAAAAGTCAAGACCTTTGAAAGACGATTACCGGATAACTCTGGTCACCAAGCACTTTGATACGTGCGAGCTGCTGCTCTTGCTGCTTGCCGGAGTGATTTTGTTCTACTTGGGCTGGCAGTTCGGGCGAAGCTCGGTGATGCCGCCGCATGCGCAACAAATACCTGTTTACGGCCGATTTGGCGACTTACAACAGCACGGATGGACCTATTAGCAAATGGAAATTCGAACCGTTCCTTACGCTGACCCTGTTACAGAGTCCGGTCATGTCACCGGATGGAAAAAGATGCGGCGGCTCGTCTTCGGCAGCCCGATTGCCACCCAGCAAGCGCATCGAGCGCTCTTGCCGAAAGTTCTGGCGCTGCCCGTCTTTGCTTCGGATGCGATCTCTTCGGTTGTATACGCGACTCAACAAATCATTCTGGCATTAGGAGTGGCCGGGCTCTGGGTGATGAGCCAACGCGAGGCATACACTCACTACACGATGCTTCTGTCCGGGCTGATTGTACTCTTGCTGGTGATCGTCGTTGCCTCGTATTGGCAGACGATTTACGCATACCCGAACGGTGGCGGGTCCTACATTGTTTCCAAACGCAATCTCGGGATCATGCCGGGACTGGTG
The DNA here is from genome assembly GCA_036703785.1 of Candidatus Obscuribacterales bacterium. GTDB lineage: Bacteria > Cyanobacteriota > Vampirovibrionia > Obscuribacterales > Obscuribacteraceae > JADYXS01. The sequence goes on from DATNQY010000029.1 coordinate 20,154, forward strand.
GCGGCCGCGGCCCTGCTCATTGACTATGTCTTGACCGTCTCCGTTTCGATTGCCTCCGGCGTGCAGAACTTGCGAGACGTACCGTTGTTTGCGCCGCTGCATATTAAAGAAAACATGGTTCTCTACTGCATCATCTTTGTCGCCCTTCTGACCCTGGCTAATCTGCGCGGTTTGAAGGAGTCCGGCAAGATGTTCGCAATTCCGACCTACGTCTTTGTGGCCATGTGCTATCTGATGATCTTTCTCGGTCTTGTCGGCCCATTCATTGGTTGGCAGTTTCACCCCCAATATGTGAATCAAGACTTTCCTGGAAGCGTCGAGTCGGCTCAGAAGGCCGCTGAAACGTTTGGTATCGTCGTGCTGTTGCGCGCCTTTGCAAACGGCTGCTCCGCTATGACGGGAACCGAAGCCGTCAGCAACGGCGTTCCGGCATTTCAGGAACCTCGATCCGCCAACGCAGCCCAGACACTTCTCTACATGGGCCTGATTCTCGGGTCGCTTTTCTTGGGGATTTCCTGGCTGGCAATGAACATGCACGTCGTTTACTGGGAAGCAAACGGCAATACCGCACCGGCCGTGATCGACCAGCTCTCGGGCGCCGTTTTCGGCAAAGTGGGACCCTTCAGCTGGGCGTATATAGTCACCCAGGTATTCACAGCCTTGATTTTGGTACTGGCTGCTAACACCAGTTTTGCCGATTTCCCCCGCTTGTCTTCCATTCTGGCTCGCGACGGATTCATGCCACGGCAGTTATCGAACCTCGGAGATAAGCTGGTTTTCAACAACGGCATTATCGTACTCGGCATATTGTCCGCCTTGCTCATCGCCGTGAAAAACGGCAGCGTTGATGCATTGATCCCGTTATATGCCATCGGCGTGTTCCTGGCATTTACGCTTTCCCAAGCCGGCATGGTCAATCACTGGCGCAACAGCGGCGAGAAACGATGGCAGATGAAAGCCTGTGTCAACGGCTTCGGCGCCCTGGCTACCGGCATAGTGTTGCTGGACATCGCCGCTGAAAAGTTTATGGATGGTGCCTGGTTCATCATGGTGCTGGTGGTTGTCCTGGTCTGGCTTTTCCGCAAGGTCTACGCCCACTACGCCGACGTTTCCGACCAGCTGCGTCTGCTGAACTACGAGGCGGAACCGTTGGCGCCGATAAGAAACACGGCACTGATCCTCGTGCAGGGAATCAACGTCGGCACAATGCAGGCGCTCGACTACGCGCGCTCGCTTTCCCACGATTGCACGGCCATTCACGTCGAACTAGACCCGGAACGCACGAAGTTTCTCAAGGAAAGATGGAGTGATGTGGTAAGCGATGTGCCGCTTGTTGTTCTGGAATCGCCGTACCGTTCATTGCTGGGTCCGATCATGCACTACTTGGATGTCGTACACGCGGAAAAGCCAAACTGTAGGATTACAGTGGTCATCGGCGAGTTTGTGCCGACCAAGTGGTGGCATTCGCTGTTGCACGGCAACACTGGACTGCTGCTGAAGCTGGCTTTTCTTGGACGCTACGATGTCAGTGTGGCCAACGTGCGTTATCGCCTGGAGAAGCGGCACGAAAAACCACGAAAGGGGCTGGGCTCCGCCAGCGGTAATCACCCTGCTGTCAAGGCCAGCAGCGGCTGACACTCGAAGGGTTCGAAAATCCAGCCTTTTTGATGAATTTTTGACACCTGACTTGGGCTACGGTGCTATGTTTTACGCCGTCCCAATTGGCAGACCTCAACCATCGCTGAATCAGGTGTAACACAATGCGGAATCCCCTTTCTCGAGTCATTGCCGTCGCGGCAGTAACTGCCATCGCCAGCGGACCAATAAGTGTCCTGGCTGAGAGCACCGGCGACAACACCGCTTTGAACTCTCCTCCGCCAGCGAGTAATTCGGCGGACACGATATTCGCCGTGCCGAAGGTGAGCTCGCCCTCGAATCAATTGCTGCCGTGGGCTGTAACTGCAAGAGCCATAGCGCCCAACCAGATAAGTGCCACCATCGCTGGTGAGTCAGGCGCGAACACACTCGCCCTGCCCGGACAAATTTTGCGCACAGGCATCAATCTCAATGCCACCACCATTTCTCCGAATAGCCAACAGCTCGCCGACTTGTTGAAGCTGACTCCCGTGTTGCAGCGCATCGAAACTTTACGGGCGCATGTCGATGATTCGCTGACTCTGGAAAACGTCGCCGCCAGGCAACAATTGATGGCTGCTATTCAGGAAGCGCAGGTGTTGATTCAGGAAGCCGATCTGGCCATTGATTTCACGGTGGCGGAAATAAACGCCGAGCAGCAGGTGTACAATGAACTGTTATCGACTTGGCAGGCGCACGCGAATAAGCAAGTACAGGTCTCCAACTGGGCCAGTTACTATAGCAACGGCGCACTATGGGCGGTGGCAGAGGCTTTAGATATCCCGACCTGGAAACGGCCCAAGTATGCTATACCGTCAGGAACGTTAGGTATCATTGCCGGGTTAGTGCCATCGGCATTCTCGCTGTATGCCATGCATGCGGCCAATGGACGCAAACATTCAGGCGAAGGCGTTGCTAACATGCTGGCCAAAATATTCAACCTGACGTGTGATCCGGAAGTGGAATACCCGCAGCAAGTATGGGCATTCTTGAATGCCGTTCCTCCCAGCGACAAAAAGAACCGCCGGGATCAGTTAATCGATCGCTGGGTATCCGACGCAAACATTCCGGCCTTTACCGACCGCAGCTCGAAAGCACAAATAGAAGCGCTGGCCGGCACGACCACTGATAAGAAGGTATTGACTATAAGCCTGATGCAAACGCGCCTCGTCATGCTCTCGCAGCTGGCCGCCGAGATTCAGAAGATGAAGCGGATGCTGTACGAGCTTTCTATGGTCGTTCACGGCGAAAAGCAAGTTTAATTGCCGCCGACATGCGGCGCGGTACAATGCTGCGATGATGGTCTGGCTTCAATTTTCCGTCTGTGCGGTGGCGATTCTGATTGCCGGCAGCCGATTGAGCCATTTCGCCGAACGTTTGGCTGACAAGGGCGGGCTGAGCAAGAATTGGGCCGGACTGGTACTGCTGGCGATCACCGCCTCATCCTCTCAGCTAATTGCCAGTATTACCGCGGTTGCCATCTACGACCTCCCGGATATGGCCGTGGGCGCTCTCATGGGCAGTTGCATGTTTAACATGCTGGTCCTCGGAATGTTGGACCTGTTTTCCAGGAACAAACCGGTATCAAATATGGTGCACCGCGGACACATACTGTCGGCTGGTTTTGCCATTATTCTTCTTGGTTGCGCTGCCATCGATATTCTCTTCGGCAAAAATCTGCCGGTTGTGTCCGTGCTATCGCGAATGGATCCAATTACGATTGGATTCATTCCGGTTTATTTCATGGCCATGTGGTTGACTTTCAAATATGAGCAGTCCAAGCAGGATCTGCAAGATTCGACAGCAGCCGATGCGGTCCATGTCGCCGAGCCCGCAAAACAATCGTGGATAGGCCTGTGGTTTGGATTCGGCGTGTGCGGACTGGTGGTCATAACCATGTCGATCTTTTTGCCTTCCTTGGCTGAAACTATTAAGGCACAAACCGGGTGGGCAGAAGGTTTCATTGGTCTTTCGTTCATAGCCGTTACTACTTGCTTGCCTGAGATTGCCGTGTCTACCTCGGCGGCGCGGCGCGGATCGTTTGATGTCGCCGTAGCTAGCTTGCTCGGGAGCAATCTCTGCTATATGGTCATCCTCGCCATCGCCGATTTTTTCTTCGTCAAGGGCCCGTTGTTGCGGCACGTGTCGTCTTCAAACGCGCTCGCTGCCATGACTGCGATCATATCGATGGCAATCGTCATTATTGCCTTGACGTATCGCGCTGAGAAAAAATTCCTATTCATCGCGGGCGATGCCGTCGCTCTAATTTGCGTGTACGTTTTTGCCAATGTTTTGCTGTTCATAGCGCGCTGATCGCTTCGGCGCCGAGATTCTAGCTGGCTCCGCCCTGCGTGCGCCGGCATTACCTCTGCATTGGATCAGGGAGCCGGCAGCAAACCGCCAGGGACGTCTAACGTTTGAAGCAACTCACGTGCCGCGGCTGATTCTTGTCGGTGTGGTGATCTCGTCCGTCCTTGCAGAAACTGGCGGAACTGTACTTGTTCGTCCAGCGGTGATGCTGCTGTTGCTGCTGCAACTGCTTGCTCAAATTGCGGTAATGATAAATCTCGGTAATGGTCCGTTGTCCAGTTTGCAGACTTGAATGCACTTTCCCATGCTTGAGTCAGGGAATGGCTGGCAAACCAGCGATGCACGAATGGGGTATTCAACATAGAAGTATCGAAATTAGTTGTCGTGATGTTATTCATCAGTTGTTCGCGGGGATGAGCGGACGCCGAGTCAAATAAAGGTTGTTTGTTATCGCGGCCAAGCCAGAACAGTGTTGACAAAATGTTTTGGGTTGTCTTTTTGTCCGTCGAGGGATCAAATGCTCGATCTGCCATCTGGTGTACCGCCGCAGATTGATTTGCCGTCGTATCGCTGGCGATCAATTTGGACAGGGTCTGATGGACGTGCTCCAATCTCCCCTCCTGCGCCAGAATGCCGCTCGATTCTGCGGCGGTCCATGCCGCTTGAGCCACCGGGTCGGCGTGCCATTGACGGATTGTATTTAACACCGCCGCCACTTCAGGCGGCGAACCGCGGCGGTGGTCAGGAGAATCGATCATGTCGGAAAGCAGCTTTACAGCCGTCGCATCATTCGTGCTCAGGTAATCGGAAAAGCCTTGGAAATCTGCCGGGAATCGGATTGTTCCGATACCGGTAGAGGCTTTTGTTTCTCGTGGGCCGAAGTGCGGTCGATACGCAAGAAGGCGAATCAGATTTTCACTCTCGCGCGCCGGCGTGTGCGGCGACATAATGCGGTCGATGGCATAGTCGCTGAATTCGCGTAGTTGCTCGGGTTTGGCGGTCTTTGCCAACTCACGAATCGTACTGCGCACATATGAATCGCCCGCTTCCGAAGCGGTATGCGATGGCTGCCTATCATTGAAAATCGCCGGCAGATTTTCTGAATTGTCCGGGCGCGAAAGCGATCTGTCGCCGCCCGATTCCATCGCTTGCCATGCACTTTTAAGCGAGCCTGAAGTCAACCAGCGGTGGGCAAAATTGACGGCGTCCACCACAGCTGCCGGATCCGTGTTGGATTTTAGATCGTCGGTCAGCAACCCACGAATCACGTCGCGGCTGTGTTTAAGCTCATCCGGGATTTCCGAGCCTTGTTCAAAAGCTTGGGGTTTCTTGGTATCCCATGCTTGGCCCTTCAATGTTTGCACGCTCAATAAAGCTTCGCGTAAATCCTCAGGTTTTACATCCGGCTTAAACAGATTATTGGCGTACTCAGAAACAATAGCTGCCGGATCTGTTTTTGCCAAATGTTCAGCCAGCAACTGCGAGAGCGAATCATGCATAAATTTGCCGCGCGTGTAGCCATGTTCCGACTGCGCTTTTACGGTATCGAAGATAGATCCCGTGTCGCGCCAAGCTTGTGCTGCCTTAAGCAGAGCCAGCCTGTCCGGTAGACCCTTGTCTTGCCTGAACAGGTCCTCAAGTTTGTCCAGCATGGTAGCCACGCGCTCCCCACCGTTTTGACTTTCGAGCAAATGTTTGGTGGCGCCCATGGTTGCCAAAGCTATGTCTACGTTTGGATGCCCGAAGTTTGGGATAAGTTGATTAGCTGCCTCCGCAACTTGGTCGCCTCCTGCCACCATTCCCAGCGCACTTAATGCCGCGCGCGTGCTTACGTGATTTAAGCTATTGATACCGTCCCAGTCGGTGAAGAGAGACATCGTTGTATCTTTCAATGAGCCGGAATCATTCCATTTATGGAACAGATTCAGTATTCGCTGACGTCGCTCGACGGCCTTCGGGCTGGAGTAGCCGTCCATCATTCCTTCCAGCGAAGGATTGGTCGTTGCAAATGCACGTACCAAATTCGGATTGCTGTCCAAAAGTTGGGCATCCTCCGGACCGACATTTCCAAAGATGAATTGAGCCAGCGCTTTTGGTGCAACCCTTGAGGCAACAATTCCCATCATCGGGTTGTCTCGATACCCGTTCACGGGCTGTATCCAGCTCCTAATGCTGTTCATGACCGGTTCGGATCCGTTGGCTGCATTGAGGGAGCGTTCCATCAAGTCGGCGCGGGCCTCCGGACTCCAGCCGGTAACGAGTGTTCGCTGGTCGATGATTGACCTTATGTTGAGGAGCGAGCGCAGCAAGGGAAACGATTCGCGCGGTCCGTTGTAACCGCTGAGGTAAGAAATGAGTTGCGGAACGTCGGCCATGGGATCTTTTAATTGAGGAGCTACTCGACCGCCCCACAGCGTTTCTGGACCGTATTGATCGCCCAAGGCCATAATCTTGAGCGCTTCTGAATTCTCCAAATGAGGAAGAGCTTTAAGAATCTGCTCGCCGTATTTTTCGTTGTATTCCGTGCGCGATTCCGAGGCGCTTTGTGCATCTTTCCACGCCAGTTGCTTCACTGCAATGCGCATGGCATCGTACCGTTGCGCGGGATCCATTTTGGACATGATATCGCCGAGATTGGTCGGCAATTCCATGCGCTCGACCAACGGCTCGTTCTGCCTGGCGAATTCTTTGACTTGTTGGCCGGGGACGAAAGACTTCTCGACTGCTCGCGTGCTGTCGCCGGTTTCTGAAATCACGGGCGCGTGCTCATTTGCAGGCACCAGTTGAGTTCCAGGCACGCGCTCGGCCGCCGCTGCCATTGCCACCAATCGATGTGCAGGATCTATCGTGTCCGCAGTTGGTGTTGCCGTCGTTGGTCTGTCCGTCGGCGGTTCATTCGTCATTCTCTTCTCGGCGCCGCTGGTTGGTCTGTCGGCACCAAACAAGGATCCGACAGCTTTCGTGCCGCCTGCGAAGACGCCGCCAAATAGGACGTTGCGCGCGAAGTCTTGTCCGTAATTTGCTTCTTTGCCATCGAAGTAGCTTTCCGTTGTCGTGAAAACAGGCGAGGCGATCCCTCCGGATAGCGCTCCTCGAGCAATCGTGCTGGCCCAGCCCTGTCCCGCCATAGCTTTTCCTGCTAAACCGCTTTCTAACACACCGGAGGCACCGCCGAAGGCAGTCATTTGCGTGAAATATTTCGCCGCCGAGCTAAGCCGCCCACTCACGAAGTTGTTGTCGTTGGTCGGCACCAGCAAGCCGCCGTAGATTGATGAACTCAGTCCGACGCTGAGCGCCTTGTTTGCCACTGTGTTTTCTGCCAGCAAATCTCCGCAGAAGGAAGCTTTGCCGAGCAGCTTGGGAAACGGCAGCCTGGATAACACGGCGAGGTCCACTGCGGCGCCGATTGTTTTGCCTATCATGGCTCCCACGCTATCGGAAGCAGGCCTTAAACCATCAATGTTCCAGCCGCCTAAACCTGCGTGTTTTGCTGCTTGTCCGATGGCGTTGATCGGATCTTCTACAGCCGATTGCGCGAATCCTTTCGCGCAATCGAGTAAATTCGTACCGATGATGTCGGCATAGCTTTCGCCACGCGACGATTTACCGTCGGCTGATGCGACAGAATCTATAGTCATAGAAACACCTCTAAGGTGCGTGCGAGTCGGGGTATTTGCCAAGTTATACGTAGCGGCCACATTAGACAATGGGGAAACTACGACAGGGCTGCCTTTGGCGGCCGGCAATGGCCAAACTACTTGCCGGTTACAGGCTCGAGCAACCGGATGGTTTTTGCCGTGAAGTTGCTGCGATCCATACCGGAGATCGGGTTATGCCAAAGCTCACGGCTTGGCAGATCACCTATTTGCACACGGAAGGCCGTCACAGGCGGTCTGCCTGATTTTCCATAATAGGATAGCCAGCGCTGCGCATCATCTGAAATGTACAGTCCGTTCATGCCAAACGGTTGACCACTTACGTCCATCCATTTGCCGGGGATCCACTTGCCGTCTTCTAGCTTAGGAAGCGACCACTGCAGGTTTCGGCCAAAGTTGGGTGAGAAGCCGTCGGAGGTCAGAATTTTGAAAGCCTGCGGTTCCATTGCTTCAGCGGGCAACGCTTCCATAGCAGACATGGCCGCAGTTGTCGTCGGTGTCGAGAAATAATCAAACATGGTGCCGATAGTTTCTGCAGTGCGACGAGAACCTAAAGCGGCCGCTAAGTGCGACCCTGCTTCACCAAACAAATTGAGAGCCGGCTTCGGAATGACGGCATGAGCACCGGCGGGCATGTATGCGAGGACCTCTTGTCCGAGCCTCGTGCCGGCCAATTCTTCGGTGCCTGCGACGAGCGCTTCTTCGAGGAGGGCTTCACCTACCATGTCTTTATCCGCTTGTGGGGGTACAACCATAGTATGCAAGACCACGGCAGATTCAATGTTGAAAATACGAAAGTCGCGCCCGCTCGGTTACAACTTCTTATATAAGAAGAAGCGGCTATGCCCCTGAGGGAAATTCTTCAGCTCGCCGAAAATTTTATAGCCGTTCTTCTGGTAGAACGGTAATCCTTGAAAGCTCCATGCTTCCACCCAAGCAGAATGACACCGCCGTTTGCGCGCTTCCTCTTCGGCCAGCTCGAGCAGTTTGGTGCCGACTCCTTCATTGCGAACGTGCCGGTCGACTGCCAAGTTCTCAATGTAAAACCACTCGAGATAAGTTTCACCGTTCAATCCGCCGACAACGCGATTGTCTGCATCCCGGACGAGAACGCATAATTTGCGATATCCTGGCTCGTCCACCTTACTGCGGTTAAACGTCCGCAAAATATGCATGAATGCATCGTGGTCGCTTTGACTCGGCGAGTCTTCAACGGACAGTCTCAAGTTGGATTCCACGTGTTACTCCGATACATTTGCCACCAGCGCATAGCGGCACAATTTGGTCAATTCTTGTTCATATAGCTGTTGAAGAAACGCCGGCGCCAATGCCGACTCAAGCATACCGGCAAACGTTCGAGGCGTTGCATAGTTAGTCGCTATTGTGACAAGCGTGCCCTCGGCGTGCGGTTCAAGGCGAAAGTCGGTAACGATTCCCGTCGCCAGGTCTGTTTCGCGCATGAGCTTGTTCGGTTCTGTTTGTTCAACGCGAACATGGAAGTTTCGGCGCATGCCACCAACTTTCAAGGTGAACGCTATTGTGCCGTCGGGTTGCGGTTCATAGCTTACGAACGCGTCCGGCAGTATGTTCTTATGATGCTCCGGCTGCGCGAGGATTGCATACACTTTCCCCGGATCAGCGCCAACCAGTTTTGTTTCTTCAACGCGAACGGCACTCATTTGGTCGTTTGCTCCAGTGCAGAAACGCTGGTGCCGGCCCGCAGTTCATCCGTGCCCCTGACGGCTACCTCGTCGCCAGGCTGGAGTGGGCCAAACACTTCCCGCAACTCACCGGACGAGAATCCCGGTTTCACGTCCACCCAGTCGGCAATGCCGTTTTTTATGCGCACAACAAAAGTACGCTCGGTGGTTTTGACGATTGCTGATTCCGGAACGAATAGCGTCGCCTGAGAGCGGCGAATTGGCCAGATTACTTCTGCGAACATTCCCGGAGTCAGCCGATTCTGCGGATCCACGTCCATTTCCACCGCCATTGTTCTTGTTCCCACATCGACCGAATCGGCAATCCGCTTCACCACGCCCTCAAAAGTTTCTCCCGGGAAAGCAGATACGCTGAACGGAACGGTGGCACCAGGCACGATACCGGCGACGTCAGTTTCGGGGACGGGCACTACGAGCCGAAGAAGCGACAATTGTTGCAAGCGCAGCAACGGCTTCGACGTGGTGTCTGCCGTAGGTGGATGGACGAAACTTCCCTCGTGCACGTTTCGCTCGCTAATGACGCCGTCAAACGCTGCTGGGATATTCAGGTACGATTCAATTTCGCCGGTGGAACGGGCTGCCTGCAGAGCCGCTTTATGCTTGCTTTCAAACGATTCGGACTGGGCGATTAGAGCGCTTACTTTATTCTCGAGAGCTTTGACGTTGGCTGCATCCCCTTCCGCTGTTTTTTGCGCGATCTCCAGATCGTTGCCGGCAATGATTCCCGGGTAAGCTGAAGCGCTTTTGTACCGGTCGTAAGTGTCAGCGCTTGCCTTCGCCTTCGCCCGAGCCGCCTCCAGCTGTTGTTTGACTACGGCAAGTTCTTGTCGCACTTGTCCCACGTCTTCAGACGCGGCCGTTGCCTGGCTCATACCTTGTTTTGTCTGGGCGGACAATTCCGGTGCACTCATCTTTATGAGCAACTGCCCGCGCTTAACGTGCGATCCACGGTCCACGCCGATCCAATCGATGAAGCCATCCACCTTCGGATATATTAGTACGTCTCGGTATGCCAACAAGTCTGCGGGCAGCCGCGATTCGCGATTGAGAACTTGAGCAACTACGGGCACAACCTTCACGCTTGGCGTCGATGACGACGTTGCATCCGCACCCGCCCGCTCCGGCGATGGATTTGATCCGCAGCCGCCCAGTATAAGGGACGAGCCGATCATAGCAATACACATGAGCGATCTTGCTATCTTTTTCATGACTGCTCCTCAGGATCGTTTTGGCCGCCGCCGGCTGCTGGGTGCAGTGATGCGGACCTCAGTCCGGCGTTGGCTTGTACAAGCGAGAAAATGGACGGAATCACTGCCAACACGGCGATTGTTGATGCCACCAGTCCGCCAATCACCGCTCTGCCTAATGGTGCGGTCTGGTCGCCGCCCTCAGCTAGAGCGAGCGCCATCGGCATCATGCCGGCGATCATGGCGAAGCTGGTCATAAGAATCGGCCGCAGCCTGCCGGTAGCGCCGTCGAGTGCCGCATCGCGCGCCCCGATACCTTTCAATCGGGACTGCTCGGCAAAAGTGACGAGCAAGATGGTGTTTGACACGCCTACACCAATAGCCATAATGATGCCGATGAACGATTGAATGTTCATTGTCGTGCCCGTTAACAAAAGTGCAAGCACCGCGCCGGCGATGACGGCTGGAATGGCACAGATGACGACGAATGCCAGGCGCATCGATTGAAAATTCGCCGAGAGCAGAAGGAAGATAACCACGACGGCGATGCCAATGCCGCCGAGCAAAGCGGCGAAGGCGGTGTCCATTGGTGGCACTTGCCCGCGCACCGCCACTGAAAGACCACGGGGAACGTCACCGGCTCGCTTGATTGCATCATCAACCGCTCTTGCGGCTCTGCCTAAATCCGAGCCTGAAATGTTCGCGGTGATCGTGATCATGCGTTGCATGTTGTAGCGATCTATTTCGCCAGGCATGGTTCCATAGCTGACCTGCGCGACATCAGTCACCAGGGGATGCAGCTGACCGTTCGACATGATCGGTATGTGTTTCACGGCATCAATCGAATTCATGTCGGATTGTGGTAGTTGTACTTGTACCTGATAGCCGATCCCTGATTTGGGATCGGCCCAGTAGTTGGGCGCCATAAAGCGACTGGACGATGTGGCGGCGAGCAGAGACCGCGCTACATTATTGACCGTCAGCCCCAGTTGCCCTGCTCGTGTCCTGTCCACGGTAACGTTGATAGACGGGTAGTCCTGCGGCTGTCCGTATTGGATGTCTTTGAGAGACGGTATCTTTTGCATTTCGGTCAACACGTGTGCTGCGTAATCTTTGTCCGCGGCAAAGTTGGGCCCGTTGATTGCCACTTCGATTGGCGTCGATGCTCCGAAGTTCATAACCTGGCTGACAACATCGCCGGGCTCGAACGTGATGGAAGCAGTGGGCATCGTTTCAGCGATCTTCTTGCGCAAATGTTCTTGCAGTGCCGAGATTTTGATGCCGCTATTCGACTTGAGGCCAACCCGTACCACCGCTTCCTGCGGACCGCTGCTCCACAAATAGATGGTGTTGATCGGATAAGTTGAGGGGATGCTGCCCACAAATGCCAGGGTCGTGTCCACATTGCCGGGGCCGGCGACATCATTGATCACATCCAGCAGTTTGAGCGTCATCACTTCCGTCCGCTCGACACGCGTGCCGGTGGGCGCGCGCAGACGAATTTGAAACTGTCCGGTATCCACCTGAGGAAATAATTCTCTCCCGAGCTGTGGATAAATCAGAGCAATGATCGATCCAGCCACAACAATGTAACCGCACGCCACCAACCAATTTGACTCTAGCGAACGCTCGAGAAATGACTTGTAATTGTCCTGAATCTTAGTGAATAACGTCGGCGCACCGGCGAACTTGGTATGCCCGGCAAGCAGCCACGATGACAATACCGGCACCAGCGTGCTCGAGAGCGCGTACGAGGCGATCATCGAGAAACCGACTGCCAGAGATAACGGCACGAATAAAGCTTGAGTACTGCCTGTGACAAAGAAGGACGGAGCAAAAACGGCAATTACGCAGATCATCGCTAGAAGTCTGGGGATCAACGTTTCTCGAGTAGCATTCAATACAGCCCATCCCAAAGCATCTCCGCGCTCAAGATGCGTGTGGATGTTCTCGATACAAACGGTAGCCTCATCGACAAGAATGCCGACCGCTAATGCCAATCCGCCCAGGGTCATGATGTTGATCGTCTGTCCGGTCATCCAGAGGGCGACTATAGCTGAGAGCAGCGCGAAGGGGATAGTGATCACAACAATCAACGCACTGCGCCAATCTCTCAAGAACAGCAAAACCATCAGCCCGGTCAGGATGGCGCCCAGGATCCCTTCGATCGCTAGACCGAATATGGAATTTTTGACATACACTGATTGATCGAATCGAAAATCGATTTTGATATCTTCCGGCACTAACTTGCGAAAACTGCCAAGCTCCGCTTTGACTCGGTTCACCACATCAACAGTAGAAGCGTCAGCTCGTTTTGTCACCGGAATAAACACGCTTCGGCGTCCGTTTGTCAGGGCGTAGCACACCAGAATGTCACTGGCGTCTGCGATGCTCGCAACATCGCGCAGGTAGACGGATGCTCCGGAATTCTGTCGAATCGGCATGCTCAACAGATCGTGTATGTCCGGCGCAACCGAGTTGATCGAGGTGATTCGGTTGAGATCTCCGGTTCTCACATTGCCTGCCGGGACGATCACGTTGCCGTTGCTCAATGCTTGTACCACCTCATCGGTTGACATGTGACAAGATCGCAGGCGGTCTGGATCCACGGTGATTACGATGGTTCGCTGGTTGCCGCCGAACGGCGGCGGCGATGATACTCCCGGCAGTGTGGCAAATTTAGGGCGCACTTTGAACAGGGCCTGATCCTGAATCTCGCCGAGCGTGCGCGTTTCACTCGAGAATACGAGGTAGCCTACCGGTACGGTGCCGGCGTCAAAGCGCACTACGAATGGTGACACTGTGCCGGGCGGCATGAAGGCGCGTGACCGCTCGACGTAGGAAATCGTTTGCGCGAGCGCCTGGTTCATGTCTGTGCCCGGATGAAATACCAGCTTGATCAGTCCTGCATCCTGAATCGATTTCGACTCCACATGCTCGATGCCGGTAATGTACAGGAAGTGGTACTCATAATAGTTGACGAGGTAGCCTTCCATCTGGGCCGGCGACATGCCGCCGTAGGGCTGTGCTACATAAATCACCGGCAGGTTCAGATTTGGGAAGATGTCGATCTTCATGCGCGTGAGAGCAAAAATCGCACACAAAGCGATGCTGATTACGGCTATGAGTACCGTGATCGGTCTTTCCATTGCTCGATCGGTCAATGACACCTTCTACCTTGACCCCGCTGCTGCTTTTGCGACCAGATCGATGAAGGGCGCGAGATTTCCATGCGCGGTGGCTAGCGCGAGCAAGGCTCGCCAGACTTGAAGTTGCGCGGTGGCATAATCCACTTGCGCTTGGGTCAGAAGTTGTTCATTTTGCGCCACGTCATTGACGTTGACCAATTGAAAGCGATAGCGGATGCGGGTACTTTCCGCAGCCTCTTGTGCTGCTTTCAGTTTTATCGGTGCATTGGCCGCAATCTGGGAGGACGCTTCGATCATGGCAGCCGCTTGCGCATCCTGCTGCTTCAAATTGAGAAAGATTTCGTCCAGATGTGCACGCTCCGCCAATTCATTCTTGATTGCCGCTCGCCGCTGGGAACGCAGGCTAACGATGTCCATAACCGGAAAAGTAACTAAAGCACTAATGGCGTAATTGAATTTGGTCGGGTAATATCCCTGTCCAAAATTCAGCGAAAGGTCTGGTTGGAAACTGCTGCCGCGAGCATAGACGGGAACGCGCACGCGAAATTCCGGATACCAGGTGCGTTCGATTGCATGCCTTTGCGCTCGAATAACGTCAATCACCGATTCCTGGGCCACAGCTTGCGGGTGCTGGTAAAGGTCATAGACCGTGAAATGATTTTCGGGCGCCTGGTAGACGAGCGGTGCTGCTTGCACTTCAATGGTATCTCCTGTGATGCCGCTCCATCTGACAAGAGCGGCGAGCGCCACCTTGTAGTTTTGCCGGGCAGCTATCAGCTCATCCTTGGCCGAGATCAATTCTGCCTCGGCGAGAAATTGATCGGTGGCAGGTTTTAGTTGCTTTTGAACAAGAACTTGCACGGTTTCAGCAAACACCTTCCAGCGTTCAACTTTGCTTTCGGCTGCTCTGATTACCTGTTGAGCTGCGATCACCGACAAAAATGCGTCTGCTGCCTGGCTCATCGTCTGCAGTTCATTTACTGCAATTTGGGACTGCGCTTGTTTGGTGGCGAACCGCTGTACATCGACATTGGCCTTGCGCAGACCGAAATCAAACGGCTGCCACGAAACCAACGCCGCGCTTGTGAATCCGAAGCCGCCGAGGAAATTGTTGCTCTTCAGCACGGTGCCGCTGATGTTGGGAACGATACTCTGTGGTGCTAGAAAACCGGTAATGTTATTGGCGGTCCCATAATTTTCGTCCAGTAAAAGATCCAGACGCGGCAGGTAGGCGGTTTTAGCCTGCACAATACCTTCGCGAGCAGCCTCCGCCTTAAGGCTGGCTGCGCGGATGGATGGATAATTGCGCTTTGCCAGGTCGATGGCGTCGAGGACCGACATTGTGCGCAAGGTCACAGGTGGTGGCACGGTTATCCTCGGTGCCGACGATGAATCTTGCGCGGCACCGCAGGTGATGGATGCTGCAAAAAGCAAGAGCAACATCCAAGTGATTGCTCGTAAGTTGACCGACAAATTTGCGGGCGTCGATCGCACAATCGCCCCTACGTCTTTCGCGGAATCTCATACGCTTGAAAACCCTTGCGGGCTGGTCAAGACGGCTTCTATAAAGGTAGCACCGCTTGCAGACCGCACGCAACGGATCGTCCCGGTAGCGGGCAATCGCGAAGCCATGAAAAGAACTTTACTCTAGTGCAGCAACGTAATTGCGCAACCCCGGAACGCGCCGCGCAAACATCACAGGTTCTTCCAACCTGAACAATAAACAAATTCCGACGTAGACGGCAATGCCAAGAAGCGAGGATAGCCCAAGGAATGTCAGCCGCGCCAAATCGATTCCGTGCACCATATAGTGGGCACCGCGAGCGAACGGTTCGAGTGAACCGTACAGACCGTATGTGAGCATTGCACAGATGGCGGATCCAATCACCATCACGAAAAATGGCTTCAGCATTTTTGTCATGCCGAGATTGCCGATCTTTCGTTTCAACGCCCAAGTAAGCAGCGAAAAGTTGAACACGGTCATGATGGTGGTAGCCAGCGAAATTGCTGCTACGCTTCCATTCATGAACTCGGGACGAAGTAACATCCAATCGAGGAATGCTTTGACGAATATCGCGATGATGGCAATCTTGTACGGTGTGGATGAGTCTTTGTGCGCATAAAATACCCGTGTCACGAGGTCTCGACCAACATAGAGCACGATCGACGGCACCAGGAAGACAAACGCGAGTGTAACGAGATCCACCGATTGGTTATCGAAGTTGCCGCGTTGGAAAAGTACAGCCACGATTGGACGGGGCAAGATGAAGAATATGCCGGCGATTGGCAAGGATATGAACCATAAGAAGTTCAACGCCCGCCGCATCTCGAACTTCAGTTCCTCGGGTTTGTTCGCCGTCACCTGCTCGGTAAAGCGAGGCAAAATCGGCACCAACATGGCGGTGAGCAAAATGCCCAGAGGTAGCTGCACAATTCGATTAGACATGACGACAGCCACCCAGGCGCCCTGCGTATGAGTCGACAATGTGAAAAACATGTCTACGTAAACGGTGAGCGTTCCCACCGACGTGCTGATGAACGCCGGCCAAAGCATCCCTCCGTAATCACGCAGACCAGGTTCCGGCCTCAATGGCAGACGCCAATGAAGTGGTAGCTTGAGCATGTCCGGGAATTGGGCGAGCATTTGCCCGATCGCGCCTGCTAAAGTCCCTACCGCCAGCGGTATCCCGTAGATCAAGAACTTGGAGGGATCCGCCATCTTGACGAAAATAATAATGGCTATGCTGGCTATCGCCGGAGATAATGACGGCCAGAAAATTTTATTGTAGACGTTCAAAATACCGTAGGAGACGCCCACAATACCGGCGATCACAATGAGCGGCAGCATCCACAATAACTGATCGTGAAACTGGTGCTCGAACAGCGATTTCTTTTCCGGCAAAAGCAGATCATTCATTGCCGTCATTGCAGCTTGAGCGGCGGGAGTGTGTCCCAAAGCCGGAACGTCCGGATTGTAGAAGTGCCCGATCAATCCCGACAAAGGAGTGGCGAAAACGTAAAACAGTAATGTCACCACAGATAGTGCCGCGACAGTTAGCAGCATGATCTGTACGACCAAGCCGCCGCTCTGGCGATCGTCCTTTTGCGGCGTTACAACTGCCACCGTTGATGAATGAAACGGGCCGCCCAATCCCCCGAAAAGCACCAGCACGTTGCCCGTGAACATCGACGCGTACTGGAACGCGTCGGCGACGACGGAGGTTCCATAAGCGGCCGCAACGACTATGTCGCGAAACATTCCTATGAATTTCGACACCACGGTGAGCACTGCCACCACCCCGAAAGTTCGCGCCATGCTGGGTGGTTTATGTTTGGTCGACTCAGTTGGTTCGGTCGTCACTCACGGGCTCTTTAGTGCGAGGTATCTCATTAGCGTATTTTACTGAAGGCGCCGTAAATTTGTCGTTGGCCTTCTTGTTGTTCAAGTCGATAGCCTGGGATGGGGGAATGCCCAGGTAGCGCGCTGCTTCCACACAGATGGCGTTAAAGGCCGGTCCGGCCACGGTATTACCCCAGCCGCCTTCTGCGTGCGGGCTGTCGATTACGACCATGCACAGCAGCTGAGGATTGTCGGCGGGGAGATAGCCTATGAAGGACGCGATTGTAGCTCCTGCGATGTATCCGCGTCCGCCTTCAGCCGTCTTCTGGGCGGTTCCGGTTTTTCCGGCCACCCGGTATCCGGGAACCTTGCCGGCAAGCTGCGTTCCCTCGAAAACGTTTTCTGCAAGCAAGTTGGAGACTAATCGTGCCGTCTCGGGTTTTATCACTGAATGCTTCTCCGGCATGCTCCACTTCTCGGTGACGCCTGTGCGAGGATCATAAATGCGCCGAATCAAGTGAGGTTGAACAAAGACGCCGCCGTTTGCCACTGCACCGACAGCTGCCACCATTTGCAGCGGAGTGGTGGCGATGGCGCCCTGCCCGAAGGCTGTCGTCGCCTGGTCGATTGGCTGCCAGTGCTTCGCCGACAAGAGCAGCCCCGCTGATTCGCCGGCCAGCTCGACTCCGGTCGTTTGTCCAAGTCCGAAATCGTGCAGTTTGTCGTGGAACTGCTCAGGCGTCATCATGAGACCGATTTCGGCGGATGCCACGTTGCTCGAATGGATGAGCAAATGAAGTAAATCCAGCATTCCATGTCCACCGGGCTCATGGTTGTGAATTGTGCGATTGCCGACTTTCAAGCTGCCGTTATCCGGCAACCGGGTCGAAGGCTTGATCACGCCCATGTCCAAGGCAGAAGATACCGTCAATATTTTGAATGTGGAGCCTGGCTGATACACATCAACCATCGACCAGTTCTTCGTCACTTCGTACGGATACTTTGAATAGGCGTTGGGATCGTATGTCGGGTAGTTTGCCCAGGCGAGAATCTCGCCGGTTTGCGGATCGGTGAGAATTGCTGTTCCCCGCAGTGCGTGCGTGTGAATGCACTCGGCCATCAGTTCTTTTTCAGCCAGGTGCTGCAAGTAATTGTCGATCGTCAATTCAACGTGGCGGCCCATCGGCGGGGTAATGTCGAGCTGCGGCTCTTTCCCCCCGACCACGATCGGACGTCCGTGTCCGTCGAGTTGGGGCTTCGAGATGTCGCCGATGTTTTCCAGCAGCTTCTCCTCCGCCTGCTCGACTCCGCCTTGGCCGCGCGTATCCATATTCACGTAGCCCAGAATGTGCGAGGCAAGTCTGCCTTCCGGATAATGCCGGAATGAGCGCGGCACGATGTCGATGCCGGTCCAATTAAGAGCCTGCAGCTCATCCACTTCCTCACGACCAAGGTGGCGCGCCACCGTGATCACGGGAAAATCGGAATCCCACAGATGCTCCAGCTTTTGCTTATCTTCATGCGTGATGCGCGCGAAGGTATCGATCGCTTGAGCGTCGTTGACCTTCTGCCTGAGCAACACGGGGTGAACGTACACGTCGTAGCGGGTGGTATCAATTGCCAGCGGCAACCCATGGCGATCGGTGATCGCGCCACGGTGAATCAGAAGGTTGGTTTGCTGACGCTGCACGGTGGCACGATTAGTCAGCTCTCTGCCGCGAATGATTTGCAGAAAATACAGACGGCCGATGATGCATACGAATCCCAGCAGCAGGAACATCTGCCAGACACGCAGCCGCCATAATGGTGAGCGGGGCTGTCGGCGCTTTCGTTCCGGCAGGCGATTTATATCGGACTCAATGGTTGGGGTGGTCATGCCGCGACACGTTAGTATCCCGACATCAACGGCAGATAATACTTATTCGGTTTGAAGGATGGCACCGTGGGTGGTTGCACTTCCTTCACGATGAGCACATGCTCGGGCACGCGCAAACCGGCCTTGCCGACGACGTTGGCTTGAATGCCCTGGAATGAAATGGCGCGCAGCAATTGCGCTGAAAGCTCGGTATTTTGCTCGCTGAGACGCCGCGCTTGCTCCTGCAATTTCGCCACCTCATTGGATGCGGCCACGTCGAGCCCGTAGCCCAGCAGTGCGAGCCCGCAGAAGGTCACGAGCACGGTGCGCAGCAATCGGTTGACGCGCACAATCATCGGCACGCGACGGCTTTGTCTGCGCGGCGTGTAATCGGTGAGCGGAGGGACGAAAATAGTATCGGGCAGCAAACTCAATCCATGTGCAATCGGCACAGTGGTATCAAATCGTTCTGCGCTCATTTCGTATGGCTTTGCTGCCAGACCTTGCATCCAACTGCCTCAGGATACCTTTTCCCCAGCCCGTAGTTTAGCACTACGACTCCGGGGATTGGCAAGTGTTTCTTCTTCGTCTGGTAGT
>DATNQY010000030.1:0-13112 GCA_036703785.1 Candidatus Obscuribacterales bacterium
GGATATTCCTTCCAAGTAAAAGATGAATACGCCAACCTTATGGATGAGTTCCTGCCGGTTGAAATGTCCGCTGCCCTCATCCGGACATTATCGGCCATCGCGATCAAACAACCGATCGCGCAGTCGGAGATCATTCGTGTCCGTGGTGCCGGCGCCTATGATCACATCAGAGAGTTGGTAAATCGCGAGCTCGTCTCGAAGAAGGACGACCAGGGCGGACGCTCGCCGATGTTGACCACGACCAAGAAATTCCAGGAGTATTTCCGTCTGACCAAAGACGGCAAAGAACTGCGTAACTTCTTGAAGGGAGCGGTTAAGAAGGCCGCAGAAGCTTTAGAAGCGGCGAAGAATGGTCAACTGGCGATACCGGATATGGTTAGTCCCGAAACGGACGAAGAACTCAACAATCGCATTTTCCTGGAGACTGCCGATATGTCGATGGCGGAATCTGCTGATAGCGAAGGTGAATTCGCGCCGTCCGCCACCAACGCTACGTCCGCGGATGAGACATTTAACGTTGCCACAGCACCGGCTGAGGCGGAAGCCATGCAAATCGCAATTGAACTGGCGACGACAGAGCTTTTTGCCGAAACGTCCGCCGCAAAGGATGTAGAGGCAGAAGCACCGCTTGTGGCACCAGCCGAACCACCGGTCGTCACAGAAGTCGAAGCTCCGGTCGCCACCGAAATCGAAGCTCCGGTCGCCACCGAAGTCGAAGCCCCGGCCGCCGCCGAAGTCGAAGCCCCGGTCGCCGCCGAAGTCGAAGCCCCCGTCGTCACAGAAGTTGCAACCCCCATCGCTGCGCGTGCGCAGATCAACGCGGCGCCGGAGGCAGAAGTCGATGTGCCACCGCCCCCAGTTGTGGAAGAGCCGGTACGCGCGAAGAAGGCCCGCAAAACGCTTTCAAAGCTGGCGAAAGCTGCTGATGTCGAAAACCCGCAGCCGCTGCCTGAGGCGGAGCCGCTGCCGGAGCCGCCAACCGGCGAGAAGAACGCAGATGATGATAGTGTTGCAGCAGCTACCACTTCTCCAACAAAGGGCAGCGTGCAGGCGCTTCAATCAACAGACGGACCGAAGATAAGCAGTGACGACGAGCCGAAAAAGCCGAGCATGCTGTCTGATCTATTGAAGAAACAGAAAAGTCTTGAGGAGTCCTTGAAGCAGGGCTCAGATGATGAGGTCGAACAGACGACGATCGATTTTAAGAGTCTGGTCGAGCCTGCTCCTCCGGCCGATAAAACTCTACCTAACTGAGGCTGACACAAGCTGTGGCGCCGAAGATTTCCGCAATCCTGGCCGCTGGTGGCAGGGGAACGCGTTTCGCTGCACCGGGGACGGATGCGCTTCCGAAACAGTTTATAGAATTGAAGGGATACCCTATCTTTGTATGGTCGCTTGAGGCTTTGTTGTCATCGCCGGCGGTGGCAGACGCCATAATCGTTTCGCCACCCGATATGGTGACCAATGTAAAGCACCATTTGGATCGTGTGAGACATCGCCTCCACGACAAATCAGTGCATGTCGTGCCGGGAGGCGCCACCAGGCAGGAGTCCGTTTACCTGGGCTTGCTGTCGCTTGAGGAACGCCAACCCGACTATGTACTTGTCCACGATGCCGCTCGTCCTTTTTTAACGACCGACATTTTGGATCGCTTCGTTGTCCAAATGATCGAAAAAGGTGCGTGCAGCACCGCCATTGGTGTTACGGATACGATCAAGCGGGTTGAGGGATCGCAGGTTGTGGAGACCATCGATCGCGAGAGTCTGATGCTCGTGCAAACGCCACAGGGTGGGCGCTTTGATTGGTTGCTGTCCGCGCATAAACAGGCGGCACGGGACGAAAAAGCCACCACAGATGATGCCGCGATCTTGGAAATGTCCGGACACCAGGTAAGCATCGTGGGTGGTGCCGCCTACAACATAAAGATCACTCGGCAAGAAGATCTGGTGCTTGCCGACGCCCTAGCGTCTATACTTTTCACCGATCGATTGTGATATCCTTGCACCGATTTTGTAGCGAAAGTGCATATACGCTATTGCCATTTGATCATAAACGACTAGAATGAGGGTGCGTGTGTTCGAGTTTGGAAAGCGAAGGGACGTTATGACCGAAAAGGATGCGATTAACGATAAGGCGGATAAAACCGTTCGTGCCGGCGGCAAGAAAGAGATTGAGCTCTTTCCGGTTCCCGCGGGCGAGCGTCGTCCGGTGGCTCAGCCGCAGCCGGCCCCTGCCGGTGGTGGCATGCGATTCGGCACGCAAATTTCCATCTTCAATCCACTGACGTTTGAGGATGCCTTGGAAATCGTCGAGTGCTTGCGCGGCAGAGCAGCCACCACTATCTCGCTGGATCAGCTCAAGAAGGGCGATGCCAGCCGATTGATCGATTTCGTTAGCGGCGCTTCCGCTGCGCTTGATGGTGATTTTCACAAACTTACCGATCAAGTCTATGTGTTCTGCCCGAGCAACATCCGCATCGTGCCGCCGGAAAAACCAGCGAGCACCAAATCCGGTGCCGGGGCTCTCGACTTTCTGTTTTCCGCCGAGGTCATAGGCGCAGACAAATCGGGAATCATCCGCAAAAGCTGAAGCGCAGGTAGGCAAGTGATTCAAAAGTACAGGATGTCCAGCCGATATCGGTTGGACATCTGTCTATCGGGGCTGGTTGGCAGATGCCCTGCAGGGGCAGGATTCGGGCTTTTCGCCAGCTGCTGGACCATCTTCGGCTCTGTCTACAACTGGCAAATCAGAGGTCATCTTTCAAACAGTGCTTATCAACCAGTTGTTAAAATGCCAGTAACTTTATCGGTCGCGCTTTCTTCGGCTCCGGCAGATTAATGCTGTCTTATCTAACGTCGCTGCTGATTTAGCGGCAACGACATTCAGCTTTTTTTACAGCGACCCTTCTTTTACGCTGCTATTATTAGGTCACGAAGCATTCAGCGGTTCTTGCCGCGGGGTGCTATGTTTCCTCCTTACCTAATCCACCACAACAAGTTCTTCCCTCCGCTAGTCGGGGGGAAGTTCTTTTTGGGGCTGTGATCGCACGCAGCGGGCTGACGCCCGCCTGAGAAAGCGCAGTTCCGTGCTGGCGCGGGGAAGCGGAGTTCCGTATTGGCGTGGGGATAAGCGGGGTTCCCTGCTGCCCCAGGGCAAGCGGGCTCTGCCGCCGCTACCTGGTTGAGGTGCGGACGAGCGACGCCAGTTTATCAGCCGCGCCGCTCACGTCGTCGCCGTCCACTTCCGTCAGAAAAGGCGAGCAGCGCTCGATTTGGCGGCGGTAGAGCGGGTCATAGTACTCGACAAGCAACGTTTCTACCGCTTGCAGAATGCGTCCTTCGCTGAGGTCGGCTTTTAGCTGCGCCACCATTTTGGTGCCCAGCCGTTCTTTCAGATGATCAAGCAATTGAAGCGCTTTCTCCGTTTCTTTTTCAGGGTTGTGCGCTAAATAATCGTCGGCAATGCGTTTGGATCGTCTGGCGACCGAACCGGTAACAAGCACGTGCTTGCCGTTATCGATTCTGTTGAAAACGCAGTCAGGAAGCGCAATTCGTCCAATCTTGCGACTTTCGCCTTCGAGGAAAACGGTTGTGTTTTGCAACTGACGCAACTGCTGCCAGAGTCGGGCGTCGAAATTTTTTTGCGTCGGTTGCTCACCCAAACCCAAGCCACCGAATACAGAACCACGATGGTTAGCCAATGCTTCCAGATCCAGCACGGCGACTCCTTTGGCAGCGAGCGCCGACAAAATATCGGTTTTCCCTGTGCCGGTCAATCCGACGAGAACTATCGGATCAAACGGGTACGCGTCGTCGGAAAAATCCTTCAATACTTGTCCCCGCCAAGCTTTGTAGCCACCGGTTAAGCGAAAGCAATCGATGCCGGCAATGCTCAACACGCTGCAAACCGATTCGCTGCGCAAGCCGCCTCGCCAGCAGTAAACCACCAGCGCCTGCCCATGCTGGCGCTGCTCCACAATGGTCTCTACGAGAGAGGGAATCTTAGGAGAAATCAGCTTTAGAGCATAGCGCCGTGCCACCATCTCTCCTTCTTGTTTGTAAATGGTGCCGACCTCAGCGCGCTCGAGATCGGAGAGAAGCGGCACGTTCTTCGAATCCGGAATGCGCTCGGCTTCGTGCTCGCCAGGCGACCTCACGTCTATGACTAGAACGCTCTTCAGGTTGATCAGTTGTGGGACTGCCAGCTCTCGCCAAGTCATAATTCAGCGCTCATTACTTTGCATATATTATCGCCCCGAATCATGTAACATTGGGCAGATCAGCTTAGACCAAAATCTGCGAGCAACGATGCGAAACCGGACGGCTGCCCTTGCTTCGACTATATTAACCGCCGCGGCGCTAAGCAATGCATTGCCAAGTTGGTCGGATACAATTTTGCACTTTGACGCGACCACCGAACAGCGGCAACTTGGGGACGGCAAAAAGGCGCCCGCTGGTCCGACCATAAGCCAGCGAAAGTTGACTGTTTCTCTGGGACACGACTACATTTCAGTCGATAGTGCAGACTCCAAGCGCATCTGGCGATTTGACACGCGCCGCGTGATCACGATCAACAAGAAGGAAAAAAGATACGTCGACGATTCCCTCTATGCAGATCTCGCTTTTCGGCAAGCCGAGCTGAACAATCGAATGATGCTCGGCAGCATTATCCAGAAAGCGGGCATACGGACTGACGTGATGGGATCGCAAACGGCGCTGGAGGAGCTCTTCGGCATTGATGCACCATCGGTGTCTTTGAGTTCGATCGTTCCCAAATATGATGTCATCACAGATGGTGGCACGATCAAGTTCAATCATAAAGGTCACACGCGCGCCGAGTTCAAAACTGATGGAGACATCACCGACAATGACGCTAAGACTGGCTTCCGTCATTTCTTGTGCTATCAGGTGCAAGTTCATCCGGAGGTGCGCAAAGCGATTGTAGAGACAGGTAAGTTTCCGGACACGATGATGTTTCGCACGGATAATCTGCCGGTATCAGCGTATAGACAGACACTGAAACTGACGAGTTCGGCGGTTACAGATACCAGCGGTGAATCGATCCCCGAAGGACTTGCTCTTGAAAGCAGCAAGGAGTTGGGCGACTTGATTCATCACGCAGAGGACAAAAGCAATAAGCCCGATCGTGAAGATTCGGTGCAGTTTGCGCATGATGCGCTCGCCGCCGGCAACCGACTGGATGCGATGCTGGCTTTGATGGAAGTTGGCTTGTCTTCTGGTGATAAGCTCGTAGACGAAGTGAAAAAACTGAATGAGGGTGCGGACAAAGATCCGCAATTTCAACTATTTATCAAGGCTGTGTCGTTGAGCACAGATCCGCATTCTTCGCAGGACGCAGAAAAACTATTCGATCAAATCGATCGCACCAAGCTGAAAAAGGCTTACGAGCTGGATATCTACAAAGCAAATTGCGTGCTTGCTGACGGCAAGCCGGCGGAAGCCGGACAACTGTTCATCAAGGCGCTCAAGGCTAATCCCTATATTTCGGGAGCATGGGCGGATCTCGGAGATACTTATTATTCGAGTTTTCGGATGGATCTCGCCTGGCAGTGTTGGGACGAGGCGCGACGCTTATCGCCTGCCAATCCCATTGCGGCGAAGGTCAACGAGCTCGAGGATCATCTGCGCTCGTCATACCCCGATTTCTTTTAGCCGTAAAAACGGGCTTGGCAGCAGCGCGTGCTTGCGCAGCAAGCCGCACTGTGCCCTCGCGCCACCCGCCGCCACGAAGGGCCGCCCGCCGCTAGGAAGGGCGGCGCGTGCCGCCGCCCCTACCGGATACGCTTCGACTAATACGCGCTGGTGGCGTTGGTCGAAGTGTTGGCGTCATACTTCGGCGCCGGTTCATTAGTGATGCCGTAGATGGCAACCGCCCACAAAAGCAAGCTTGCGATCCCCAAAAGGATGACAGCGCCGAACTCGCCGGGATAAAAACGTTCGTTTACCAGGTAGTCCTTCTCGCTGTAGCGATAACCGTATTCGGTTCTTCTCATGCCTGTCGTCATATTTGCTCCTCCAGCTCGTCCATATACTGCTCGTCTGCGCCAAACTCGACGATACGCTGTT
The DNA here is from genome assembly GCA_036703785.1 of Candidatus Obscuribacterales bacterium. Taxonomy (GTDB): domain Bacteria; phylum Cyanobacteriota; class Vampirovibrionia; order Obscuribacterales; family Obscuribacteraceae; genus JADYXS01. The sequence goes on from DATNQY010000030.1 coordinate 6,087, forward strand.
GGGCTGGTTCCCAGGCTCAGCCGTTGGACAACACGGGGTTGAGAGGCAACGGTACGGATCGTGAACTGTCGGAATGACAACTTTGCCACGTTCTGGACTGGTTATCGTGTATTCAGATGCAATTGGAACCGGCGCCAAGCCGGGCAGAGGATCTGGATCATGAGAATGAAACTGCGAGATAGAAAGAATTGGTTAGTCTACACATTTTGGATGTTGGTCGGCCGCGTCGTCTTGAAACGGCGGTTTCGCTCGATCATTATTGATGGCTGGCAAAATCTGCCGGATCGCTCACAGCCTTTTATTCTCGTGTCGAATCATACGTCGCGGTGGGACGGTCTGCTTGCCTATTATTTGCTGAACAGACCATCGAATTTCATGGTCTCGCCCAACGAACTCCGCGGTGCGCAAGGTGTGGTGCTGCGTTCGATGGGTGCATTTCCCGCGTCGGCGCGCTGCGATCTGCATGGTCACGTCGAGACCCAGATGGCTAAAGGCGAGCCGGTAGTTATCTTTCCGGAAGGCGACGTATTCCGCGACGGGAAGACACATCGCTTCAAGTCAGGAACAGCGCGCTTCGCTCTGAATTGCGTGAAAGCGGGACTCGATGTTCCTGTCGTACCGATCGCGATCACATATGAAGACGACGGACGTATTGCTCGCATCGCGGTGGCACCTTCCGTGCGTGCCTCCGAATATGTCGCCGCCACTCAAGATGGCAACCCTGCTGCCGTGCATGCGCTGTCACAGCGGCTCTTTCGGGAAGTCTGCCACCTCAGATACCAGCTCGGATCAAACGGCGATGCCGCGGTCTTGTTTCAAAACTCGCCATCCGGATGGTTTGATCCAGGCTCAGTTGCTTAAAGATACGCATCTTTCCATTGACGGATGCGGCCACCCGCCTAAATTTGTATTGGCAGCAGTCATAGGTACGGACCAATCAAAATACGGCAGGTCATATGAAAGGCAGGATGCAACAAAAACGCTCAAGGCGCGGGTCAGCTCTCACGGAGATGGGACCCGCGCTATTCATCTTGTTGATGATGATTTTCTTTCCGATGCTCGACCTGATGGGCATGGCGGCTTCCTACTGCTCAGGGATGTACCTGAACATGATGCAGGTGAAGGAAGCGGCTGTCTGCCAGGCTTCTGATGCCCAATCGAACTCAGGACAGGTCAAGAAAGGCGTGGTCGATAATTGGTTGCAACACGGCATAGGAGTGTTCGTCAAAACGACCAGCTATCCCGGAGGAAACAATACTAAAGTCGTTTATACGAACGGGCAGCTGGATCCCCAGACCAAAATCATGGACAAGTTTGTGACCGTGACCACCACCGTCACCTGTCAGCCGTTCCTTACTATTCCGTTTTGGTTTCCGGTGCCTGGGCTTTCGGCGCCTATGACGTTCGTATATAGCGCCCAAGCGCAGATGGAAAACCCGGACAACGCCGGTCCGTAGGCGGTTTGGGTGCTCCAGCGGGCTTCCGCCCGCCGCTACGGAGAGTGCAGGCAGGCAGCCGGACTGCAAAGCGGGCTTCCGGACTGCAAAGCGGGCTTCCGCCCGCCGCTACGGAGAGTGCGGGCTTCCGGCCTGCAAAGCGGGCTTCCGCCCGCCGGTACAGAGCACTCCGGCGCGTCAATCAGAAACTTTCGTTTGGCGCAACACATGATATTGATGTCTTTTGCCGCTGGCAGCATGTTCCAGGCATTTCTCGGTTGTCGAGAGCGTTTCGTCTGACGCAATTTTCTGAGCGGGCTAAGAGGGTCACATGAGCCTCCCGAAATTTACGTTCTCTCATCTCCCCTAACTTCGGGTGGGGGGCCGTAGACACAACAGAACCCAGAAAACCCCGAGGTCAACGAAAATGAAATCCCGCAATCGCCAAGCTCAAGCCCGCAACCGTAAAGGTCAAGCTTTGATAGAAACAGCGGTGGCCGCGATATTCATAGTCCCGATCGCCCTGGGACTGCTCGATGTGACCACGATGGTGCTGTGCAACCAAATCAACGACTCCGTCGCCAAAAATGCAGCCCGCGCAGCCGCCAACCAACCCAACCAGACGAGCGCTCAGCAAGCCGCTCAGAATGTTTTCAACCACATCTCTCACAGCTCGATCATCACCAGCGTCGGTTTTAACGCAGGCGGCTTCAAGTACAGCAGCAGCAAGGACGGCGTCATGGTTCAAAGCAGAATGGATGTAAACCTTCCAGTATCAATCGCCGGCTTTCAACATCAAGTTTTCATCGCACAGTCCGTTCAGCCGATCGTTTCCGAATAGCCCCCTGATACTCTTTAGGGGCGGCAAGATTGCCGCCCTTAACGTTTGTCCCGAATAAACCCGATTCAGGATAGCCACCATGCGTTTCAACAGAAAAAAACAACAGGGCGGAACACTCGCGTTTGCCGTAGTGCTCATCCTCGTTCTTATTTTGATAGGTGTCGGATTCTTTGCATTGTCGCTGTATTTCGGCGGCGCGCAGGAGACAAAGGATGCCACCAATGCCGGCGCGCTGAACACCGCCAAGCAAGCCCTAACCATCAATTGCACCTTGTCCGGTGATCCCAACCAGCAATTTTTCAAAGACGTGGTTGACTCCGGCGGGCAGGTCAATCTAGTCAACATCAATCGCGTTTGGGCGAAAGCTTTATTCGTTGCCGTCAATGCCGAGGCAGCTAAGAACGACGGAGGACATGACGGCTCCGGCGGTTCCAGTGCTTCTGCCGCTCACGACGCGGCGATGGCGATCAGCGATGCGCTCGCTAAGCAATTGAATACGGCGACCAACCTTTATCCGTTTTTCGATCAGTATGCGCAGCAGAATTCGGTGCGCATGCTTGGTCTTGGTGCGCAGGTGCAGCACAATCCTACGAAGGATTGGGTCAACTCTTACCTCGAGCGCAATTACGAGAGCAATGTTCAGTTCGCAAATAACTTGCCGTCCGCATTCACCAACACTTCGATATTCACCGGCACAAAACGCACGCCGCCACCCGGTGATGCCGCCGGCAAGCAATGGCTGGTCGGTTACTCGCCGTTGCATGTGATGGATCAAGACTTCTGGCAGGTGGCGTATCCGTTTGAACAGAAGCCCCACATCGTGGACCGCACTTTTTTCACGCAACACGACCAAACCCCGCTTACCGTCGGCGCGGCGAGCTGGGCTACACCTGTTCCCAATGCGTTTGGGGTGGCAGGCACCACTCAGAAAACTTCCAGCGGCTACAATGAAACCGCGGTTTCGTGGGTGGAGACCAATCCACAAAAGACGTTCCCGATGCAATTCCCCAATGGATTTATCCGCATCGTGATCCATCCAAATCAATTGAAGTGGTATCTGATCGTGCCTGAGGGACTTGAAGTTTCTCCCGGTACAAATTACAAGTCTCAGGGTGGCGATGGGACGTATTACAGCATTCCGCTGCCTGCGCTCGGTTGCGGTACGATCAGAGGTGAGGCCAGTAGCGTCGGTAATGAATACCTCACAGGCACGCTGTTGAACGCCATTTTTGCCCTGCCTTCCACCACCAATACGATGGATTATCTGGCTCAGCGCGTCCAGGAGATGCTGCCGGGTTTGAGTAAGTCACAAGCCGAAGCGTTGCTCACAGCTCAGCTCACCGCCACCTCTATTGATACGAGTTCAACCAGCGATCAGGTCTTCTACATTTATCCCAAGTCCGGTGTGCCAAACATGATCGATGTCCAGCCTGATTCGAGTGCCAGTTTGCCCGATGGGTGCAATAAATCCGCAACTCCCGATGGCACCGAGCAAACGATCGAAACCGAAGGTGCTCCTGGCACTCCAGCCGGCATACCGCTCATCGTATTTGGTGACACCATCAATGAGTATGAGACCTGCCCGTTGGAAGGCATGCTCGATCAACTGATTCCTGATGTAGCCCAAGCCTTCGGCTATGCCAATCGTAACTGGGTACCTGGCACCGGTTGGAACGGTGGTTGCCTTGGTGAATTGCGCATACAACGTTGGACGGACGCGGTATTGCAGGAAATGCCTTGTGCATGTCCCCTATAATCGGAGGTAATGTCGTGCTCCTGACAAAAGTGATTTCGCTTACTGCCTGCCTCGCTGTGCTTCTGTCGGCAATGAACTCTGCCGCGGTCGAGGCGCAGTCGAGCGATCAGAAAACTGACGTTCCGCCAATGAAGAATAAGACGGATATGAAGGTCAAGCTTCAAGCAGCCGGCGTCAAACTCAACCAGCTATACCAAGCCGCGCACGTAACTACGAGTTCGACACCACCCTCCGATTTCCCTGTGCCCGTTTATCCCGGCGCCGCATCCATGGTGTTTATCGCTCAGAAGGACCTCAGAGGGGCGAGCATTCATACCTCCGATGCGCCGCCCACTGTCTGCAACTGGTACAAACAGTCGCTTACCCAAGCCGGTTGGGCGCTGGATCCATCTTCGGGCAATCTAAAATCGGGCGTTTGCTTTGTCCGAGCCACCAAAGATGGTCAACAGGTTACAATCTCCTCGTCGCACCCAGCCAAGAATCCCTTGACGGGCATCTCCATAAACGTCGTAAAGGTGCCGGCCGTTTTCCAGACGAAGTAATACTCGAAAGCAGAGCAGATGACGAAAGAAGCAGTTCCGAAGCCGGAGCACACATACGAGCTGATGATGTTCGCTGAGCATTATCAGTTTTACGTCTATGATTCCGATGCCGATCCAGGCGAACTTTCGGTGTATTGGGATGAAGAATCACGCGACAATATGTTGTTAGTCAGCGATCGCATTTTGGGCATCGGCACCATACGTCATCTCGATGTGCCCGTTATGTTCGAGCTGTATGCTGAAGAACCAAAAGGCGAGCCGCTTGATGAATACGATCATGTTGCCCGCTGCTCCATGAAGATTCCATCGGGGCAAGTCATAATCTCAGGCATCACGGAAGACGTTTACCAGGCGCAATCGTTCGAGGTCTCACCGGGCACCTACGGAGTGCGCGTCTATTACGGAGCGCTTTCCGAAGTCGATGAAGAAGGCTTCGAAGGCGAAGATTTCTACAAAATTTCCATGTGGCCGACAGACGAACCGCCGCCATTGGAAGTTGTCAAACAATGGCAGGAAAGTCCGAAGTTTATGTACTAAAGGAAGCCGCGGGTATCAAGGAATCCAAACGTACCAGGGAAGCGCACGGAGTACAAGATATGGATCGCAACTCGGTGATTGTTGGTTGGCTACTTTTGGCACTTGGATTTTCAGCATGCAGCCAAAGTTTTGCAGCCGCTTCTAAGGGCAAAATATTGGTCGTCGTTTCCAGTGCGGATCACTTGACACTCAAGGATAACAAAACGCATCCAACCGGCTTCTTTCTGAACGAACTTGGTGTCCCAGTAAAAGCACTTGCCGATGAGTTCTATGAGCCCGTGTTTGCAAGTCCGAGCGGAAAGACGCCGGTGATGGACGAAATGTCAGATAACGCGCGTTATTTCGACAATGAAGAACAGGAGCATCAAAAGATAAAGTCGTTTGTCGAAGGACTTCCGTCGTTCAAGCACCCGCGAAAATTAGAAGAAATCGCCAAGGAAGATCTCAGCCAGTATGCTGCGATCTTCGTGCCGGGCGGACATGCGCCGATGGAAGATTTGTGGCGCCAACCCGCGCTCGGAAAAATCCTTGGCTATTTCCACAAGACCGGAAAGCCGACAGCGCTCATCTGTCATGGACCGATCGCGCTGCTTTCTACGATGCCGAATGCGGCGGCTGTCGTTAAATCCGTCGAGGACAAGTCTAAGGCTCAGCCGGACAATTGGCCGTACAAGGGCTACCGCATGACGGTGTTCAGCGATGCAGAGGAGAAGCCCAATGAGCCCGGTAGACTGGGCGGATTCATGAAGTTCTATCCGGAAGACGCTCTGCGAGCGGCTGGTGCCGATGTGAATGTGAGTGCGCCCAAGCAGCCGCACATGGTGATGGATCGCGAGCTGATTACAGGGCAAAATCCATTTTCCGACAACGAGCTTGCGCAAACATTGGTCACAGCGGTGCAGGTGGCACAAATGAAGGCTAAATGATCCTCTGCGCGGCAGTTCAAAGCCTGAGCCGAACGCGTTAATCGGCAGGCGCAATCGTAATTTTGCTTCCGACTGGCGGATGGGCAAACGATGCTGAAGCCGAGCCGCCGCGCTGGAAGATTTCCCAGAAGCGGCGCGCATGTCCTGAGCTGCCCGGAGCAAAAGCGAGATCGCCTTCCATGACATTGAAACTGCCACTGGCCACGGTGGCAGTTCTAATCAATGCGCCGATGGTGACTTTAATTCGTTGTCCGGGCGTGAGTTTCTTCAGCACCTCATCCCCTTCGCGGAAGGTCGTCTTGAAGTTGCCGAACGAGTCGACATATGCAATAGACTCGGCGGGTGGGTCCGGAATATGTTCTTTGGGATTCAGTTGATGCCAGAGAAACGACCTGTCGTCCTTCGCCGCTTGCCCGACTATACGCGGGAAATTGTCGCGAGAACGGAATTGTGAGCCCCCATGGTCGACCTTGATGCTCCAAAGCTGCGTGAGTTCATCTCGAACAAATGACATGGAATAGCCGCTGTTCACCGCGATGATGCCGACGTTGTTGCGTGTGGTGCCATAGAGCAGACCTTCGCCTTCGTTGTTGGCCCGCGCATGCCGGAGGTCTTTGCGTGGCGCACAGTTGGCGAAGACAATCAGATTTTCGGGGCGCAACGGGGGTTCTGCAAGGGCAACTTGAGCCAGGACGAAGCCGGTGGATATGGTTTCGAATGAGCCTACGGAGGTAAGATGGGTGTGCCACTCTTCCGGCAATACGGCGTTAATGGCGGATAAAACTTCCGCCCAGGCCATATCGCCCGGCGCATAATCGCAAATAATGTGAACCATTGATTTCATGTCAGCATATTGCCGCGCAGACCGACGTTTTAAACGTTTACTCGGCCTTCCGCACAGGCAGCTCGCGCTGCTCCACGGACAATAAATCGGTCTTTCGCACCTCTTGTACGAGCAATTGCACCAAGGGGTGCATTTTCAGCACGT
>DATNQY010000031.1:0-11595 GCA_036703785.1 Candidatus Obscuribacterales bacterium
CCAGGAAAAACAGGCTCTCGAAGCGCGGCTGAAAATTATGCCTGACGGGCCGCGCGCCGCGGCCGAAAGCATGCTGAAATCTTTGAAAGAAGGTAAAGATGTTCAAGCGGGCTTACCTGAGCAACTCTACCTCGATCAATTGAATGGAAGATCGAAGCAATCGGTAATTGACAGGCTGAATGGTTCTCAACCTGCAGAACGCTCAGATCCAAGAGTGGCTGATGCCGCGAAGTCGGCGCTTGGCTCGCAAGAAGATTTCGATAAATACGCCAAGCCGATTCTCGAAGGACAACACACGAGCCCCCAGGGACTTCGCGAGGCCAATTGGAAGTCGAGCGGCTTGTTCGGACTCGGAAGTGGAAAGCTCGATCACGAACGCTATTACAACGGATTGAAAAACCTTGATCCCAAAGACCGAGAGCACATATTGCAAGCGGCCGAAAAGGCGAAAAGCGATCCTGAATCCAAGAAATATTTGGACACCGTGTTCAATGGTATGTCCGAGGACGAGCGGAAGATTGCGCTCAATGTCTTGAAGAATCCCAATCAGGAGTACATGCTTGGCGATAAGATTCGAACCATGGCGATTGGCGGCAACGTCGACCAGAAGCAATTAGTCGATCAATTCACGCACATGGATGCCGGTGCTCGCCTGGGCGCCATTCAGGATTACGCGAACAGTTACGGACGGTTCTTGCCGATGGAATTGGCCAAGGGCGCGGACGAGACTACGAAAAAACAACTCGAACTTTCTCTGCCGATGAACGAGAAAGATTTGCATCGCGCCTATCTGGATCAAATCGCCGGCACCGGCAGTGGTGCCTATGGCCATGTAGCGGCAACGGAAATGTCACTTGCTGAAACGCAACAAACAATGCGTACGAATCTGCTCGATAAATTGCCGAGCGATCAGCGAGACAAAGTGCGCAAGGAAATCGATGAGTCGTTTCAGAAATACGCCAAAGCTCTCAAAGACAACGACGATGCTAAGGACAAGTACGCCAAGGATCTCGCGGACAAGATCATGTCCGCCACCATGATGGTCGGTGGAGTGGGCATGGGTGCACTCGGTGCGAATTTGACCAGGTTGGCTCTGACCGCTGCTACTTCAGCGGCTGCCCGCTCCGGTCTGGAGGGATACATCAAAGGTGGAATCACCGGCAGCGACGTCGCTAGCGCTGCCATGATGGGAACGATGGACGCCATGACTTTCGGTCGCGCTAGCGCCTTCAAGGGGGCGCTAGCGCCGGCCTTGGAAAGACTCGGACTGTCCAGAGTCGCACAAGAAGGCCTTGCGAGCGAAACCGAGCACTTTGTCGCAGGCAAGATGACGGCAGAACAGTTACAACAAAAAGTGCAATCGCAGCTCGAGCAACAGGGCATTGCCAATGCCAAAGATAAATCCGAAGACGCGGTCGCTCAAGCGCTCAAAGCCGCCGCCGATCCGCGGTATGAAATGACCCAAGCCGGGATGAAGGAAGCGCAGGAGCAAGGCAAGAAGAAGCTCGAGCAGCAAGCACTGGACAGAATATTTGACGAGGCACAAAAACCCGAGTTTCGCCAGCGGGTAGCCGCGTTCACTAATAATTTGCAAGAAGCTAAGGCGCTGTACGCCGATGGCACAGGCGATGTGCGCGCAACTCTACAGAAGCTGAGCGAACAACCGGCCGGACAAGAAAAAGGACTGGCTTTCATACAAAAGCTTCTGAATGACGGTAAAGAGCAAGACGCGCGCGACAAACTAAAAGCGTTGCTCGATGGTAGACAAGGACACGCGAACACGTTTCAGGCAATCGAAAACGGCCGGGCCAATCTTGCACAAATCGGATCGTCCCAGAAAACGCTTGACGCCGTGGCTCCCGAGAGCAGCAATAACATCCGCGAGGCTGTGACTGCATACCAGAAAAACAGTGATCGCATTCGCCTTTTCGTCGGACGTGCTACCAAAGAAGATATCGATCCGACCAACGTCGATCAGGTTCGCAAATTCGTGGAAAGAGGCGAAGTCAATGACGGCAAGGCTGCTACCGGTGGCCGTCCGAGCGAGTTCATAAAGGAGATACAGAATTCGCAATTTTTGAATACGTTGCCCCCGGAAAAAAGAGCGGCTTGGGAAAAAACGTTAGGCCAACTCAGGCAGGAATTCGAAGGAAACTGGGCCAAGCAGGCTGAGATAGGCAGCGTCGGCGGGAAGGAATTGTTTACGGCTACCAGTGCCGAGCAAGTGAAACAACAAATCGACAAGCTACCGCGCGCAATGCAAGAAGAAGCGCGAAAGTTTTTTGCGCAGAACAGTGCATCAGATGGGTTGTACGGCCTGCGGGCGGTCGAGACGCCCGACCATCATATTCGACTGATTCGATTCGCCCGATCGGAAAAAACCGGCTATGTGAAGGGTTACATGATGGAATACGATGCCGCAGGCAAGCCGGCGTTCGTCGATAAAGCAGGCAATCCGAAAGAGTTGCATCTAACTTGGAGGACGGAGAACGGTCAAACCAGCCTGTATGACGTTAAAGTCGGCAAGACCACCAAAGACTTCTCGAATTCACTGTTCCATCGTGGGCAGCCGGAGTCGGAGTTTTCCAGCAATTTCAATTATCAAGGAACTCAATGGCATTCCCGTGAAGAGATGGTCAGGCAGCTTGGCGGGTTGGTTACCGGACTGCGCTGATCGCGTTTATTGCGACCCTTGCAATGACAGCAAGATATCTCGTGCCCGGGCGGCTGCGGAAACATCCGTACCACGCGCGGCAGAAGTCAAATTGTCTATAGCGATTGGTCGCACTTTGTTTTCAATGTAGTCGATCAATGTTCGGTAAAATGCGTCAGATGTTCCACGCTGCGCAGACGGGAGATCATTCAAGCGTGCCTTCACCGCTTCAGCCCACAATGTTGATCGTATCGGATTCGATCTCGCAGTCGCCGGTGCCACCACTGGATCTTTGCTGAGCAACCCTTCACCGAGAATCGACCATTGTTCGTCCGGCAAAGTCGATCCAACCGTGTTGCTAATCGTTCTCAAAGACTCGAGGTCACCAACCTGGTCGAACCGCCGGCTGATTATCGGAGATTTCGATTTGAGAGCGTGGTTCCACTCATGTCTGACCGTCGTGGGCACATCCTCATTCAGCGCGGGTCGATACAATCGCATTTCACCATCATCCATCATCTCGCCATGGACGCGATAGTCCGCCCCTTCAGTCTGACGCAACCAGGGCTCCTGGTTGTGTGGATCGTCAAACACGGACAAGCGTTTGATCAATCGCATATCCGGTAAGTCTTCGAGCATGCCGAGCGCGTGTTGCGGCGAAATTCGCGGATAGTTAGGGGCCGAGTCCTCGAAAGCAATTGAGGTTCCCGGTTGGGTTTTGATGTCGTACACTTTCATCGGCGCGCGGTACAGGATAATTCCGCGATTGTGGAAGTCCGCGTAATCCGCGAAAGGTGTGGCGCTGTTGTCGCCGACGGTCAAAGAGGTTCGTTCTGATCGTGGTTGACTGAGCGATCGAGTCGCGTCGAGTTTGGACGTCTCGCTTGCCGCCGTTTCTGCCAACGGCAGTGGCTCGAGTGCGCTAGCGAAAGCGCCGGCAGGGCGTGCTTGCCGCGGCACCTGTACATCATTGCTGATTGAAGATTTCGCCGTCCATTGCGGCATGGCCATGCCTAATACTCCGCCGTACAGACCGGCGTTCCATAGCTCATCGCTGGTCGGTGTTTTGCCTTGTGCTAAGTCGCCGACAGCGGTTCCGCTCATCATGCCTGCACCGCCGGCGAAGAAGCGCGATCCGATTTGAGTCATGCCGGGCATGCCGGCTGCGAATTCACTGGCTGCTCGGAAGCCACCCACTGCTGCCACCGTTCCCAGCGTGTTAGAAAGCCGCGTCTCGCCCCGTTGGAGGTTGGGGTCACGAATCGCCTCGTAGCTGGAAATGGCACCCAGGTCAGCTATTAGCGGGCGTGCAGCCAGCGCTCCGGCCAGTTCAGTATCAACGCCCAAGCTTCCGGCAAGCCGTGTGGCGCCGCCGAGCGTTCCTCGACCCAAAAAGCTTATCCCAGTCAGGACGGCGGCTCCGAGGATGCCACCGGTGAGGGTTTGTGCAATCTCGCCTGCTTTGTTCGTTGGCTTGGCGACGTGCAAGTGATCGAGTTTGGGCAAAAGTTTATCGGTAAACGGAGTGGCTACTGTATTGACAGCGTTTCTGACGGCGCTGTATGGCTCAATCAGCAAGCTGTTGGCTGCCGGACGAACCACATTGTTGTCGGTCCAGTGCCAGGCCTGTGCGGCCAAGCTATCGTGCGCCCGCCCAACGCTGTTGCCTGCATCGCTGGCTGAGGCGACCTTTTCGGCTTTCGGCTGGGGTGTGAGTTCGCTGGCCATGGTCTTGTATGTGCTGTGTATGTAGACCATACTTCTTGATCGCCATGAGACCAAATGGTGAACTTCCCATATCAGGTGGGAAAAATCCCATAGCTGGTAAAATCAACGTCCTTGGAGCGGCGGGCGTCTGGTGCGCTTATCGACCAGGTAGCGGCGGGCGAAAGCCCGCTTTGCGGAGGACGAAAATGACGGCTTTGCTGATTGCCCTGATGCTTGCGGCGGGTGCGTGTTCCGTGACGCAAATTGCCGTGAATGCGCGGCTGCGAGAGGCGGTTGAATCGCCGATTGCGGCTACGCTCATTTCCATAATGGTGAGTGCGCTTGTGCTCATTCCCATCTTATCGGCCGGACTGTGGGGACGTGGTCGTTTCGATAATTTGCAGGCCCTCCCTTGGTGGGCCTGGATTGGTGGCGCATGTGGTGCCTTTTTTCTGGTGGCGAATATAGTATCAATACCGCGATTGGGGGCTGCGCTTACTGTTGCGTGCGCGCTCGTCGGGCAGGTGATCGCAGCCATGTTGATCGATAGCTTCGGGCTCTTCGGCGTGCCCAAGACATTGCCGAATCCGTATCGGATGTGTGGTGCGGCAATGCTTGTTCTTGGGGTCGTGTTGTTGCAGCGGAAGTAGGGTTCGGGTACAGAGGATCGCCATAAGCTTGGTAGAATACGCTGTTCGCTTCGTGCGGGGGCTTGGCAATGTTCCAGACGTTCATCGTTTTAGTAATTCTTTTCGGTTTGATAACCCTGATTGCGTCGATCCGCATCTGCAACGAGTGGCAGCGAAAGCTTGTGCTGCGACTGGGGCGGTTTGCCGGGGTGCGTGGGCCGGGGTTGTTCCTGCTGATTCCATACCTGGAAACATCCCCTTTCACCCTTGATATGCGCATGATTACCAGTAGCTTTCTGGCCGAGCAGACGCTGACTAAAGATAACGTTCCTGTCAACGTCGACACCGTGATCTACTGGAGAGTTGTTGATGCGCAGAAGGCCGTTCTTGAAGTTGCGGACTACGTTGCTGCCGTAATGGGAGCCGCGCAGACCGCATTGCGCGATATCATCGGTCGCACCAACTTGAGTGATGTGTTGTCAGAGCGGCAAATGATTGATACGGCCATGACTGAGATCCTCGAGAAACAAACGGCACCGTGGGGAATTAAAGTTCAGTCTGTGCAAATGCGCGATATCAAAATTCCTGACACTCTGCAAGACGCGATGAGCAGAGTTGCGCAGGCCGATCGAGAGGGACAGGCCCGCTTGTTACTCGGACAGAGCGAGGTTAATATCGCCAAGAAGTTTGCCGAGGCCGGCGATCTTTATGCGAGCAATCCGATGGCGCTGCATTTGCGTGGCATGAATATGCTGTATGAGGTGATGAAGGCCGGTGGAACAGCGACAGTGGTGGTTCCATCCACGGCGGTCGAGAGCATGAATTTTGGAACCATCAGTGGTGTCACTGCGCTCGCCCGTAGCGAGGGTGGTGCGCGGCCGCCGGCGACATAGAGCAAAGTGGGCTGCGCATCGGCAGGCGGCAGCCTGCCGCTACGTGATAAAATCGGCAGATTGTAGACATAGATCGCAGGCTGGTAGCCTGTGTTCCTCTCGGAGGCCATGACGAAGTGAATACGTTTTTAAGCACAGCTCAAGAGACGCAAGTCGAGCAGTATCGTGCATTCGCGTCGGAAATCGTCGCGCCGGTCGCGGCGAAGCTGGCTTCTCATGAGGTTTGCCTCAAAGAATTCCTTCAACAGGCTGCGCAAAAGGGGTATCTTGGAATCAATGTTCCCAAGGAGTATGGCGGACAGGGCGGCAGTCTGCTCGATGTGGCCTTGTTTATCGAAGCCGTCGGACATCAGGAGCCTGGACTGGGGTTGACCATCGGCGATCATGCGGCGGTTATCGAGCTGCTCAAACGCTACGGCACCGACCAGCAAAAATCGCGCTATTTGCCGACACTCGCTCGCGGGGAGGGCTTCGGCACGCTGGCGTTTTCCGAAGAGAATGCCGGAACAGATTTCGAAGCGGTGTCGAGCACAGTCGAAAACGGCATGCTTACAGGCAAGAAAACCTGGGTCGTCACCGGCGATTTCGCTACGCTGTTTGTCGTACTTGCGAAAGAAGGCGGCAATCTCGTTCTCAGCCTAGTCGAACGTCCGTCCGACAGCTCCTTCAAGCTTCTCCGCGAGCGGCCGCTGATGGGCTTGCGTTCTGCCTATATCAACGACATTGAATTCGCAAAAGCGAAAATTCCCACTGAATGCAAAATCACGGGCAATGACACCGCGCGCGAAATGGTTTTGTTCGCGATGAGCGTCGCGAAAATAATTCTCGCGGCTGCAGGCTTGGGACTGATGGAACAAGCTTGCGATCAGGCTGTGAAGCACGCGAGAGAACGCCAGCAGTTCGGCGTCAATATCGGAACATTCCAGGGTGTGCAGTGGAAACTCGCCGATCTCGCGGTTGACGCAACCGGCTCGCGACTGCAAGTTTATCGTGCCGCGTGGAGCATCGATCAGCAGCCCGAAAACTTCATACGATATGCAGCGATGTGCAAACTACAGACAGCGCGCGCGGCTCGTTTTCAAACCGGCGAAGCATTGCAAATCATGGGCGCGTCGGGCATTGTCGAAGACGGCATAATGGCGCGTTTTTACGATGATGCAAAAGTGATGGAAATTGCTCAAGGCACTTCAGAATTTCAGAAGATGGTTATCACCAAACAACTGAACATTTAAAACTGAATATCTCGTCCGTAACCCGGGAACATACAGGCTGTACCGATCTGTGGAGCAGAAAATGAGCGTTGTCCGAAAGATAGTACCTGTGGCTTTGCTGTTGTCCGCGATGACTGTGCAAATAGCGTGCGCCGATACGTACTTCGATCATGGGCGAATGCTGTTTGACAAACGGCAATACAATCAAGCGTTGCCGTACTTCCACAAGGCCGCGGAAGATTCGCCCTGGGACAGCACCTCGGCGTACTATGAAGCGCTGTGTTATCACCAAATGCGCGATTGGGCGCATGCGAAGGCTTGCTACAAGGGAATCGTCGAGCACTTCCCGGGCTCGCCTGCATACAGCAATGCGATGTCCGCTCTCAGACAGCTCGACCCGGTTTATGTCCGCCAGGTTGAACAAGGGACGCCGGCACCAACTGCATCCGCGAGCAGCAGTTCCGGCACGGATTCCTCAGCGGACACGAATGCCTTATTGGCGAAGGTTGTGGTCACTGCTCCAAGTAGCGAACAGCGAATTCCCGTCGTCCGACAGACGAGCAAGTGTTGGCTTGATGTTTCCATTGGCGGGCAGACAATGAAGATGGATTTCAACGAAGGTAGCTCGACGACAATTTCTCCTAAGGACGCCAAAAGGATGAATTTGAACGTGGCTAACGGCAAGGCATTGACCACAGTCAAAGTAGGGCAGATTAGCGAATCCGGTTTCCCCGTGACGGTCGAGGAGACATCCGAGCCAAAACTTGGCGGCGATTTCTTCAATCAGTTTTCGTATAGGCTTGAGCCAAGCGCGCTTATCGCCTCCAAGAAAGCGAGCGGCTCCTCGGGCGATTCGAGCTGGGATCTGCCTTTCACCCGGAAGGGCAACGACATGGTCGTTAGCTTTCGATGCAACGGGCGGCAGGTGAGGGCAATTTTGGATACTGAAGGCGGTGAATGCATAGTGCCGCGCAGCCGTGCCAAGGAGTTCGGGCTTGATGTAAGTGATTCACAGGTAATGCAAGGATATTATGGGCCCGGAACAGACCCCAATGGACCTTTGAGAGGGCAGCCAGGCTTTGGCGAGATCAAGCAACTGTCTACTGCCGAAGGCAAAGTCATTATTGGGCCGTCCAACACTTCGGTGCGTTTTAAGATTGACGACAAGGCCCCCGAAGCCAGAATCACGCCATCGGTTTTCGGAAGCTATAAATATCACGTCGATCGGCAGGCCAACAAACTCACCTTCACTCATTAAATATCGCCGGATTGCCTCAGCCTGCCGATAATCTACGTGTTTTGCGCCATTGGCTAATTGACATCTTGGCGTCCCGTACGTACCATGAGATTCGGCGCTTACCCCGCTGAACCCCGAAGTACCTAATTAGCCGAACTCCGCAGGCACTGCTATGCAAGCCACTAAATTGGTTCGCCTCATGGGCGGACTCGCCCTGTCTCTTACAGTTCAACTAATCGTCCCGGCATTTGCCCAAATGGGTCAGTCCGACTGGATAAGCCCCTCCGGTTCGTCATCGCAGACGTCGCAATCAGATGTGCAAAAACCAGCCGGCGGCAGTCACTTATTTGGCAAACATAAAAAAGCGGCTTCCGAAGGTGGCGGACTTACTCAATCCGGTTGGATTAGTCCAGGCAGCTCCGACGCTAAGCCTAGCGGCAATGTGATTCTCGACGTCAACGGCGCCGGCGCCGACATGCTCGGCGGACAGCGACAGAGCAGCGTGCCCGTGCAGCAGAGCCCGATGCAACCGATGCAAACCACCTCCGTGCCGATGCAACAGAGCGTGCCGGTGCAGCAGCCGATGCAGATGATGCAGGCGAACACCATGCCCGTGCAGCAAGGCGGCGTTTCGATGACTGCAGTTCCTGTGCAGCAATCGGCGATGCAAATGGTTCCAGTTCAAATGGTGCCTGCGCAGCAAATGGCGATGCCTGTTCAGCAAATGGTGCCCGTGCAACAGATGGTGCCGGTTCAACAAATGGCAATGCCGGTTCAACAAATGATGCCCGTTCAACAAATGGCAATGCCTGTTCAACAAATGATGCCCGTCCAAATGGTGCCTGTGCAACAAACCGCCGTGACGACCAATCCTTTGAATCAACCACCTGTTGTTCAGTCGGACAGCAGCATGGCGAGCGTCGTCTTCGGCGGCGGGCCAGGCTCGCAAGCTGCTGCCAGCACGGCATCGCAAGCGCTGCAATCCGCCGCTGAGATGCAAATGGTAGGTAGTGCGCTCACCGGCACGGTGGGCTCAATGCTCCAGAGCGCCGGATGGGATCCCAGCTTCCATACATACGGAATGGGACACACGTATTACGCAAACGGCCATGGCCCGGGTGGCTACACCACCTCCGGCAGCGGCGTCGGTGGCGGATTGATCCGTGGCGTCGAGCAGGGACTGCAGTACGGAACCCAAATGGGCACCTACACGTTGATGAACAAATTAATGATGGGCCGCTAACCCGCGGGCTCACGGCCGCCGGTACACAGGCGCGCAGGCGGCTCGCCTGCGAAACCACCCCACCATCGAACTGGGTTTAACCCGGTGGCGCATGACCGCTCGACAGAATATGTTGAGAACGTCCGCCTGGTTGAGGTGAGTTCTATGTTTTCATTCCGCCGCATTAGCGTTGGCATTCTCTCGATGGCTATCGCCGCATTTTCGCCCGCTTTCACGCCGCCCTCATATGGGCAACTGCAGATGCCCGGCATAATTCCGCCGGCGCCTGCGCGACCGCCGGCTCCATCGGCGTCGCGATTTGTTGGCGAAGGCTCGGGCGCGTTGCAAGTGTTGTCGCCGGACGGGCAGAAGCTCGAGTGCCCCCTCAAACACACAGATGTTCACGCCGATGTTTCCGGATACGTTTCGCGCGTCACTGTCAAACAAATATTCGGCAATCCTTTTAAAGACAAGATCGAAGCCGTTTACACGTTCCCTCTTTCCGATACCGGCGCGGTCGATGATATGACCATGCGCATCGGCTCGCGCACCATTCACGGTACCATCAAAAAACGCGAGGAAGCCAGGCGGATTTACGAGCAAGCGAAGAATAGCGGTCACGTCGCTTCGCTGCTCGACCAGGAACGTCCCAACATCTTCACGCAGTCAGTGGCGAACATCGAGCCCGGAAAAGAAGTCGAGGTGACGCTCACGTACGTCGACTTATTGCCCTACGCAGATGGAGCCTACACGTTCGCCTTCCCGACGGTGGTTGGTCCGCGTTTCAATCCGGGAAATGCAACCGGCAAACAAGGAATCGGTTTCTCTCCGGACACAGCGGAGGTTCCGGACGCGTCGAAAATCACACCACACGTTGCCCCAGAAGGTGTGCGGGCCGGACACGACATATCGATAAGTGTTTCCATCGACGCCGGCATTCCCATCACCAACATCAGCTCGAAACTGCACGAGATCACAGTACAAAAATCAGGCGGTCACGCAAACGTATCGTTGCTTGACAAAGCAACGATACCTAACAAAGATTTTGTTCTGTCGTGGGGTGTCGCTGCTGATAAATTGCACAGTGGTTATTTGACCAATGGTAAAAACGGCGATGGCTATTTTACTCTGATGATTTTGCCACCGAAGAAAGCGACTGCGGAGCACATTCAACCGAAAGAAATGATCTTCTTGATCGATTGCTCCGGCTCGCAGGCGGGACTGCCGATTCAGAAAGCTAAAGAAGCGATGGAATATTCTCTCGATCACATGAATCCGAACGATACGTTCCAGGTGTTGGCATTCAACAACAACGTGACAAGGCTATTCGAACAACCACGCCCAGCAAACAATGAAATGCGGCGACGCGCGAAGGCCTTTGTGGAATCACTGACGGCAAATGGTGGCACATGGATGGCGCCGGCGGTTGAAGCGGCGTGCAAAGAGCCGACCGATGAGCACCGCCTGCGAATCGTCAGTTTCATGACCGATGGATACGTCGGCAACGATTTCCAAATAGTCGGAATGGTGCGCAAGTTGCGTGAGAACTCGCGATGGTTCCCATTCGGCACGGGCAACTCTGTCAACCGCTTCCTCATCGACAACATCGCCAAGAATGGCGGAGGCGAAGCTGATTACGTTTACTTGAATAGCGATGCCGCCGAAGTCGGCAAGAAGTTCTACGACAAGATCGCGTCGCCTGTGCTTACTGATGTAAAAGTCGACTTCGGTGGCCTCAACGTCAAAGAAGTATTTCCCCACGAAATTTCCGATGTATGGGCGCAGCGTCCGCTGTACATAACTGGGCGATACACTAAGCCTGGCGCAGGAACCGTCACCGTAACCGGCTTTAGTGGTGGCAAGCCATACAAACAAACGCTCGCCGTTAATTTCCCCGACAACAATTCATCGAATGTGGTGCTCGGATCTATTTGGGCGCGCGCGAAGGTTGATCGGTTGATGGACGAAGATTATGATGGTGCTCAACGCGGTGCGGTCAACCCAGAGTTGAAGGACGAGATCGTCAAGGTCGCACTCGAGCAC
>DATNQY010000032.1:0-8369 GCA_036703785.1 Candidatus Obscuribacterales bacterium
TTCAATTCCGGCCGGTTCTTATCATCGAACCGAACCGGGCGTGGCCGTCGAGCCATGACTTGACTCCAAGAAGGCGGCAAAATGTTTCCGCCAGGTAAAGCCCACCGCGCAAGCTGCACAGCAAGCGACGTGTAGCGGCGGCATGCATGCCGCCTTCTCTTCTTGCAAAACTCTCGCCACGCTGCGACACACCGGTTTGTCTTTTTGCTTCGAAAGAAGCAATGCGAAGACGGAAACAAGTGAGTGTGCTGGCGTTGGGTTATAGGCGCGAGAGATCTGAAAGAGGGCAGTTGGGACAAAGAACCTAGCGAGAATTACTCGTCTAAAACAACATGTTGTTTAGATCAAATTCTGAAGGAATGTTGAACACAAGCCGCTTTGCATCACGGTTTTCACGAGCTGCTAAACTGATGGTAGCGGCGGCATGTATGCCGCTAGCGGGGCACCCGCTCGAGGCACCACAAACTTGCCCAACCGCATTCTCGATCGTCAAGACCTCGCGCGAATTGCCGCGGAAATACGAACGCAAGGTAAACGCGTCGTTGCCACCAACGGCTGCTTTGATATATTGCATGCAGGGCATGTTCGCTATCTTGAACGGGCGCGCGAACTGGGCGATGTGCTAATTGTGGGCATCAACAGCGACGATTCGGTACGCAAACTCAAAGGCGCCAATCGCCCGATCAACAGCGAGCAAGACCGCGCCGAAGTGCTTTCGGCATTGCGGTGCGTCGATTTCGTCAGCGTGTTCTCGGAAGAAACGGCCGCCGAATTTTTGCGCGCTTGCAAACCGCAAATATACGCCAAGGGCGGCGATTATACGCCGGAAACCTTGCCTGAAACGCCGGTTATCAAAGAGTGCGGCGGAGAGGTAGTGATACTGGATCTGGTGCCCGGCAAAAGCACCACTTCAACTATTTCGCGCATACAAAACACCTAATTCCACAGCGCAACTTGACATGAAAATCTTGCCACTTCAGGTGATTTTCACTACGTCTACTTTGTAGATTCAATCTCGATCTGAACCCATCAATGTCATGAGTTAGCCCTAAAACCTAATCGCTCTGCCTCACTAAATCTCTCTTTCGGCACAGCTTTTACGGCAGTTTTCTGCTGCGTGAAAACACAGCAGTTAGTCCTTGACGTAGTTCGATAAACATCGAGACAAGAGAATACACATGACTCGGATAGCCGAGGTGCGGACTCGCAGGCGCACTCGCCGTGCGAAGCACCGCCAGTCTGTTCCGCTGTACCTGGGTGTTGACAAAGCGTTCGGTCTTGCCACACGGCTCGCAGAATTGCGCAACACCACGCCCGCATGTAAACCCACTCCGCACGGTACGGCCCCCGGGCCCTCGCGGCGGATGGTCTATCAGTTCGACGAAGGCAGTCCAGCCACTCGCACGGCAAACGTGCGTGGAGGCAAAGGCGCCAGCCTCGCAACACTGTCAGCGCTAAAAATGCCTGTGCCGCCCGGATTCACTGTCACCATATCCGGTGCGCAAGCGCTTGCCCGCGCTCGTAAAGTCCCGAAAAGCTTTGTGCAGCAATTCGACCAAAACTTGCGCCTGCTGGAGAAGAAGAGCGGTCTGCAATTCGGTTGTTGCGGTCTGAAATTTGGTTGCAGCAAGAAGCCGCTGCTGCTTTCCGTTCGCTCCGGCGCTGCCGTCAGCATGCCGGGCATGATGGACACCGTTCTCAATGTCGGCATCAGCAAAGCATGCATACCGGCCCTTGCAAAACAAATTGGCGAAAGAGCGGCATGGCATTGCTATCTGCGGTTCCTCGCCATGTTCGGGACTGCCGTCATGGGCGCCGAAAAGTCCAAGTTCGAGCAGGCACTGGAGACAGCTCGCGATCGCGCCGGCGTCAAGGCAGACTCGGAACTGTCTCTGGATACGGTTCAGGCGCTGTGCGATCAGTTTCAGCAACTGATTGCTACGGATTGTGGTGAAACCGTTCCCGAAGATCCACTCCGGCAACTTTCGATGGCTGTGTTCGCCGTGATTTCCTCTTGGGACAGCGAGCGTGCCACGGCATATCGGCAGCAGCAACAAATCACCGACAAGAAGATGCCGCAAGGCACGGCGGTGAACGTGCAAGCCATGGTCTTCGGCAACGCCGGCGACAACTCTCTTACAGGCGTTGTGTTTTCGCGCAATCCGGCTACCGGCAAGCGCGAACTCTACGGCGAATATCTGCCTCAAGCTCAGGGCGAAGATCTGGTTGCCGGTGTACGTACGCCGCAACCCATTCGCGGACTGGACAGGAAGCAACCCGACATCTACAGAGAACTCGCGTCCATGGTGGCACAGCTGGAAACACATTATCAGGACATGATGGATGTGGAGTTCACCGTCGAGGCGGGCAAGCTCTACATGCTGCAATGCAGGCCCGCTCAAAGAACGGCGCGGTCCGCTGCGGTCTTTGCGGTGCACCAGGTGCAGGATGGAGTGTGGACGAAAGCGCAAGCACTGGCTGCAGTCAGCTCGGCAGAAGTGAAACAACTTCAGCGCCCGCGCTTCCAGCCGAACGCACGTTCGTCTGCGGGTAAGCGCGTGCTCTTCACCGGCTTGGCCGCGTCGCCGGGTTCCGCAGTGGGTGAGGCGATTTTCACCTCGGAGAAAGCGATCGCCAGATCCAAGGCCGGCGGCAAAGTTGTTCTCGTTCGTCCGGACACCTCACCTGACGATCTGCCTGGCATGATGGCTGCGCAAGCAATCGTGACCAAGGTGGGCGGCAGCACAAGCCACGCTGCCGTGGTGGCACGCGGGCTCGGCAAAGCGGCTGTCGTCGGTTGTGGCTTCGACCTCGTCGACAACAGACTGGTCAGTGCCAAGACGAGAAAGACGCTCATCAAACAAGGCGCCGTTATCTCGGTGGACGGTGATACAGGCGTGGTCATTCGCGGCACTCTGCCCAGGGTGCAACCGAGGCTCAACAAAGAGCTGCGAATCTTCCTGTCGTGGATGGCAGAAAAGTTCCAGCCGACCGTCAACTTCGCCACCACCCGCAGACGCGTGTCGGTGAACACGATGTTGAACAACTTTTACCTCAGTCAAGGGCTCGCGCAAGCTGCCGAGCAGACGCCGCTGATGGTGGCAGCCGCGAATCTCCACGACAAGATCGCGATTGGTACTGCCGGACTCTTCAGTTGTTACCTGCTCTATGCGGTGGCAACGGAGATCGAGACCTTGTCCCCGGAAGAGCTGAGTCGGCCCAATCGAAGACTGCACAAGGAGCTCACCAATCTCTTCGGCAACCAGAGAGACGCGCACGAAGTCTTCGCTGGTCTGAGGAAAATGGAGAAGGTGCTGCTCGTCAAATACCTTCGACTCACTGCCAGAATCTTCCGCGATGAAAATTGGATGGGCGGATTCGGCGGAGAGCCCTGGGCGAAAATCGCCGAGACGACGCGTGATTTCCTGCGCGGTAAATTGACGCACCCGGTGTTTATCGATCACGTCTTCGATCTCCGTCACAACGGGGGCACGCTATTCGACAAGCACGCCATGGTAGCCAAAAACACTGACGAGTATTTGCTAAAGGACCAGCTCGACAGCAAGAAGAGTGCGAGAAAGCCCCGCTCGCTGTTCGACAGTCTCTCATCACTCCACAAGAAGTTCGACCCCGAGCTGAAAAAGCTGTTCTTGCTCGGCAAGTCGAGAAAGGTATGGTGATAGCCATGGTCCGTGCAATTTATCGTTGGCTGTTGAGACTGCATCCTTACTGCTGGCAAGATCAAAACTGCCCACACTACCTGACGAAGGTTAAGGTGGGCAGTCACTTTGTCTTCGCCGGCGCCGCCAAGAATCTGAGCGCGGATGCCATCGCCGGTGCCAACATTTCGCTCTACGTGCCGCTGACGACCAAGCGGGTGCGTATTCCGGAAGGCACCCCGATCAAAGCGCTGGAGATGCCTGACTTCGGCGGAGTCCCCGCCGACTGGCGTCAACGCATCGACGAGTTCGTCGCTATGTTGGAACAGGGTGCCACCATCCTCTTCCACTGCGACGGCGGTCATGGCAGAACCGGCACTCTGCTCGCCAGCCTCATCGCCATGACGGAGCCGGAAACGGCCGATCCGATCGCGGCGGTGCGACAACGCTACTGCAAGCTTGCCGTGGAAACGACAGCGCAAGCAGAAGCGATATTTGCCCTGCGCAAGCAGACTCTGCCGCCGATGTACCGTGGAACGTTCCCTGGTGATTTCTGTGCAAGGTGATGATCATGCCTCATGATAAACTTACCCTGCCGCCCGGGTTCCCATTTCACGGTAAAATCATGTCGGACTGTCCCCACCCGCTCACCCAGGTCAAGGTAGGCAGTCACGTCGTGTTTGTCGGAGCGGCTGCCGATCTCACAACAAAGGACATCGCTGCTGCGCGGATTACTCTATACGTTCCGCTCAGCCACGAGCTCGTTCGCGTCCCGCCGGAGGTGATGATCAGACCGGCGCCGTTGCCCGACTTCGGTGGTGTGCCGGACAACTGGCGTCAGATTGTCGACGAGCTGGTCGGTGAAGTTGAACGCGGCACGCGTTTGATGTTTCACTGCATCGCCGGACACGGCAGAACCGGCACCATGCTCGCGAGCCTCATCGCAGTGATGGAGCCGGATACGGCAGATCCGATTGCAGTGGTGCGGAAACGCTACTGCTCTCACGCAGTGGAAACGACCGCTCAAGCGCGCGCGATATTCGCCCTGCGCAATGAACAACTTCCGCCGTCTTACCGAGGTAAGTTCCCCGGCGACGCATTCGCTATGTAACTCACGATTCAGGGTGCGATTTGCCGATCGCACCCTGATCTTTTTCCAGTTGCAACACATTGTACTATCTCTGATCGTTAGTCAACAGGTCATTCCCTCACCGGGTGATATATCAGGGTTTGCGATTTTCGCAAAAGATGTCGTCGAAAGCGGGTCTGAATAAGTCAACGTTCGCGTCGATCTCAAATTAACGCCGTTCAATGAAGGGCATTGGCGGCGTTAGGCGAGCGGCGCTAAGACGCTGGCAATTTCGCTCCTTGCAACATGAGCGAGCCCTCAGAAGATCGGGGTTTGCGCTATCTTGACATCACGCCACCACACGCGGTGCGGCATGGAAATCCCCGTGTGCAGGCGGAAACCGGCATTCTAAGCGGCAGTTCATAGCTAGCGGCGTCAGCGAGAGCTACGACGTAACAGTCTCGACACGTTTTCAAGCAGCGCTGTAATATTGCTTAGTGAAAGTTCCAGATCCCGTATCAATACTGCATCTTCCTGATTTGTGGCCACTACTTGGCATCATATCCGTTTGTGCTATGTTCAAACTCCACTTTTGATCTCAATAAGTTTCCAGGTTCTATCCCGCAAGTTCCACCCGCAGCCATACGATACCAGCCGTCCGCAAGCAGCTTGCCTGCTGCACCGGCTGACGTTTGCTTTGCATTCAAGCAAACAGGCTGACAAACGCGGCGCAATGCCGCCAGTTCATGAGGACTCAATCATGACGATTGCTCTGAGTGCTCTCACGGCCGGCTCGATTTTGCATCGAGTGCAGTTTGTCGAGAACACCAAATCCAAGACCGGTATCCCGGTGAAAGCCAACGTCTGCGACGAAGGCGTCACCGGACCGATCATTCTTCCCATGCTCAAGGGGCTCTTGATGCCGCCCGCTCCCGGCGAGCTCTGGGATTGCGAGGTGATCAAACCACCGAAGATCGATCCCCGCAAAAAGCGTCAACGCCATGGCATCATTTGGGTGAAGCCGATCAAGCGCGTGCTTGATTTTGAGCTGCCCGGCGTTTACGTCGTGAAAAAGGCCCTGCGTGCGAAGTTGCTCGTCCTCGAGGAACGCCGCTGCAACCTGATGCTCGTCGGGCCGCAAGGCACCGGCAAGTCCAGAATCAGCCGCGCGCTGGCCAAACTGATGACCGCCAAATACTTCAAAGTTTCAGGCGGTCTCATCAAGAAACACGATCGCATGCTCGGCACCGTCAATGCCGGTACCAAGGGCGACAAACTGCGCTTCGTGTTCGAATACTCACCGCTTACGGAGGCGCTGGCGTACGCGCAGGCGCATCCCAACGAACGCGTCGTCGTCCACGTCGACGAATGGACGCGTATCGATGAAGACGCGCGTGACGCGGCGCTCGATGTTCTCGAGGGCGAGGTGCGCATCCTGCATCTTCCCAACGGCGAGAAGATCGAAGTCGGACCCAACGTCTTCTTCATTGCCAGCGGCAACGTCGGCTCGCAGTTCGTTCTGCGACGCAAGGACGCGGCAAACAACGATCGGTGGGAAATCTTCCACATCGACTACATGCCGCATGACGTCGAGCTGGCGCACTGCCTGGCTCTCAAGCCGAAGTGCCCCTCCGACAAGATGGACATTGCCCTCAAGGTGATCAACCATCTGCGGCGCTGCTACAAGAAGGGCAATCCGCCCATCCCGTACGCGCCGTCGACAAGACGTTCCGAAGCGATCGCCATGTATCTGGCTTCGGACGATTTCGCCAACGGCGAATTGGATTTCGAGTACATCCTGGAGCTGGCCATCGTCAATCAGTACGACGGCCCGCTGCATACGGAAAGCTCGGACATGGCGCAAGTGGCGAAGGCCATCAAGTGGGCGCTCGGCAAGATTTCCGCCGGCGAACCGCTTGAGGAGCCCTCGTCAGAAACCAAGTAAGGGTTAGGAGAACTCTCATGGCTAAGTCGAAGGACAGGGTTTTACCCGAGTCCGTTCGCGTCGTCACGGAGGGTCTTGCCGGGGAGCTCGCTCGGACGTTCGAACGTCCGGTCAAGCTTCGCATCGGCAATCAGGGCACCGTCTCGAACAACGCGTTCGAAGGCGCCGCTCTCGACCTCCAGATCGAAGCCGACCGTCTTGCAAGAGTGCGGTCGGAGACAAAACTGGTCCAGCTCTTCGCGGGCTCGGTTTACCAGCAAGCTGCGCATGCTCTCTTTCCGGCGACGGCGCAATATGCCGAAGCCGGCGAAGCAGCGTATGTGTTGCACGTGCTCAACGACGAGCACGCGTTGCGCAACGCCATTGCCGCGCACCCGGAATGGGACGCGCCGATGCGGGCGTACGTGGACTCGATTCTGTTTCTCAAGTCGAAGCAGAAGAGCACGAAGATCGAGCTGCCCGTGCTGTACGGTCGCTCAGTGGAAGAGCCGGCTCGCTACACGGTGCCTGCCACCGCACAGTATGCCGAGCGCTTCAACACCTGGGCGTACAGCTTCCGCCGTCACGTCGCTCTGCCGGAAACGGCAGAGGAGGCAGTGCTGGCGGCAGCGGCTCTGGTGCCGGAAAACCTCAAGGACCTCAGCAAGGATGATGTGCTGAAGCTGGCGCAGGAAATTCATTCTGCGCTCGCCAAAGACATCGAACCTGAGAAGGAGCCGGCCGCCGTCGTGGAGGAGACTCCCGACAGCGACGAAGAGCTCCTGCAAGTCCTGGAACGCCCGTCATTGCGTGCGTTCACGGCAGACGTTGTTCTGCCCCCCAAGCACGAAGCCGAGGAAGAGTCGGCGCCGGTCGATCCGGTGCTGCCTGCCGACACGGTTTCTCACTGGTGGCACGACAAGCGGCTGGTGGGAGTCGCACTGGTCTCCGGTGCGGTTTTCTCCGGGCTGTTCATGAAGTTCGGGCTGACATTCTGGCTGGTCGTGGCCGCGTTCGCTTCGGTGGCCGTCGGTGCGATCGCGCTCGGTGTCATTCGGTACCGACACGAGATTGGCGCCGGGGCGGGCAACGTCCGCGACGCCGTGGCTGCGGTACTGTTCCGATTCTTCAAAGCGGTCGAGAGAGGATGGGATGGGTTCCTCACACGTGTCTGCAACGGCGCAGAACAAGTGGGCGCATTCTTCAGCCATCCATTCACCAAGCTGGTGCTGAAAGTCGTCGGCTCCGCTCTGGGGCTGCTGGCTCTGGGCGCTGCCTTCTATTGGTTCCCGCTCGGTTGGTTCTTGCTGATCGCGGCGGTTGCCGGCATGTTCGCTTCGCTGGCGTTCGTCAAAAGTGGTGGCGGCGGGTATTTCCCCACCGAACGCACCACAGGCGACGTCGATGTCGCGGAAGTGAAGGCCCGCGTCTGGCTGAAGGTGGTTCTGGCGCTGTTCGCCGGTATCTTCGCCCTCGGCTTGTACGAGACGTTGGCCGCCTTAGGCATCGGCGGCACGTTGATGATGATCGGTTCGCTGCTCGTCTTCTTCGTGGTGCTTGGCGTGGCGGCGGTGTACATCGTACCGTCGGAAGCGAAGAGCGCTTACGAGCGCAACAAGCCGGCGCTCCAGCAGTTCAGCGCTGCGCTGGGCGACATGTTCAAGGCATTCGGCACAGTGGTGCTGATGGTGCTGGTCTTCATGTGGTCCATCTTCGC
>DATNQY010000033.1:0-3758 GCA_036703785.1 Candidatus Obscuribacterales bacterium
TTGCCCGGGCTGGGTTTTCACCGATATGACCAGGGAGCAATTGAACGATCCTGAGTGGAACAAGCGCAACGCCACCGATCCCAAAGAAGCTCTATCCAATGCCTGTTTCGCCGTTCCGCAAAACCGGTTCATCGAACCTGATGAGGTAGCGGGATTGGTCGGTTACCTGGCTACCGAGGCGGCGCGCGGCATCACCGGACAAGCCATCAATATCTGTGGAGGCCTCTCGCTGCAGTGAACACGAACACGGCGGTTTTGGCCCAAAAAGCTCTGGCAAAAAACGATTGGCCGGTCGTTGAAATCGACGGCCTGACGCTGATCACATCACCGCTGCTGGACAGTGTAGCGGCGGCCGGCAGCCCGCTTATTCACGCGTTTACAACCAGACTGGGCGGCAACAGCGCCTCGCCTTTGAACTGGTTTAACCTGGGCAGACATTGGCCGACCGAAGAATCCAGGCAAGAGGCAATGTCCAACCGTGAGCGGCTGTGCCGCGCGCTGGGAGTGGATGAGCAAAAGCTGACAGTGCCTGGACAACAGCACACCACCAACATTTATATCGTCGAACCCGAATCGGCATGTCACACTCAACGATTGCCCGAACTGGACGGCGCGGTCACAGACTCGGCCGGATTGCCTTTACTATTGCACTTTGCCGACTGCGTGCCGATTATGCTGTTCGATCGACGCCAGAAGGTTCTAGCAGTTTTGCACGCCGGATGGAAGGGCACCGCAGGTGGTATCGCACAAAAATGCATACGCTTGCTGGCTGAACGCTGGCAAAGCAACGCTGCGGACGTCGTCGCGGCCATCGGACCGGCGATCGGACAATGCTGCTACCCGACAGGCGATGATGTCGCCGTTAAGCTATCGCAGAGCGTCAACGGTGATAACTCGCTTATTGTTCAGCGTGACGGCAAGCCACATCCGGACCTGAAAGCGATCAACGCGCTGCAATTGTTGCAATCTGGTGTCGAACAAATCGACGTTTCATCCTGCTGCACGGCCTGCCATCCGGAACTCTTTTACTCACACCGCCAGTCAAAAGGGCAAACCGGGCGCCAGGGCGCCATTGCCTGCATTAAACCAGCAAGTTGACAAGCGAGCGAGTTTCGTTATTTTTACCGTGATCTGAAACCGGATTGACCTGTTTAGGGACACAATAGAGGTTATATCCACGGTGATTTAATGCCTCGCCTGTTGCGACAATTTGCCGGTATTTTCTGCATAACGCTCATGGCGATCGGCAACGCCGCGCCGCTGCTCGCCGCAGACCAAGCAACACAAACGAAAGATCAATCAGCCATCAGCGCGGCGCCTGCGCCAAGCCCGGATCCCATAGGCTCTGCACCGACTCCGTCCGCCAAACCAGCGCAGAGTAAAGAAACGCTGAAGCCGCTGACGCCGAAAGTAGCACCGACGACTGCCGATGGAGCCGCCAGCGGGGCATCTGTACCGGCGGGCGGCAGCCCCGGCAAAAGCTCTGTACCGGCGGGCGGCAGCCCGCTGCCGCAGTCTGCCGCCAAAGCGGCGGTTCCCCCAACTGCGCCGCCGATCAAAGACTTCAATGCAGTCTCCGACCTCGAACAGGTGATGTTCGGCAAAGCTCAGCCGAATATTCCGCTGGAATACCGCCTCGATCGCCTGGAGTCGGAAACATTCCATCAAACCAATCCGGAATGGTCGCCACAACAACGCATCGCCCGCTTGCAGAAGACGTTGCTCGGAACAGGCAATGGAGCACCGCCGCCTGCCGCAGCAAGCGACGCCGATGCGTACAGCAGAGGCTTACCGCCGGGTGTTACCGGCGATGCCGGCAACCCATGGTTGCCGCCTTTGCCTACCGCTGTGCCCAACATCCCGCTTAATTCGCAGGCACCAAATACGGAGGCACAGAGCGTGCTGGCGATGCCCGCCAACTTGAATTCGCCTGAGTACCAAAAGCAAATGTCCCGCGAGCAACTCGAGCAGTTTGCCCTGCAGGTGATAAACGATGCGCGCTATGCCCAGGGATTATCTGAACTGAAATGGGATGACGTCGCTTATAAAGTCTCGAAGGATTTAATCAGCGACTTGTGCAAACGCAATACCGTCGCCCACGTCACGGCAGATGGAGCCAATCCCGACGTGCGCTATACGGAAGCGGGCGGCACCGACTGCCTAGTTGAAAGTGTCGTCGGCATCAAGCTGAAAGGGCGTCCGAAACCGAATAAAGAACTCGTGTACGATATCCTCAAAGAACTGACGAGCCACCAGGATGATCGCGACGCACTGCTTGGACGTTTCGCGACGAATTTCGCTTTCACATTCGACATCAGCGCCAACAACGACAAAATCATTGCCTGCGCCGAGACGGTGACCAGGCAAGGCGAGATCAAGCCGATCGCCCCACAAGCAGAAGTCGGCGAGAAAGTAGAGATTAAAGGCGCCGTGAGCGGACCCTATAAATTCGCCAAGATCACGCTGGCATGGGAAGGTCTGCCACCACCTGATGACGCCGAAGAGCAGGATGAGGCAGCCCCTTATTTCCCGCCGCTCGATTATGAAGCTTATGCACACAGGTCCGAGCACGACTTTCAAAAGGCGGCAAGAATTGCCACGTGGGCAGGCATCGGACTGGCGCTCGCCGGCGGTGTGTTTATGCCCCCTATAGCTTTGGCAGCGCCGCTTATTGCTGCCACCACCAGCACGGTAAAGCCCAAACCAATCTCCGAGATTCCGGTGCATGGCGGTGTAAAAGTCGACGGGCAATCGTTTGAATACAAGGCTCCGCTGTCGAAGGACAATAAAGAAGGCATATATTACGTTACAGTTTGGGCGCAAAGCGAAGTCGATCAAGCGCCTTTCGCCGTCAGCCGTCGAGCCATCATTGTGCATGGCTCAGCCGCGAGTGCGAAGCCGAAGCAAGCCACCGAAATTGTCGATGCCCATGCTAAAAAAGAAAGCAAATAGAACCACGTGGTGACCGAATTGAGACAACTATCTTTTATTGGGGTTGGCTTGTCCCTGAGCCTCACTCTCGCTTTGACGGCAACCTGCGCGCAGCCGATGTATGCGCAGTGCACAGACTGCCTGAAGCACACAGGCACAGAGCCGGGGTTGTTGCCGCGCAACGGCACGAGCAGCACGGATGCCTCGAGCAACTCATTGTGGGGCGGCACAAGCAACACGACATTGCAAACCGGCACCGAATCGACTATGTTGCAAACAGGAACCCAATCAACAATGTTGCAGACAGGCACGCAGAACATGCTCCTGCAAGGCGGCACGGCGCGCAACACCGAAGAAACAAACATCGAGATTCTCATCGATTGCTCGCAAAGCATGAAAGAGAAACTGGGCGGTATGCTTTCCTCCGACCAGGACAAAGACCCGAAGATGGAGATGGCCAAACGCGTTCTCGAGCAGACAATGACCACCATTCCGGCGGACGTCAATGTCGGATTGCGTGTCTTCGGGCAGAGCTTTCACAACGACCCATTTCTCGACTGCCAGCAGACGGCATTACTGGTACCAATCGGAACACATAACCGCCGCGCCATTGTGGAGCGCATTCGCAGCATGCGTCCTTATGGGCTGACGCCGCTCACCTACGCCCTCGAGCAAGCAGCGTCCGACTTATCACAGTTCGGCGGCAAGAAGCAGCTCATCCTCATTTCCGACGGCGCTGAGACATGCGGACTTGATCCTTGCGCGATGGTCCACCAACTCACCGCCCGCGGTATCAACATGAAGATCGACATCGTCGGACTGGGATT
>DATNQY010000034.1:0-8081 GCA_036703785.1 Candidatus Obscuribacterales bacterium
AAGTTCGACTACACCTGCAACCCCAGCCACCAAGAGCGAGCTGGACAAATTCGGCACTCCGGCACCGGCTGCGCCCAGCACCCCGCCGACTAACGGGAAATAGAAATGCAAGAAACAGACAGAAGTGGCAAGATGAGCTTCATCAAAAGCGACGGTATCCGCCGCTGGTACGCGGTGCAGACCGCATCTGGTCACGAAAATAAAGTCAAAGAGCACATCGAAAAGCGCATTGTAACGATGGGTGCTCAGGACAAAATCTTCGGTGTCATCGTTCCTGAAAAGATGGTCACCAAAGTCAAAGACGGCAAGCGCCTCGAGAAAAAAGAGCGAGAATACCCGGGCTATGTCTTTGTGGAAATGATTCTCGACGATGACTCCTGGCGCGTGGTTCGTGAAGCCCCGGGCGTCACCAAGTACGTGGGTGCCGGCAAAAAGCCGATTCCAGTGCAGGATTCGGAGATTCGCAAGATTTTGCGTCGCCAGATGGCCGTCACCGGAGTCAAGGGTCAGAAGAAGGCGGTCATCGACGTCAAGGTCGGAGATTACGTCCGTATCACGGGCGGTCCGTTCGCCGACTTTACAGGCGAAGTTACTGAAGTCAACCTCGAGCGTGAGCGTATCAAGGCGTCCGTCATCATCTTCGGTCGCGCCACGCCAGTGGAGCTGGAGTTCAACCAAGTTATAAAAGTGTAAAACAGGTAGGCCGGACCGCGTCCCTGCCATAAGATCAGTAATTCGTGTGACATACAAAGGATATTTGAGCCGTGGCTAAGAAGGTAGTTGGAAAAATCAAATTGCAAATCCAGGCTGGCAAAGCCAACCCGGCGCCGCCTATCGGTCCAGCTCTTGGTCAGCATGGCGTCAACATCATGCAGTTCTGCAAAGAGTACAACGCCAAGACGCAAGATAAAGCTGGCTTGATCGTGCCGGTGGAAATCACTGTCTATGAAGATCGCTCGTTCGACTTCGTTCTCAAAACACCGCCTGCTTCTGAGCTTCTCAAGAAAGCATGCGGGATTGAGAAGGGTGCTGCGACACCCAACAAGACGAAAGTGGCTACGGTCACTCGCAAGCAAGTCCGTGAAATCGCTCAGACCAAATTGCCCGACCTCAACGCCACCTCTTTGGAAGCGGCTGAGTCGATGGTTATCGGCACGGCGAAAAACATGGGCATCAACGTCGCCGACTAGGGCGACGATGGCGTCGCTGCTACTCAAGACGACGTTCTAAGCACAAATAAACACGGTTACCAATGCTGCAGAGTTTCTGCATCCGTTGGGAGATCCAATTAAAGGAATCGAACAATGCCAACAATTACAAAACGCGAAAAAGTCTACGAGAAGGTCCGCAATGAATTTCGCGGCAAGCTTATCACTGCCGAAGAAGCGGTGAAAGTGCTCAAAGACGCGCCGAAAACGAAATTCGATCAGACAGTCGAGCTCTCCTTCAAGCTCGGCATCAATCCTAAGTTGAACGATCAGCAAGTCCGCTCTACCGTGAGCCTGCCGGGTGGCACGGGTAAAGAAGTGCGCGTGGCTGTTGTTTGCAAACACGACAAACAAAAGGAAGCCCAGGACGCCGGCGCTGATGTTGTCGGCGCTGAAGACCTCGTCGAAAAAATCGGCGGCGGCTTCATGGAATTCGACAAGTTGGTGGCAACACCTGATGCGATGGGCATGCTCTCGAAAATGGGTAAAATCCTCGGTCCACGCGGCTTGATGCCCAACCCGAAGGATGGTACCGTCACGCAAGATATCGGCAAAGCGATCAAAGATCTTAAAGCCGGTAAGGTTTCGTTCCGCGCTGAAAAAGATGGGGGCGTTGTCCAGCTTCCGGTGGGCAAGCTTTCTTTTGCAGACGAGCGCATTCTGAAAAACGTCGCTGCCGTTTACGAGACCGTGATGAAAGTAAAACCCGCTTCGGTGAAAGGCACCTACATCAAGTCTGTGTATCTCAGCTCGACGATGGGACCGGGATTGAGACTGGATCCGCTCAAGCTGCAAGACCTGCACAAGTACCTGGTCAGCTAAGACGCAGCAACGACATAAATCGAAAGGACGCGGTTATTTGCCGCGTCTTTTTTCTTGCGTTGTCTCTTGCGCAGTTTTTTTGCCTTCGTCAGTAATGTTTTCGTGGTATCAGATATGATGCGTGATACTTCTCGCTGGAGATAGTAAGCGGTGCCCGGCAAGAAGTGTTACCGGCAAAAAGTGTTACCTGTGTGTTCGGAACGTTCTATCACCTATCTATCTGGCACGGACTCTGGAAAGAATGACCACGGTATGACCACGTCATTAAGAATGGCAAGCGAACCTTGACAACGGTGAGCTTACAACCGTAAGCTTGTATCGCCCGATGCCCCATAGCCGCAAACCACGGATCGCCGCCGTAGCCGGTCTCTCATTTGATGAGGGACGCGTGGTCGCCGCCTATAAGGAGTTACTAAAATGAGCGATAGAGACGTCAGTCAAGCGATTCATCAGGCTGAGCGCGCCCCATCCGTTAGCCAGGACGGACACACACGCAACTTCGAGGGCATGTACCAATCGATCGTGCAAATGCAGCAGCACGACGGCGGAAGCAACTCCGCCCAATATCACCAGGACCTGCAGAGCATGAATGAACGATTGCACGCAAGAGGGGTTATGCCCAACGTGCAGATTATGGGGGTCGACGAGCGAAACCACGCGTTGATTACCCGGGATGTTTCCAGTCATAGGGACTTCGAGCAGGAAGCTTCCCACGTCAACGACTTTCGCATGCTCGGCAGCACCGGAGATCGTCGCGAGCAGGCAGACGCGGCAAGATTCGCCATGCGGGGCATTCATGGTATTGAACGCAATCCGGACGGCTCTTATGAAGTTCCGATCGGTGGACAGCCTGGACGACCGAATGAAGCGGCTAACCCATTCACGAGCCCGAACACCATGGCGCTCGGTTTCATGAGTCAGGTGTTGCGCAGTATGACCGGCACCGGCAACGCCGAAAATTACTTCGGAATGGGTGCGCTGCCGGGCGGCGGCTTCTATAGCCAAGCCTGGCGCGGCTGGGACAATCAAGGCAACGCGCGTTAGCCTGAGTCGGCCATAGCGCTATTTCCAGGACTCGACGCGGCTGGGAATGTAGATGGCACCGAAGCCGGGAATCTTGTCGGATCGCTCTCGTTCGGCTGCTGACATGCGCTTGAAGTTGTCGGCTAATGATGGGTTCGTTTCGCACAATGCCTGCCGCGCGTAAGCTTCAGCCTTTAGCCTGTGGCAGGCGGCGTTCATGTAAGCGCTATGGAGTAAATCGAGATCTTCAATGCGATTGGTGAGCGCGTTGTCGGCTTGTTTGATAGCTTGCGACAAATTGCCGTCCTTTAGATCGCACCAGCCTCCTAGCAAACCTATCACCGGTGGCCGCAATGGACGCTGATTGAGCACCGCCAGATCATCTTTTGCCTTGCCGATTTGATTCGTGCTCAGATAATAAAAGGCGCGGCGCAGGCGAGGTCCCCAATACATCGGCTTGGATTTGGAAACGGACTCGTTATAGTACGCAGCAGCCTCTTCCGGGTGGCCGTTGTTTTGCAGAATCAGCGCCCGGATGCCGGCAGCAGCCGCGGGGGAAAGCCGGTTCATGGACTGTAATGCCAGATCGTAATCACCGCACAGCACCAGAGCAAACGAGGCGTTCCACGCTTCAAGTGATTCGTTTTTGCTAAGCTGCGAACTCTTGATCAGATCGATCGCCACCGATTGATCGTTCTGCTTTTGCAAAAGCTTATATGTCGCTCGGCACAAGTAGCCATCACGATCATTCTGATTGATTCTGAGCGCGCGTTCGATATCGCTTTGGGCGGCGGGAAAATTATTTTGAAGCGCGTAGAGATAACTGCGTTGCACAAGCAATCCACTTTCTTCTCTCAAGCGCATCATATTCGTCAGACAGGTTACTCCCACCGACGCGTAACTGCGGAGATGCGAGCCGATTTCCCAAATTGACGACGTCATCAGCCCAGCGAGGCCAGCCATCAATGCTACGTACGAAACTCCAATCGCCCAGCGTTGGCCAACAGTCGCCGGTATCAACTTTGATTGGGACGACGTTGCCTGCCGATTGGCCGGCTGCGCATTGGCTGCTGACAGCGTCGCCAGCGTTTTATTGCTATTCAACAGCTCGCGCTCGAGCTCGAGGATTGTTTTCGCTTTGCCGCTATGAACGAGCTTTGGCCCTGGTCTTGTCGGTTTATTAAAATAGCTGATGATCGAGATGATCGAAAACAAAAACAGCAACGGCGATCTGGAGCTGATCGCCATAGCAATCAGTGCCAGCATGCCAGGTATGAGGATATATTTGGAAATCGCAGCAACTACATTGCCGCCATCAAACGGTCTGGCCGGCAGCAGCTGCGTCAGGTTCAACAAAAAACCGACGGCGCCGCCCAAGGTGAGCATCGGATCGTGCAGGAGTATGCCTGCTAAGTACATGATCCCCGCACCGGTGCCACCGACAAGCGGACCGGCTAGCGATACCCAGGCTGCGGTCGCCTCGTCTTCCGGCGGTTGCCTCATCAAGACGAATGCGCCGAGCAATGGAACATAGACCGGCGCTTGCGGATCGCAATTATTCGCCCTCATCCATATCCAATGGCCCATCTCATGGATGGTTATCAGCGTCATGATGACGAGTCCGCCCCACCAGCCGAACATCACGCTGTAAAGGACCAGGCTTAGGGACAGAGTGGGCAGAAACTTGCGCACCCAGCTGGATTGCAACACCGGCTTCCAGCGCTCGGCAAGCGGGCTTTCGTTCGCGGCGAGCTGGCTTTCGCCGGCCGTTGTCATGTTAGAGGAGCTTTGTGCCTGCTCAACGATGTCTTGCAGCTTCTGCACCGCCGCTTGCGATTCTGCGGATGAGCCGGCACCAAATGTGGTGCTACCTTTATCCAGGTCGCTGCCTTGTGTCATCCGTTCTCCTTAG
Organism: Candidatus Obscuribacterales bacterium; assembly: GCA_036703785.1. Classification (GTDB taxonomy): domain Bacteria; phylum Cyanobacteriota; class Vampirovibrionia; order Obscuribacterales; family Obscuribacteraceae; genus JADYXS01. The sequence continues at coordinate 4,966 of DATNQY010000034.1, forward strand.
CTTGCCATATTGGCGGTTTCCGAGTGAGGTCCGCTTTCCGGCGCATTTGAGAGTGCTTGCACTTTCAAATAGGACCACAGCTTCGCGTATTCAGCCTGAATTTTTTCTTGCACCTTGTGATTAAGCGGCTTCATTTCACGAAGTTTTTCCAGGCAACTCTCGAACCATTTTTGCGATTCTTCGCGGTTGCCTTGCTCCCGATACAGCATGGCGAGAACCAGCCGGTTGTCCACTTGCGTGTTGTGGCAGGGAATGACTGTTTCCTCGAGTTCTTTTTGATTGTCGAGCACGACTTTCAATCCTTCCTCGAGTCTGCCCTGGCGCAGCTTCAAGTGTCCGATGTTACATACCATCGACCAGAGGACCGCTTTGTCCGTCACCTTATCGCGCTGGGCGATTTCCTGAGCGCTGTCCAAGTGCAGCTGCGCCTCCTCCAGCCGATCGCACATCGTGAGCGCGTATCCAAGATTGGAATGCGCGCCCGTCAACGCTCGTGCGTCTTGCGGGGATACCTTTTCCTTGATTGCCAGGGCGCGGCGGAAAAGCGCCACACCCTCGTCGTAGCGAGACAGCTCGTCATAAATGCAACCCAAGTTGGTCAAAGAGCCGGCAAGCACTTCGAACTGCGCTGCGGGCGTGGGACCTACTTCACTTTTTTCGACCAGGCTTATCACTTTATGGAGCAGCTTTTCGGCGTCCGCGTGGCGTCCGTTTTGACGCAGCGTGGGGGCAAGCATTGCCTGCTTTTCAGCAATTTCCAGCGGCGCTTCGTCTCCCAGTCCATCGCATAGCTCAATCGCTCGATTGATGTTGCTCCAGCCTTCGTCGCCTTTTCCGCGCTGAGTCAAAATGTCGCCGAGGACCAAGAGCGCATCCACCAGGCTAGAGGTATCATTGTCACTCTGTTCTGCAACCGCAAGTGCCTGGCGCGCAGCCTGCTCGCTTTCAGCTGGTAATCCTTTTTCAAAGAGATAGGCGGCGTACAGGATGTGGCGGCTCGAAAGGCAGGCGGCATAGGGATTCTTCGGAATGCAGGCGAACAATCTGTCGATCGCGATGCTGAGTTCGTGGCAGCGTCTGGAAATCTGCAGCTGGTTTTTGGCGGCGATGGCCAAAATGGTTAGCAGCGTTGGAACCAGTAAGAACCCGATCAAGCAAGGAATCGGCATTAAAACCGGCATGGCATCGGCAGCCGCCACGCTTACTATTAACGCCCAGAACGTCATGCCGAGCGTTTTTGTGAACCTTTTGACGGACCGATTGACACCCACCGGCGAGCTCCGATGATGAGATCCGAGCCTGCATAGCGCAGCTCCAGTTCATCGATATGTGCTTTCCGTAGACTTTATGCCCATCTTGCCGGGAAATCGCCGTGTTTCCCGGGAGCAGCACAAAAGAAGGGCAGCGGGATTTGTGGTCCCGCTGCCTGCTTCTCTTCGGTCTGCTCCTAGAGAAATCAACTCGGTCGACGACAACCCTTCGTCGAAAGAAGAATTTCGCTCACACGTAAGGCGGTTGAATCGGCAAGATCCAGTCGTCCTGCGCGTTCGTATACTACGGAAAGGTGCCATAAGAGCGAAGCCACGGCCACGCTTCCATTACCGAGATGACTTTCAGCCTGTTTGCATGCGCGTTTCAGCAGCGCCTCCGCTTGCGCAAGGTTATTTTGCCTCTCGGCGTCCTGCGCCATTGTCACCAACACTGCGATCGACGATTCCGGCGAACAGGCAATGTGGTTCTGGCTTTTTTCTTCGGTTTCTGTGTGCATCTCCGTGACTCCGCCCAAGCTCTTGCTTCAGTTTTGACAGGTGGTACCCTAACAAATCAATTGGAAACCCAGGCCTATGGCTGGGTTTGCGTATTTTCGTTTACTGGTGGCGGTTGATCAACTCGATACCCCACCGGTGGTAGAAGTCCCCAGATCTGGGCTCTACTGCGGATTTTTCTGCCAGGTAATCCATGCGCGCCGCGAACCCAAACGCTCGGCACCGAATATGGTGGCAACCGTATCAGTTACTAAAATGTAACCGGCACCAAATACGGCACCGGGTTTAATAGTTTGTTCATAAGTTTTCGGGAACGAGGATACTGCAGAGGTCGTCAACTATCTCGGAAGCGCTTAACCGCGTATCCTAGCCGGCTCCCGGCACAGAGGGAGCAGACCGAAAGCTTAATAGATAAGCAAGGCAACTATGGCCCTCAGGAAACAAGATATCGAGAATATGAACTCGGCGTTCGATACCCCGGACGATGAGTTGTTTGACAATGTATTGGCTGGCGACGAGGAAAATCCGCCCGTATTCAAAGTGGTGGAAAGCGATGCGCCGACTGCGCAACAGGATTCCTTAAAGTCATACTTGAAGGAGATTTCCAGATATCGGTTGCTCAAAGCGGAAGAAGAAGCCGAATTGGCACGTCTATTGCGCAAGGGCGATGATATGGCCAAGCGCAAGCTCGTGCAAGCCAACTTACGGCTGGTCGTCAGCATCGCCCGTCGTTATAACGCTCCCGGACTGACGTTCCAAGATCTGATTCAGGAAGGCAGCATCGGCTTGATGCGCGCCGTGGAGAAATTCGATCCGGAAAAAGGATTTCGGTTTTCCACCTATGCGACTTGGTGGATCCGGCAGGCAATCACCAGAGCGATCGCAGACAAAGGCAGCGCTATTCGCGTGCCCGTGCACATGCATGGTCAACTCAACAAAGTTGGCAAGGTAATCAAAACGCTGGCGATACAACTTGGACGGCGGCCGACTCTAGTCGAAATTGCCGCTGAAAGCGGACTGTCGCCGGCAAAAGTGAGCGAGATTCTCAGTAGCAAGAAGCAGCTGGCGTCTCTGGATTTCAAACGCGAAGATGACGATTTCGATCTCGGCGATAGCTTGCGCGCGATACCCGAGCGCGAGCCGGAGAATGTCACCACCGGTAATCTCATGGCTCTCGACGTCCGCGCCATCATCGCCAATTTGCCTGCGCACGAACGTGAGGTAATCAGCTATCGATTTGGATTAGTGGGCGACAAGCCGCTTACACTTGAAGAGTGCGGCAAACTTATGGGCATGAGCCACGAGCGCGTCAGGCAAATCGAGTTGAAGGCAATGAAGAAGCTGCGCAAC
>DATNQY010000035.1:0-2255 GCA_036703785.1 Candidatus Obscuribacterales bacterium
GACATACGGTCAAGGTCAACCATAGTTGACTATTTTCCTACGCGACTGTCGGTGACGGTTAAGCGGTCTTAAGTCGGACGGTCGGCAGCCAATGATGTATTACGCGCGAATAGTCTGCGGGCTTGGTGACATAGTCGTCCATGCCAGCCTCCAAACAGTGCGCCTTCGTGTCGCTCGCAGTAATTGCAATTATCGGCGTGTGCCGTCCAGTTCCTTTCTCTGCTTCTCGCATTCTTTTCGTGGCTTCAAGCCCATCCATTTCCGGCATGTGAATGTCCATCAACACCAACGAGTAGCGTTTCTTGGTGAACAGCTGTAGAGCCTCTTTCCCGTCGGCAGCGTATTCGGCATCGACGAGGAACTTGTCCAAATTCTTGGCCGCGATTTGCCGAATGACCGGACTGTCCTCAACGACCAAAACAAGCGGATGTATTGGGATCGGTTCGTGATGGCCCATCAATGCGACCAGGCTGGTTCATAGACTGATGCCACAGAATAGAGCTTGGTTCCACGCTATTTGTGAAACCGGTGTTGCAACAGTGGTGAAACGGCGCCCGCCTGCCTGCTGGCGACCAGCCTACCACGGGCGCCCGCCGTCAAACCACGCTGCGCTCTAAAGGATTTGACGGCGGGGCCCCGCTTCCCGTGGTATTCCGCAGGCGTTGCAGACGGTGGGCGCCGGAAACGAAGCTTGTATTGTCGCCGCGATCCGAGTAGGGCACTTTCTTCGTAAGCACGGCAAACACTTGGTGGATAAGCTTGCGCATGACAGCGCCGATGATACACATTTCGGATTTGCCGTGCTGCCGCATGCGTTGGCAAAAGTCCACGACGTTGGAATTTTGCTGACGCGCTACGATTGCAGGGAAGTAGAGAGCTTTCCGCAGTCGTGAATTTCCACATTTCGACAGCCGGGGTTTGCCACGCACGGAGGAGCCGGATTCCTTCAACCTCGGGGTGACACCGACGAAAGATGCGAGCTGACGTGCTGATTTGAAGCAGTCCAGATTCGGAAGTTCGGCAAGCAATGTTATTGCAGTTTGTGTGCCGACGCCCGGTATCGTCTCTACGAGCTTCACATCGGCGGACAGATCGGGATGCTCTCGGACAAAAAGCATAATGTCTTTCTTCAGCGCGTTGATCGAATCCTTCAGATACCAGATGTGATCTTCAATTCGCATTGCAACCTCTGGCGAAATACAATGATCCCGCCGATGGGATTCGTGCACCATGTTTTCGGTCAGCGCCTGGAGGTGACGCACGAGATCGCGAAGTTTGCGCGTCGCTGGCGATGGTGGCACCCAGGCATCCGGCACCATGGCCGCGCAGAATCGCGCAATCACTATGGCATCTGCTTTGTCGGTCTTGGCACGCTGGAGCTGACTCAACGCAAATCCATGAATGCGGGCCGGATTTACGACGCTGACTCTATGACCGGTCTCGTGCAGGAACACAGACAGCGCTTCGCCGTAGATACCGGTTGCCTCCATGCAGACGTGCGCGCGAGCAATGCCCAGTTGACAGAACCACTCAATCAACAACGCGAAACCATCGATGTTGTTCTTGAATTGCTTATGCTTTTTCTTGCCGTCGACGAACGTGGCAACATCGAACGTTCGCTTGGCTATATCAATTCCGACACATGGTAAATTTTCCAAGTTTTCCTCCAAATATATTCGTGTAGCAGATGCTTGTTCTTACCAACCTTGTATATACAGACTCTCCTGTTGAGGGTGTCTAAGACATCGTCCGGTCTTGCATGAACAAGTGGAGCAAGTGGCTAATCTAAGCTGCAGGTTACTATCCTAAGCAGGGCGCCAGCCTCTCTTGATCCGTCGTGCATCCAGGCGTCCCAGAATACACGTCAGAAAAGATACAAGCAGGGCGGTCAATCATTTCGTTCGGGGGGTCGAACTTCTGATTTGGAAGCTCGGGCCGGGCCAATTCCGGCAGCGTTTGCCCCTCAAACGCCGGGGGGCTGCCGTGAGGGTGCGGCGGGAATTGGGGAAATATTGTGACCGCTCATCCCAGGTGCACACAAGATTGGCGCCCCTTCGGCGGACAGTTGCTGCGCAACTGCCATCAAGGCACGACCGGCGGAACCAGGGCGGCAAGAAAAAGCCGGGGCGAAGAACACCCCGGCTAGAAGTAACTGACGAAAGCGGATCAGGCAGATTGACGTTCGTCTTGATTGGTGGCTTCCGGCTCTGCGGTGTCGACTGGATCCGTGGCTTCCGGCTTCATGCCGAAAAGCT
>DATNQY010000036.1:0-8755 GCA_036703785.1 Candidatus Obscuribacterales bacterium
CAGGCTGCATCTGGACGCGCACCAGCTGTGGTTGCAGGGGAACCCCGCCCGGAATTTGGGCGATTTGCATTGCTCGAGCAGGTCGGGCCGCGGAAGTGCTTAGTGCGGATTGCGGAAGCGCAATTTGGGGAACCGGGGATAAAGGCACGGCGAGCGAAACCGCAGGCATGACGCGCACGGAGGGCGGCGGGATGGCACCACCGGCGATACCAGTCTCGATAACGCTCGGCGCGGAATCTATCGGCGGAATTGTTAGTGGCGACGACGCTGCTATCCTGCGGCGGTCAGCTCGTGAGGCTTCAGTCAGCGGGCTGCCGCCGGCCGGCACATGATCGTGAGCTACGCGGTCGGAGCTTGCCGTTTCGGCGCTACTTCGCGGGGTCACGCCCGCCGTTACGCTGCCGAACTGCAACGCGGTCGACGCTGAGTCCGAAGGCGAGCCGTCGCCTGACGATTGCGGGCTCTCGCCGGCGGCTACCATGCCAACAGAGACCAATGCGGCAAACACAAACGCACAGGCGAAAAGCCAAACCTTTAGTGTGCGTGTGCTGCTCCGAAACATTGCCTGCCCCGTCTGCTCAAGAGAGATTGGCGGCCCGTGGCCTGCTGAGTTCGACGCAAGCTCAGGCGGCAAGTTCCAAACGTGCAATAGAACATGTGCGGATGTAAAGCGATAGTGACACCCGGCGGAATCGTTCGCCGGACGAGCAGAAGCATTTGCATTAGATGCAAGTTTTCATAGTGCACGTAACCGGGCTGCCGCCAGCCGCTACGTAGACCAAGTGAAACGTAGACCAAGTGAAAGCTAGAGCCAGAAAGTGAACCCACAGACAGAAAGTGAAATTAGGCGCTGGGCACAGCACGAAGCATGGGCGCGACTGCGCAGGCAGAACGTTCCAGCGCTGCGCGCGCGACGTACATATCGCGCTCACGCTCCAGCAATCGTTTCACCGTTTCGGCAACCTGACAGCTGTTTCCGTGCTCGGTTGCAAGCTGACGCATTCTGTATGCCAGCATGCTCGTGACTTGGGCGCTCATTATCTCTTTCCTTTCTTGCCGGATTTCTTAGGACTTCCTGACTTCTTAGGAGCTTTCTTGCCGGACTTGCGCAGATTCGCCACTTCCACAACGAGAATTTCTTTCTTCTCGTTCTTCTTATGCCGATGTACTTTCGACGGCTTCTTATCGCTATGCTTGTGAACAACCCCGTCTTCATGCAGCTCGTGAAGAATGCCTTCCAGCGTTTCAATCATGAAATTGATTTGTGACTCGGTAATGATCAAAGGCGGCTCGATGCGAATGGTGCGATGCGAGTTCATCGTGCCTGCAACCAGAACGCCGCGGTGGAACAGTTCGTTTTGAACGGCCACGCGCACTTCTTCGCTTGTAAATTCCAAGCCGATCAACAGACCTTTGCCACGCACATCGAGAATCAGCTTCGAATATTCCTTCTTAAGCTCATTCAAGCGCGACTGGAAGTAGTTGCCCATCACCATCGCACGTGCGGGTAAGTGTTCTTCCTGCAGCACTTCGATACAAGCCGAAGCTGCCGAGCAGGCGAGCGGATTGCCACCGAATGTGGAGTTATGAATCGACGGGTTGGGCTCGAGCGCCTTCCACAATTTGGGTGTGGCCATGAAAGCACCGATCGGCATAACGCCGCCGCCAAGAGCTTTTGCCAGGCACATAATATCCGGCACGACGCCTTCGTGCTCGCAGGCAAAGAAGCGTCCGGTGCGTCCCATACCGGTTTGCACTTCATCCAGAATCAACAGTACGCCTTTCTTTTTGGTCAGGGCGCGAACTTTGCGCAGGTAGCCGGCGTCAGGGACGCGAATGCCGCCCTCACCTTGAATCGGCTCCAGAATAACTGCAGCCGTGTCTTTGGTGATGGCTTTTTCGAGCGCATGAATGTCATTGAACGGAACGTGTTTGAAACCATTGAGCAACGGCTCGAACGGTTTGCGGAACACTTCGCGACCAGTCGCCGAAAGGGCGCCCATGCTCACTCCGTGGTACGAGTTTTTGGTTGAAATGATCTCAGTCTTGCCGGTGGCAAGTCTGGCCAGCTTGATAGCTCCTTCAACGGCTTCCGTTCCGCTGTTGCAAAAGAATGAATACTGCAAATCGCCGGGCGCAATAGTGGCCAATTGCCGGGCCAGGTGAGCCGCCCAAGGGTTTAGAAGATCTTGGCTATGCAAGCAGACTTGATCAAGTTGAGCTTTGACTGCGGCGATCACTTTCGGGTGCCGGTGTCCGACGTTGAATATGCCATAGCCGCCCAAGCAGTCGAGATAACGCTTACCGTGATTGTCATAGGTATAAACGCCGCCGTCTCTGTATTCGACAGCGCCTTCGGCGCCGCACAGCTTGCCGGCATATGAAAGATTGAGGTAATCGATTGAATTCTCCAGCGCCTCGGCAGCGATTTTTTCGTAATGACTGCTGCCACGTGTGGATACTGGAAACGCCGTAGTCGGGCGCAAATTTTGGGTTTTGCTGAAAACAGCCATAAAGGACCTATCCGGTTTAAGTAATCGGGAATGAACGAGATACCGTGTTAAAACAAGCGCCCGCCGAAACATGACACAGCGAAACGTTTATATAAATGACACCAGGGCCGGTGCCCCGCACCACGCCTGTTATAACTTCAATTAGATCAGCGGCTATTTATGACCAGCGCCGATCTGCGACACTTTCTGCAGCCGCTAACCAAACTTCTGATGACTGTCGTGTTTACGCATACAGTGCTTTTTTGGATTCCAAAACTGTCGAAACAGTCTTGCAGTCAACCTTTTTATCGGGAAGATACTCTAAATGTACACTGCTGGCTCGAAGAGCGGCAATGTGCAACCTGTCCAAAAATCGCTTACAGAAATTAGCCATTTTGTCCAAGCGAACCCGCAACCCCAGGCCTGTTGGCAACAAGCAGCAATCGCCCATCCATGGGAAAATTCCCACGCAAGTGCATACTCAACGGCAATAAGACGCATATACGATCCATAAAAAGCGCCTTATATACGCACAACAATATCCTCATATAGGCATAGGCATCAGCCATAATGAAACTTGTCCGTTGGCATGAATCACTAACAGGGATCGGACTTTGAAGCGTTTCATCATCTGTCTGGCACTTACTGTCCCAGTTGTAAGCACAACCCTTTTCGCATCGGCGCAAGCGACCCCGCCGCCAAAGCCTGTGCTCGACCGCTATTACCAGGGAGTTACCTATTTCAAAGCAGGTGATCTAGAACACGCCATCGACTCTTTCAAGAATGCGGCGCTTAGCGCACCCAATGATCCACTTGCCCACCTGAGTCTCGGTGCAGCATTGCAACAACACGGCGATCTCGAGGACGCTGCAGCTGAGTTTCGCCGGGCGATTGCCATCCGCCCATATGACGCCTTCGCGCATGAAACATTGGGCTTGCTTTTGCAGAGTCAGGGACGTCTTGACGAAGCGATCGGCGAGTACAGCCAGGCGACACAGCTGCGTCCAGATACGCCGCTGCTGCGCCTGAATCTCGGCATTGGACTGCGTATCAAAGGCGACCTCGATGGCGCCATCAACCAACTACGACAAGTGGTGGCAGCTTACCCCGACAACTTGAAAGCGCGCGCCCAGTTGGCGGCGGCTTATCAGGACAAAGGCGACAACCAACTCGCCGCCCACGAGTACCGATACATCCTGGCACGCGATCCCAACAACTTCTCGCTGCGCTACGACCTGGCAACAGCGCTGATGGCATTGAAGGATTACGACAACGCTGAATCGGAATTGCGCAAAGCAATCAAAATAGACGGCAAAGTGCCGGAAACGCATGCCATGCTCTCCCAGACATTGTCCATCAAGGGACAAACGGGCGAAGCCACCAAGCAGCTGCAAGAGGCGATTTCCATCAAAGGCGATCGCCCGGAATGGCACTGCCAATTGGCGGAGCTCTACCAGAAACAAAACGATCTGCAGTCGGCGATCAGCGAATACAAACAGACGGAAAAGCTCGACCCCAAAGACAGTAATGCCTCCTATAACCTCGGCTATTTACTGCAAGTCACAGGCGATACGGACGGCGCTGTAGCGGCTTATGGACGAACAATAGCCACTAATCCTAACAGTGTGAACGCCCACTACAACCTTGGCATTTGCAAGCAAAAGCTAAACGATCTCGACGCTGCTGATAAAGAATTCAAAGCGGTTCTCACCCTCAATCCCAACGATGGCGAATCCTACATCAACCTTGGACGCACCCAAGTTTTGCGCGGCAACTTGCAGGATGCGCTTACTTATTATCGCCAGGGCCTAAGCGTAGAGAACAACGACCCGCAGGCTTATCTGGAATTGGGCAATCTGCTTAACAAACTCAACGACAAAGCAGGCGCCCGATTCGCTCTGGAAACAGCGCTGAATTTGTCGCCGGACAACAAGCAGGTTTTGCTTTCAATTGCGAAACTGGACGAGGACGAAAACAAACCCGCCGAAGCAGAGAAGGTATATCGCAGAATCGTAGACCGGGATCCAAACGATCTGAAAACGTTCCGCCTGCTTGCCGATAATCTCGACGCGCAACAGAAGACCGAGGATTCAATAACTATCCTGCAAAAGATCGTTCAGCTCGATCCTAAAAATCCGGATGCTTATAACGACCTGGGACTAGCCTTGCAAAAACGCCGAGATACCAGCGGCGCTCTCGCTCAGTTTCAGAAGGCGTTGGACATCGATGACAATTTTATCGATGCGCGGATAAACATAGGCAATATCTTCCTGGCGCAACAAAATTATCCCGAGGCGATCAAGGAATACGACAAAGCTCTGGATAAAAATCCTAAGAGCGCGCAAGCTTGCTACAACAAGGGACTGGCATATGTCGGAGCCAACGACATTACGTCAGCGCTCAAATCGTACAAGCAAGCTCTGGAAGCAGACCCAAAGTTCTCAAATGCACTCTACGCGATCGGCTTGTTGTACATGAACCAGAACAATCAAGCTGAAGCAGTACCCGCGTTCGAGCAATATCTGAGCGTCGATCCCAACGGCAGCTACAGCCAGCAGGCGCGCGAAAACTTGGCAAAACTCAAGGGCACGGTGCAAACGGCACCTGATATACATAAGGACTCGGCACAAAGTGAAAATGCCGGTGACAGCGAGCCACCGAAAGCGCCGGAAATAAATAGCGCCGGCATGACCGGCGCTCAGTAATCGGTTATTTGCTACCGGCGACGGTTGAACCCGCTCCTTTATTTCGATCCGCCCTTGCGTCCTGCAGCGGCTTTCTTTTGATGCGTAGTGCGTTTGCTCGAAGATCTTCTGCCGGAACTCTTGCTCCTGCCGGAACCCTTGCTCGTGCTCTTGCTCTTACCGGTGCTCTTGCTCTTGCTTGAGCTAGCAGCTTTGCGATGACCGGTTTTTCTGGTGTCAGCGGCATTGCGGGCGCTGGATTTTCTTGATTTGCGTTTGCTTGAACTCGATTTCTTGGTGCCGCTTCCTGATTTTTCACCGCCACCACTTTGCTTATTCACGGTTGCCCAGGCTCTACTCTTCGCTGCTTTTTTTGAGACGCCTTTGTCCTCATAGCTATCCGCAATATGCTCGGCCTTTCTTTTTTGCTTGCTCGTATACTTATCCTTGCTTCCTCGCGGCATAATATAGCCCTCATTTTAATCGGATCAGTTTCGACGGCTCGAATGATTAGTTGGTTCCGGAAGCGGACGACATTACCAATTCCGGCGACCTCGTTTCAAAGCGAGGAAGTCCAAAGCTAAGCGTGCAAGCGAGCAACATACATGCTGCACCGAGCCAATAGGGGCTTCCGGCGCCCATTACATCGAACAGGTACCCGCCGGCAATCGGTCCCAAAATCCGACCAAGCGTGGACATTGACTGCCCGGTTCCCATTACGCCACCGGTTTGTTCTTTTGGGGCGAGCTTAGACAAGAGGCTACTGTTGGCGGGACTATTGATACCTGAACCGGTGGCAAGAATAAGCAGAGCAATGCAAAGCACAACAAGGTTATGAGTCGCCGGCGTCAACAATAGCCCGACGGCGATCAAGGCAGTGCCGATGGAAATCAGCGGAGCATCCGCGTATTTCTTGCCAAGGCGGCGAATCAACACACCCTGTATTAAGGCCATGACCAGTCCAAGCCCCGTAAACAAATAGCTGTTCTGCGCCATGTTGAAATTGAAGTATTTGTTAGTCAGCAGTACCAGCGTCGTCTCCATGTTCGCGAAAGCAAAAGTCGAAATGAAAATGATGAATAGTGAAAGCGCAATTCTGCGATCGCCTAATATTCGTTTATAGAAATCAGCGCCGAGAGAAAATCGATCGTGCGCGGCTCCGTTCTTCTGCAAGGGCTCGGGCAAGCAAATGGCGGTGAATAGAAGATCGGCAATGCTGAACGCAGCAGCAATGAACCCCAATATATTCGGCGCAACTCCGCAGTAGCTTGCGATGCCGGCGATCGCGGGGCCAAGAACAAATCCAAGGCCGAAAGCAGCGCCAATCATGCCCATACCTTGCGAACGTTTTTCTTCGGGTGTCACATCGGCGATATATGCCTGAGCAACCGCTAAGTTGGCATTACCGAAGCCTGCGACAATTCGAGATAGGAACAGCATGGACAGCGAATTCGCGCATCCCCAGATCACATAGCCTGCTGCTGAGGCGGCGAGACTGATCAGCAATACAGGTCGGCGACCGATGCGATCGGATAGCCGTCCCCACAGCGGGGCGAAAAAGAATTGCATCAGCGAATACGACATCAACAATAGCCCAACCGTCAATCCGCTGGCGCCGAACTGCTTTGCATATAACGGCAACAACGGAATGATGATCCCGAATCCGATCAGATCGATAAACACCGTTAGAAACATCAAGCCGGAGGCCAGACGCATTTTTCTCTCTTCCTGGTTGCTTTGCATCGCGGAACTACCCTCAGCGGTGGAGGTAGTTTACCAGCCAATTGTGATCGACCAGTTAGGTCATGTGATAACAAGAGATCGGGTTGTCACCACCAGTGGTGCATGCCAAAAACCGCCGGACATATGCCTGGTTGCTATTGAATACCGTCTAAGGAAACCCCCACAAACAATAGGGGACTGCCTCTAGTTCGCAGGGGTAAGATCGGCGGACTCAGCAAGAAATACTACACTCGCCCCCTCGCCGATGCGAGGGAAGATCTGTCATGCAACAACACTCACTAACTACGCATGCCTCGCTCGCCTCCCCGACGAAGCTTGTACTGTGCCTGATCGAACTCACCAAAATACGTATAACGACAATGGTGCTCGTCGCCTGTTCGATCGGTTACATATTGGCATATCGAGGAGATTTTGCCTTCGCCAAATTTGTATGCACGTTACTCGGAACGGCCTTGCTCAGCGGCGGAGGCGCCGCCCTCAATTGTTATATCGAACGCGATGCAGATGCATTGATGCCGCGCACCTGTCGCCGTCCAATTCCTACCGGCATGATTTCTCCTGCGCTCGCTCTTGCCTTTGCAGTCGTTCTTATGGCAACCGGCTTTCAATGTCTCTGCTTCAATGTCAATGCGGTGGCCGCGCTGCTGGGTTTGACCTCGGCGTTCATATATATCGCCATCTACACCCCCGCCAAAAGGGTGACGTGGCTGAATACGCCGATCGGCGCCTTGCCCGGCGCTATTCCGCCCATGATCGGATGGGCGGCAGCGACGGGACGCATCGATGCCGGTGCCTGGGCGCTGTTTGCGATTCTCTTTTTGTGGCAGCATGTGCACTTCTTCCCAATTGCCTGGCTGTACCGCAGTGAGTATGAAGACGCGGGTTTCAAAATGCTCCCCGTACTCGAGCGAAAATGCACACTCACTTTCGGCTTAACTGTTCTTTCGGCGATCCTTCTTTTGCCCGTCTCTCTATTGCTTGCAATTTGCAGCAAGGCCTCCATCGGCTATTGCGCCACTGCCACCATTTTTGGTGCACTGCTGATTGCCGCGGCATTGCACTTCTCGCGACGACCGTGCCGGGCCACCGCGCGCGCCGTCTTGCTGCTTTGCCTTTTTTACTTGCCCGGAATTCTGACAGCTGTCGTTGTCGACCGCTACTTGCTGCACTCGGGCGCTGATCATGCCTCTTTGTCGGAGACGGCTGGGCGATGGATATAACCAACGCTGAATTTACGTCCGTCTATCTTTTCGCCACCGAGCAAGCGAAAGTAATAGGATTTTTGCATTACGCCGATCTAGTCCTTTCGATCATCATAGCTTTGATTGTCGGCGGTATTTTGGCTTATGTAATCGTCCGCTTTCGCGAAAAGCCCGGAGATGCCGAACCGGTTCAGGACCATGGCAATACCAAGCTGGAGATTGGATGGACAGTAGGCACCGGTCTTATTCTCGCAGTTCTTGGGGTGCTCACGGCGGGCGTGATGTACAGCATGAGTCCGCCCCTGGGCACCAATCAGCCCGACGTTATCGTTATCGGGCACCAGTGGTGGTGGGAGTATCGTTATCCGAAACTCGGCATCATCACTGCTAATGAGCTGTTTCTGCCACAGGGGATGAATCTCCTCTTTGAAGTGCGAGGGGCAGACGTCGTTCACTCGTTTTGGATACCGGCATTTGGCCAAAAGATGGATGCGATTCCCGGGCATCCTAACTTTCTTTTCTACAAACCAATCAGGTCGGGTATCTATCTAGGCACTTGTTCAGAATACTGCGGTGCAGATCATGGATTGATGCCCATTATTGCCACCGTCCTGCCGGTTGCGCGATTCAATGC
>DATNQY010000037.1:0-4743 GCA_036703785.1 Candidatus Obscuribacterales bacterium
CGGTGTGACAAAAGTTCCGCAATCGAAGACTTCGATTTTGCAATCGAGCAAGTTGACCATCGCACGACTTGCCACCACGGGCGATACTATGCCCTCCGGCGATAGCGGTATGGATGAATGGGTTAGGGGCAAACCAAGCACAAGCGCCTCGGCATCGAGCGCCGGCGTCAGACGACGAGCTTCCGCTGTATGCCCGGCTGCCGAGATACCGTCTATGTCGCTTGTTTCGGTGCTGCCGATAGCCAGCGCCATGCGCCCGGGTTTTTTCACAGCTATATTCAGATGTTCAAGGACACGCGTCAGTCGATTGCGCGGATCATTCACCGATCTTATGAATGTAGAGGTTGCCTCAACCATTGACGGCCTCCGGGATCTCTTTTGTAATACGACAAAACGGCGCCACTGAGAGCGGCCATAGCACCAGGCTCGCTATCCCCAGCCACACTTGCGCGCACGCTTGCACCGCCGATTGTTCTGCAAAGCCGGACAAAGGCGTCACAGACGCAATCACTTGAGGCGCAGTTACCACGACGTTGACCACCAGAATTATGACCGTGATTATGCACAGCGGCAGCCAGTGCTTGAGGCTCTCCTTCATCGCCACCACTGCCGTGCGCGCGGCGGCCATATCGGAGACGGCGGAAAACACTATGGTGACGAAGGTGTAAGCGGTACAAATCACCATTAATACTGCGGCGAAAGCGCCCAGCGAAAACAAAACGGACGGCGAGGTCAACCATGCCGGCCAGCCGAGCAGCTTTGTGTCGACGGGCATTGGTCCGGCAACCATCGAATGAAACATGATCAGCGCCGACAGAGGCACCGCGACGGGCAGCAAGAGCAGTGAAGCGACCAACCACACTTTCATTACATAGACCCATCGTTGCCGAATCGTTTTGTGCGCGTCTGCAACCACCTCAGAATTCAAGTTGGGTGCCGGCGCCGTACCATCTTCGCTCGCCTCATGTGCTTTTTCGGCTTGGCAAAGAAGGCGAGCGAAGATGGTCAGCTTCATCAGCCACTGAGCCAGCGCCACCATGGTGAGAATGAGAATCACCGCAATACCAAGCAGAATGCTCAGATAGAGGACCAGTATCGGTAGGATGTCGGTAATTTCGGCGGGTTGCGGCTGTTTCATCCGGTAGATGGCATAATTGCCGCCCACGGCGACAATAACGTTAGCTGCCGTCAATAAAGCAGCGCAGGGTACGCAATGAGGCGCGAATCGCCAGGAAGCCGCCCAGGCGCGCCGCCACCATTGTCGATCGTGCAAGAGGTCGGTCCAGCGATCGCTGACAATCGTGAGCATGCACACATATTACATGCTTTTCAAGTTCAATTAATTGCAAACTGACCGCTTGTTACCGCCTGGTGCAATAAGATCTGAAGCGACTCAGGAGTCTCAATTCCACGTGATCTTAGTTTTCAAGAGCGAAGTCCCAGAGCACCAGCTTGCGGCGACGCAGCAGCAGCTCGACAGACTTGGATTTACCTATAAGCCGGTGCGCACCGCCACCGGTTGCTTGTTGATCATTCTCGACGACGTGAGTACGTTTCCCTCTCATGTCTTCAGTCAGCTTCCCGGTGTAGAAAAGGCGATCCGTCTTACTTCCCAGTGCTCGCTCGTGTTCAAAAACGGGCGGCCGTCGGTGCCTGTGCGACACGTCTCTATCGGCGGCGATGAGCCAATTGTGATGGCGGGGCCATGCTCGGTCGAAGGCGAAGCGCATTTGCTGCAGCTTGCTCACTCCCTCAAAGACGCGGGCGCGCATATTCTGCGCGGCGGTGCCTTTAAGCCGCGCACCAGCCCGTACGACTTCCAGGGGCTCGGAAAAGAAGCGCTCGCCTATCTGGCAGCGGCGCGCACCGCTACCGGCATGCCCGTCGTATCTGAAGTGATGTCTGCCGAGCAAATCGAGCAAGCATTCGATTACGTGGATATATTCCAAATCGGCGCGCGCAGCATGTACAACTACGAGCTGCTCAAGGAAGTCGGTCGCACCCGCCGTCCCGTATTGTTGAAGCGCGGCATGTCCGCAACTCTGCAAGAATTTGTCAGCGCTGCCGAGTACATCATGATGCAGGGCAACTTGCAGGTGATCCTTTGCGAGCGCGGTATCCGTACGTTTGAAACACACACGCGCAACACGCTCGATTTAAACGCAGTCGCGGCGCTGAAGACGATGACACCACTACCGGTGCTGGTCGATCCCAGCCATGGAACGGGCCGCCGCGAATTGGTGCGCCCGATGAGCAGAGCCGCCATTGCAGCCGGTGCCGACGGCTTGATGATTGAGGTTCACCAGCAGCCGAACGCCGCCCTTAGCGATGCGGAGCAAGCAATTACGCCGGCCATGCTCAAAGACATAATCGATGATGCCCGGCGCATTCGAGCAGCGCTCAGCGATGCCCATACCAACCAGGCGCTGCATCCAGCCGGGATACATGGCGCCGCTACGGTTAACTGCACCCCGACGTAGGGCATTATTTCGTCAAACGGCCTTCTGCTGGTCGTTCTGGATTGGGACAACGTCAGTGGCTGGGCGATTGGTGTTCCACCGCGGAACCTCGGCGTCGACAATCTCATCCAGCTCTTCTTTTGTCAGCGTTTCTTTCTCGAGCAGACGCTTGGCTGCTCGCTCGAGCAGGGCGCGGCGCTCACCAAGCATCGACATAGCGCGCTTATTAGCGGCTTCCACGAGCTTGCGCACTTCCATGTCGATTTCGCGCGCTGTTTCCTCGCTGTACAGTCGCTCCTGCAAGGTGGCCATGTACTGTTTCTGCAAGAACCCGTTCGGCTCGTTCTCGTAGGTCACGGGGCCCATGCGATCGGCCATCCCATAGCGGGTAATCATGTTGCGGGCGATTTCCGTCGCTTTGGATAGGTCATCGGCAGCACCGGTTGACACTTGATTGAATATGATTAGCTCAGCGGATCTTCCTCCGAGCAATACGACGAGTCTGTTCTCCAGTTCGGTTCGCGACATTAGAAAACGATCTTCAGTCGGGCGTTGCATAGTGTAGCCCAGCGCCGCACTACCGCGCGGAATGATCGAAACTTTGTGCACCGGGTCCGAACCGGGCAAGCTGATCGCCAACAGAGCGTGTCCCATTTCGTGATAGGCAACCCGCTTGCGCTCTTCTTCGTTTAGCAACCGGTTTTTCTTTTCCAAACCGGCAACGATGCGTTCGATTCCTTCATTGAAATCAATCATGGTGACGCGGTCAGCGCCGCGTCTGGCCGCCAATAGGGCAGCCTCGTTTACCAGGTTGGCGAGGTCAGCGCCCGTAAATCCAGCCGTCGCTTGGGCAATTGCTTCGCGATCGACATCGGCTCCGATCACAATGGATCGAATGTGAACGTTGAGTATTTCCAATCGTCCTTTTTTGTCCGGGCGATCGACCAAAACTTGCCGGTCGAAGCGGCCGGCGCGCAGCAACGCGGGATCGAGGATCTCCGGACGGTTGGTGGCGGCGAGCACCACCATGCCTTTGCGTGCGTCAAAGCCATCGAGCTCGACAAGAAGTTGATTGAGAGTTTGCTCTTTTTCATCGTGCGATCCCTGCATTCCGAAGCCGCGCGCCTTACCAAGCGCATCCAGCTCATCTATGAACACGATGCAGGGCGATTTTTTCATTGATTGTTCGAAGAGGTCGCGCACGCGAGCCGCTCCAACGCCGACGAACAGCTCGACGAACTCGGAGCCGCTGATTGAGAAGAACGGCACACCCGCCTCACCAGCAACTGCCCGTGCCAGCAATGTTTTGCCGGTGCCGGGCGGCCCGACCAGAAGCACGCCTTTGGGCATTCGCCCGCCGAGCTTGCGATAACGGTCGGGTTCTTTCAAGAAGGTGACGACTTCCTGCAGCTCTTCTTTCGCCTCATCTACACCCGCCACATCGGCGAAGGTCGTCTTCTCCTTTTCCTCGACGTAGACGCGCGCCTTGCTGCGCCCGATCGACATAACGCCGCCCATCATGCCATCTTTGTCGGTGGCTCGATTGAGAAACAGCATCCACAAGCCAAAGAAAATCGCCGCCGGAATTACCCAGGACAGCAGATCTCTGAAGAAATTGTTTTCCGTCGCGCCGGAGAATTTGATGTGACGCGCTGCCAGCAGCTGAGCAAGATTCTGCTGCTCAACTCGGGTGGTTGCAAAGGGAACCGTCTTCCCGTTCACGTTGAGGTCGCCGGTGATCTCATGCTCGGTAACCGTCAGATTATCTACTTTGTTCTGATCGACGTCAGCCAAAAACTGGCTATACGAAAGCTTCTGCACTTCGCGGACTTGCATCCAGATGCCCTGAATGACAAATATGGTCCAGACGGCGAACAAGATTAGCCAAATCGGAAATTTCTTTCCTTGCATTGCGGCTCCCTAAGTAATTTAACAGGTGCGGATAAGCAGACTGTATATCGGCTCAAAGAGTTGCGTGCTGATGCAAATTCACGGGTTGAGTCCGGCAGCAGGCATCTTGCAGGGTTGAGCAGATGCGCTCAAACTCTGCATCGCTCAGCCATTGGCTGTTAGTGATTGTCAGCGAGCGGGCTGCCAGACTCTCGGCATTCTCTGCAGAGCCAGTCAAGCCGAGGAGCGGCCGCAGATAGTCATAATGCGTCAGTGCATGCCCAAACAGTTTTGTCACTCCCATCCCACTCGACCACAGCTTGTCGAGGGCTTTCCGGCAGATCTGGGCATCAGCAAAGACCACCGTAATGAAAGGCCAGGATCCTTCATCGCC
>DATNQY010000038.1:0-9683 GCA_036703785.1 Candidatus Obscuribacterales bacterium
AACATTGCTGCTGCAAGTCCAGCGAGTGCAACTTGACCGGGACGCCGTTTTGTCATCTTAGTTAACCTTTATAGAGCCGTTGCCCTCGATCGCCTGTTTGAGGTTGTCGAAATGACCCCTCATTGTTATATGCCCATCACCAGTAACGGTGGCATTCGTGATTTGCGCATTGCCGTTTTCGATGTTGATGCTGCCGCGTCCGTTGACATTGCTCACTAGCACCTTCGTTGACACGTCGGCGATACGTGCGGTCGGACCAACGGAGCCGTTGCCTTTGAGGTCGAGAGCGGCTTTGGTAAGCGAGGAGAGAATGCCGGTGTCAAGTTTGGCATCGCCTTGCAGCATGCACTTGAATTCGCCGGATTTCCAGCTGCTTATATCCGCAGCGGAGCCGGATTCCATACCTAATATAAGATTGCCGCCGTAGGAATCGGGGACGGTGATCTCAACGGCGTCCTGATCCTCGGTGGTTCCTGGTACATCGGAGCCGACGAGCGGCTCGATGGGGTTGCCGTTAACGCTCACGCCTTTGGGTCCCAACTGCAAATTGGACCCGCCTTGGGGCACCGAGTAGATCTTGCCGTTGACTATGGCTCGCTGACCAAATTCATCAGCGGTTATGCGCACGCCGTGAGTCGGCTTGGTGAATGCGCATTGGCGAATTAGTGAGCCCTGGATGTTCCAGTCGTGTGGGCAATTGCTCGCGACGCTGATGTCCGCAGCAGCGGGGTCTCTGACGACTTTAATATGCGCGTTCTCGGCCAAGATTCCCAATTGCGAGCTCGTGGCTGGAATGTGTGCGAATACAATCAAGCCCGCAGTTGCAGTCCTGGGCGTCTGGGTGCCGACTTCGATTTGCGGCGCAGAGGCCATAACAGGCAAAGAACAGAAAAGCGCGCACAAAACGGCAGTGGCAACTTGATGTCGCCTGGCGAAATTAGCCATGAAGATTCTCCCCTGGGGACCAAGTTGATCATAGCTCAGGTGTGGAATGGGCGCTCAGTCTACGGGCGGCGCCTTTTGTGTGCCCCTCAGAAGTAGAGGCCAGGATATATTGCAGGGCGAGCGGGGGTTCTCGGCCCTTTACCCGACATCTTATAGTAGATAAATCGGCGGTCGGATTGCTCCATTTTTGTCGAATGTTCGACCCGTCAATGCTATTTTCAGTTGATGAACGCCGGCGTGCAGCGATCAGAAAATTTCCTCAGACGAAACACGCACTTTCAGTGGCGTTTCGTCCGTGCAGCGAGATTCGAGCGTTTCGGCGATAGCCGAGACGTTTCGTCCCGCGCAATTTCCTGATCGCTCTCAGAGGGGCTCGCTAGCCGGCTGCTTTCGCCCTTCGAAAGTAAAGCGAGGATATATTGTGACGCGACGGACGGTTCTACCCCCTTTACCCGACATGGTATAGTAGATAAACGATCATGTCATGCATCTCCTATCAATTGAATGCCTAGCCAAACGCGCGTGAACGCCGCCCCCTGCGCCCAGCTCCAGCGGCAATTGCCCGAGCTGTCATACCGACCAAGACCGGGCACCAATCGTACGCTATACGCTTCATTGCCACCACGCGTCCCAGCCTCGCTTCCTGCGGTATCAGACGCGTGCCACTGGATTAAATCTCGTATTGGGCACTTGCACGTCTTAGCGACGGGGCATATAGTAATCGTATCTCCCACGCTTACATCCAGGCGCCAGCGCTCGCGACACTCCAGCCAAACCACCGGGTGAATGCTATGAACCCCATCTATTACATAGACTTCTACAAAGTCGGACACATCGATCAATACCCGAAGGGCATCACTCAAATTTGGTCCAACTGGACTCCGCGATACAGTCGCATCCAGGGACAAAATGCCGTCGTTCACTTTGGACTGCAGTATTTCCTCAAGAAAGTTTTGCTCGAGGATTTCCAAGAATACTTCTTCGGCATACCATGCGCCGAAATCATCCATGACTACCAGACGACAATTCGCTCTACGCTCGGCGTCGAACATCCGCGCACCGATCACATCGAAGCACTTTGGAATCTGCGGCATCTGCCGCTGGATATTTATTCAGTTCCCGAAGGTACATCCACGCCAATCAACTGCCCATCAGTAGTAATCACCAACACGCATCCAGACTTCTTCTGGCTTCCCAACTATCTGGAGACAATGTTATCGGCTTACCTGTGGAAGCCATCGACATCTGCCACCACCGCTCAACGCTATCGAAAAATCTTCGAGAAGTATGCGAAGGAAGCAGGCGAAACAGACCTCTCATTCGTCGATTCGCAGGGACACGATTTCTCGATGCGCGGCATGAGCGGCATCGAAGACGCAATGCTGTCCGGGCTTGGTCATTTGACGTCGTTTAGCGGAACGGACACCATTCCAGCCATCCTCACGGCCAATAAGTACTATGGCGCGGATTTGAGTTGTGGCGGCTCGGTTCCGGCGACGGAGCACTCGGTTATGTGCGCGGGCGGTCAAGACGGAGAATTCGATACCTTCCGCCGGCTGATTGAAGACGTTTATCCCACCGGCATCGTTTCAATTGTGTCTGACACCTGGGACCTCTGGAAAGTTTTGACCGATTATGTCCCTCGCCTTGCACCCCAAATCAAATCGCGAGCCGGCAAGGTGGTCATTCGTCCCGACTCAGGGGATCCGGTCAAAATCATCTGCGGCGACAAAGATCGTCCCGCTGACGATCCGGCATCGCAAGGCACCTTGCAGCTGCTGGCGAAAGCGCTCGGTACAAAGCCAAATGGAACCGCGCTACCTTTGATAAACGGTGCCGGCGCCATCTATGGTGACTCGATCACCTACGAGCGAGCCGAGCGCATCCTCGACGGCATCGTTCATGACCTCAAGCTCTCCCCGTACAATATGGTGTTCGGCATCGGCTCCTATACATATCAATACGTCACACGGGACACCTATGGCTTTGCCATGAAGGCGACGGCCGTTCGCAACGGTCATGGCGTCATCCCTATATTCAAACGTCCGGTGACAGACAGCGGACACAAATTCTCACACCGCGGAATTCTCGCGGTCTATGAAGCACCGGCAGAAGATGGAACTCCGACATATGCCTGCAAGCAGGACGCGACCACTGAAGATCTGGATAACTGCGCCTTCGAAAAGGTCTTCAGCAACGGACAACTCCTTGTCGACAACTCGTTCAACAAGATTCGCGAGCGCGTGCGCGGCGGTCGCGTCCCGGCGCCGGTTACGGCATAAGCTTTTTCCGTAGCGGCGGGCGGCAGCCCGCGGGGTGCGGACCCGAGGTAAATCCATATGAATCGAGTCGAAATACTTTTTGGCGGGGAACCCTACACCAAATTCAAATATCCTGCAGGCGAAATGCAGGTTCGTTTGACGGAAGAAACCACACATCGAGTGGCTGCGGCACATGAAACAATAGTGGTGGCACGCATCACTTCACTGGAACAGATCATCGAGCTCTGCCTGCTGTGCGATGCAGTTCGTTCGACCGCGCCTGCTAAGTCCGCGCTGTCCTTGATACTTCCTTACTTGCCTTTCGCCCGCGCGGATCGACGTTTTACCGATGGTGACTGCTTTGGCTTACACGTGTTTGCCAAACTTCTTTCCACGTTAGATGCGCAGATAACGACTTTAGATGTTCACTCTGCCGCAGCACAGCAGGAGTTCCGCGGCCTCATAAACGTTTCCGCCCTGCCGTTTATTCGCGATGCCATCGGCAGATTCGCGCAGCAGCATAAATCTGGCAGCGTGACGGTTTTATTTCCTGACGAAGGCGCGCGCAAGCGTTATCAATTGCCGGGCGACATTGATGGACTCTCCATCCATGTTCTACATTGCGCGAAGAAACGCAACCCGCTAACCGGCAAATTGAACGCATTTGCTGTTCCTACCTTGGCTGAGTTTGGTAATATGCCTAACCCGGTGATCATCGTCGATGATATTTGCGACGGTGGTGGCACCTTCGTCGGCATCGCCGATGAACTCAAGGATTATGGGTTGACGCTGGGGCTTTATGTGACGCATGGCATCTTCGCGAAGGGATTGGAGCACCTACAGAAGCGCTTCTCCTCGATCTATACAACGGATTCGTTTTGCGACCGCGAAAGCACGGCGTTCTTGCACGTCATCAATTCGCTACCACTGCTAACGACTCCGAGCGTCATGGCCACATAGCTAAAGATTACTTCTGGTCGAGCTTTGACAAATAATTGTTTTCAACTGCGGTTTTTTGACAGGCGAGCCGCAACTTCTTAATGCGCTATACCGGCAGGCGTTCTCCGGTGTTACGAGCCGTGGGAGCCGGTGTTTTCGCGCCATAGGGGCAGGAAGTAGATTGCGGCGACGCCGGGTAATGACGCCAAGAAACTGATGAGGAAGAAATTGGCATATCCGACGACATCATAGAGATATCCGCTCACCAAGCCGGGCACCAACACACCAAACGCCATCATTGCCGTCGCGGTCGCATAGTGCGCCGCTTTATATTCGCTGCGCACAGTGAGCATCAGAAATACCGTGTATGCCGAGACTCCCATGCCATACGCAAATTGCTCGGCGGAATTAATCACATATACGGCGGGCAGATAGGGATTGCTAAATGCCGGCGAGTGCACCGCAAAGGAAGCCGGCCATTTCGCAAGCACGAAATAAAGCAAGATTGCAAAGCTCTGCGTAAGCGCGAGCGGCCACAACCAACGTCTGAGTCCATACCGGCTGATCAACCAGCTTGCGAGAATGCCGCCCACCAGCAATGAGAGCACGCCTGCCGTGCCACTGACCATCCCCATGTCCGCTACTGAAATTCCAAGTCCAGCTTTTGCGGGTGGATCCAAAAGAAAATTGGGAGCTTGCTTCAGCATGAAAGCATCGCCAAGCCGAAATATCAAAATGTAGAAAACAATCGCCTTGATGCCGGGCTGATCAAAATAGGTCGAGATCGCCTTGAAGAACTCACCGGAACCAACATGGTGTTTCTCCGGCACCGCATCTGGTGCACCAGCGAGCTCTCGCGCGCTACCATGAGCCGTACGCTCCGCAAGCGGGCTTCCGCCCGCCGCTACAATTTTTCGTTCGGGTAGGTACCATTTGTGAAAGACAGCGCAGGCAAACATTGCAATTGCACACAAAGCGAACGCCACCGCCCAGCCAAAGGGCAAGCCCCGACTTTCGGCTAGCTTGCCGGCGACGTACACCATGGCGCCGGATCCGAAGATCCACGCTACGCGATACGCCGTGTTGCGAATGCCAACGAAGAGAGCTTTCTGTTCGTCGTCCAGGACATCCAAATAATAGCCGTCTATAGAGACGTCATGCGTAGCGGACACCAAAGCCACAAGCAACATAATGAATGCCGAAAGCTCGAGGACGTGGTCAAGAACCAACTTGGCCCCCGCTGCCGCCACGGCCGCTGTGCCGACAATGCAGGCCGACAGCGCGAACTGCGCAATCAGAATCCAAATGCGTTTGGTCAGATACAAATCTATCAGCGGCGACCACATGAACTTCAGCGTCCACGGTAAAGACAGTGAACTCATCAGACCTATAAAATCATTAGTGGCGCCCAGGCTCTTAAAGAAGATACCGGACATCTGCATGACGATCGTGTACGGCAATCCCTCCGCGAAATACAGAGTCGGGATAAAAATTCCTGGCTTGCGCGGGATTGACATGTTCAACGGATGGGCTTGCAGCGTATGATTGACTCCTAGAGTAGCAGACTGCTGCTCTGTTGGCTGAAACTACTCCGCGTCGCGCCGTGCAATTGAAGTATCCGGTCTTATCGTTGGTTCTGTGTGCGCTTCTATCCGTAGAAGCTCCGGCTACTGCAATGGGCACAATAGCCGCGGGCGGAAGCCCGCATTCGAACGGACAAAAGCGGGCTTCTGCCCGCCGCTATGATCAAGTACTTCCACTGATGTCAATGTCAGTGACACCGGCTTACTGCACGCAAATGCTGGACAAAGTCGATGATCTCGTCTCAAAAAAATTCTGGAAGGTGGAGTCGGTTGCCGCCTGGAAAACTGCGGTCGCATCACTGCGACCAAAGATTATCGGTTCTAACAACCTCGTTGAACTGGATGCCAATATCAATGAAGCGCTTTCATCTCTCCATGCAAGCCACACGGAGTTTGTCACGGTCAACGACGAAATCTTCTACTTTCTAAAGACAATGTTTGGCCACGCACGCAACAAGAAAGCCGCCATGATGGATTTCACTGGAGCAGTGACGGGCGGCGGCGATTGCAAGCCAAATCAGGTTCGCTACGTGCTTGACGGCGGCCCCGCTGATGTGGCGGGCATTAAGCCCGGTGACGAAATTGTCTCGGTGGACGGCGAGCCTTACATCGGACAGTTTTCCTTCGACGGCAAAGCCGGCAAGCCGGTAGCAATCCACGTCTTGCGCACTGATGTCGGCGAGCGCACACTGACAGTCAAACCTACGCGCGCCGACGATTATCAGCAATATCTTGATGCCACCACACGCAGTGCCACGATTATAAAACGCGAAGGCAAGAAAATTGCCTACATGCATGTTTGGTGCGGCGGAAACGAGGAGCACGACATTATTGAGACATTGCTCGGCGGAAAGTTGCAAGCGTCCGACGGATTGATCTTTGACATACGGGACGGCTATGGCGGCAACTACTACGATGACCTCGATTATTTTTATCGCCCGGCGGCCGGCTATCCGTTATGGAAAACAATGAGCAGAGAAGGCAAGCACGAAGACAATTACTTGTACTATGACAAGCCGGTCGTCGCACTGATCAACGCCGGCTCACGCAGCGGCAAAGAACTCGTCGCGTACAGTCTAAAGAAGACGCAACGTGCGCCACTGGTCGGCGAGCGCACCGCAGGATTTGTGTTAGGTGGACGGCTATTCGATCTCGACGATCGCTGCGCCATTTATCTTGCGGTGGAGGGTCCGACTGCCGATTCCGTCAACCTGGAAGCCATTGGCGTGGATCCTGATATTGTCGTCAAACGCAATTGCGACGATCGCAGCAAAGGCGATGCTCAGCTGGATACGGCAATAAAGACATTGCTGGAAAAGCTAAAACCTGCCGCGGCTGCGCCTAGCATTTGACGCAGTTTTTTGGTTCGAATTTGTCGATGATTTCGCGAAGCTGATCGTACAGAAGAGGCTTCTGGAAGAAGTCGCTCATTCCCGACTTCATGCACTGCTCGCGGGTAGCATACCCGGCAGTAACACCGATAATCGGCAAGCTGCCGTTGGTCTTTTTCTTGCGGAGTTCTTCCGTCAGTTCGAGTCCGTCTTTGTCAGGCAACCCGACGTCCATGAACACTAAGTCGTAAGTCCGCTTGCCGAATTTTTCGAGCGCCTCAGCGGCCGACACAGCTAGATCTGCGACGTAGCCTAACTTGGTCATTTGCATAACGAAAGCACGCCCGAGCGTAGCATCATCCTCTACGACTAATATGCACATCTGCAATCCTCTCCGCTACCCCTCCGGGGGGTCAGCATCTGACTAACAGTCTACATTCTTTCAATGAAGCTGAATACGTCACTGGAACAAAACAGCCGGCCAACTATAGACGGCGTACGGTCCACGGTTAGCTCCAGCCGAACACCTTATAAAGGTACAGACAGCACACGCCGATGATCACGGTCACAACGGTGGACGGCACGCCGGCCTTCAAAAACTCCCAGAATCCGAGCGGACATTCGTTTTTAGCACCATTGGCGACAATCAGGTTTGCCACGCTGCCCACGAGAGTCAAGTTACCGGCGAATGTGCTCGCCATTGCCAGAATCAACCACAAAAGCTGCGCGTTCGGCGCACTCACCATCCACGTGCGCACCAACATGACGAGCGGTACATTTCCAAATATGTTGCTGCCAATCACAGTAGCTCCAGCGAACGCACTCAGCCCTGAGAGCGTACCTGTGTGCTGAGTGATTTGGGGCACCAGCTGATTCATCAACGCGGTCTGCGTCACCGTGACGCCACGCACCACGACAAACAAGCCGGCAAAAAACAGCAGCAACGACCAATCAATGTTGGCGAACGTTTCTTCCGGAGGCCGGTTTGCCCAGACGAGCAAAACCGTTCCCGAAGTCAATGCGACCATATCCATGGGCGCGCCGGCAAGAAATCCAACCAGAAGGCACACCGTAATGATGATCGTTTTGACCGCCAACTTTTTGTTAAATGGAATGGTGGGTTCGACAACATCGGATTGCAGGACGCCAGCCGGCGTTCTCAGTTGCTTTGCGTACACCGTCCTCACGATCAATCCATTCACAAGCAGACAAATGATTCCGATTGGCACCATGCGCAGTGCGAAACCTGCCCATGACCAATGAGAACTCTGTCCGATCAGCATGTTCTGCGGGTTGCCGGTAATTGTCATTGCTGAGCCGACATTGGAACTGGTGGCGAGGCACAAAAGAAACGGCACAGCCGGCAACGATGCCCGACGAGCAACCACAAGAAGCAGCGGTGTCATCAACAAGCAAATGGTGTCATTGACAAACAATGCCGACAGAACACCGGCAGTAAAACATACAGCCCACAGCAATTGCGATGGCGTGCGTCCGTAGTGCATAAGTTTATTAGCGAGCGCTTCGAGTAGTCCCGATGCCGTAGCGTAATGCACGATGATCATCATGCCGAACAATAACGCCAGAGTAGCGAAGTCAATCGATGCGAGCGCCTGCGCGCGCGTAAGCACACCGGTGATCACCATTAAAACGGCACCAATGAGCGCAGCAGCAGGGCGATCGAGATGCCGCGGCGAATGTTCGCCGAGAATGATGATGAGATATACGGCCGCGAATATTAGTAAAGCTATGGGTGCCATAAGCACGGCAATTATAGATGAAAGCGGGCTTCCGCCCGCCGCTACGATAACACTGTAGCGGCGGGCGGAAGCCCGCTATAAGCGATCAACTACGACGCGTAGAGGCCGCACTGGCAGCCGAACCTGGGAGGCAGGGCAACTTGTAAGGATAGTACAATACATTGTAAGGGCGAGGCATGCCTGGTCCTAGGAAATAGACGCCCGCGCTATGCCGGACAGTCGCAACGAAATGAGAGTGGAATATGCCAGAGCTTAAGACCGCGGATGTGAAGAGGCTGTACTCCCGCCTACCCGAGGCGCATGAAAAGGCGCGCAAATGGATGGGGCGGCCGCTGACATTGACCGAGAAGGTACTCACATCTCACCTCGACAACTGGCAGGGCGAGAAAATGGTCCGCGGCGAAAGTTACGCTCTGTTGCATCCGGATCGCGTGGCGATGCAAGACGCAACGGCGCAGATGGCGTTGCTGCAGTTTATCCAGGGCGGCTTTAAGCAAGTGTCCGTCCCAACTACAGTCCACTGCGACCACCTGATCTTGGCTCGCACCGGAGCCGCTGCGGATTTGGAAAACGCCTATCACGAGAATCAAGAAGTTTATGATTTTCTGAAATCAGCAAGCTCGAAATACGGCATCGGATTCTGGAAGCCGGGTGCGGGAATCATTCACCAAGTAGTGCTTGAGCACTACGCTTTCCCGGGCGGCATGATGATCGGCACCGACTCCCACACCCCTAACGCGGGCGGACTGGGCATGATCGCCATTGGTGTCGGCGGTGCTGATGCCGTCGATGTAATGGCGGGCGAGCCCTGGGGCGTGCGCTGGCCGAAGTCGATCGGCGTCCATTTGAAGGGCTCGCTCAAAG
>DATNQY010000039.1:0-8281 GCA_036703785.1 Candidatus Obscuribacterales bacterium
GTTTGAGCCCGCCGCTACAACTGGAGTCGTTTCCGCCACGGCAGCAGGCATCTGCGTTGGCGGCAATGCCGGCTTAGCCATTTCCGCCAGCAATTCTGCCGGCAATGGCTCCATCAAATCTTCTGCGGTGAGCGCCCGCACCTCTTGAGTCTCATCGAGGTGATAGCTCAAATCCATCTGCTGTTGATTAGCAGCTTGCATCACGAGATCTTCCGCGCTCATGGTACGCATCGTGCCGGGCGGGGGCGTGATGATCACTTCCGTTTGAGTCGCGACTTCCTCGTCTTCCTCGAAATCCTCGGCAGCCAGCGCGCTCAAGAGCTTGGCAGTAAATGGATCGTTCAACACTTCGGGATCTTCGATATGCAACGGAACGTCCGCCACAAATGTGTTCAACATCTCGTCCGCGCCATTGTTTTTCGGAGGCTCGCTGCCTTCCTGCAAGAACGCGGGGCGCTCGGCGGTATCTTCGACAGAGGCAACGTAAGAGCCGGCGGACATTGCCGGTTGGGCTTCTGCCGGAGGCGGCGGAATGGTCGCCTGGCGATCGCCGGGCTCGGCTCCCGCCATCGGAGCCGACTGCTGTTGTGGCTGCGGATAAGTTCGCCCCGGCCTGCCGCCGCTAAGTGCAGGCGTAGCCGTCGTGGCGGATGCAGCAGCGGTCGCCGCAGGCACCCTTTCGGCCGCGGCTTGCGGCGCGGGTTGCTCGACGACGGGTGTGTTCGCGGTTTGCGGCGCAGCTTGCTTGGCACCATCTGTGGTGGCAGCTTCAGCCGCTTCCTTCAGCGACTCTACTAAACTTTTCTGCGGAAGAATCGGATTTGCATCAGCGGCTTGTTGTCCGGCAATGTAGCCCTGCTGCCAGGCGATGTTGATCGTCTTGGCTATGTTCGCCGCCTCTTCCTTTGTTTTTCCCATCTCGTCTTGAAGCTTTTTGTTTTCCGCCTGCGCGTCCTGGAAATAGCGACGCAGCACGCCGGCTTCCCATTGCAGCTGCGAAAGCTCGTGCAGCAGCGTTTCATTGCGAGCACGCAATTCCTCGATCGTTTCCGCTGCGTCCCCAGACGTGTTGCCGTTTTTCCCTGAGCGAGCATCGGTGAGCAGCCGCATAAGCTCAGTGCTGCGAACCAACGATGAGCGCGAAACATTAGCTTCTTCAGCGACGGAGTACGGGTTAATGTCGCAACCACGCGCCTTCAGCGCATTGATGGCATGGATTACCGCATCTCTTTCGGCTCTGTTGTCGCCTGTAGACTCTTTCACTATGAACGGCTCCGAAGACGACGGGTGCTGGACGAGACCAACCCCCGCCATTCCAGGTTATGCCCATGAAAAATGGTTAACATTTAAGCTAGAAAGACCATACAGATCAAATTTCATCTTAATTTACCAGATCTACAAGAAGGGGCGGCGGCAGCGCGGAAAGGCTGTCCAGAAGAGGCTTTTCAAGTGGATAGAATCGTCGCCGGAGGTACGCCGTCGATGAGCGAAATGGCGAAAGCAAGGCTGGCAGTCACCGGGCGAGTGCAGGGTGTGTTTTATCGGCAATCGACGCGCGATATGGCTCAATCTTTGGGACTGTCGGGCTGGGTGCGCAATCAGGACGACGGCAGCGTGGCGATGGAGGTGATAGGTCCAAAGTCCGCAGTAGAACGAATGATCGGCTGGGCCCAGAAGGGCCCTCCGCACGCGCGCGTGGACAACGTCGCAATCGAATGGGTCGAGCCGGCACCCGACGAACACAGGGCCGGATTTCACGTCGTAGGTTGACGGAGCCGTTGGTACGGGCGGGCTTTAGCCCGCTATCCGCGCGGCTCATCCCGCCGCATATCGTCAGCCGGTTTGTTGCAACTTTTCGGCGGTAATCGCCTTGGGATGCGCCTGAATCGCTTCCTCGATTCTCCGCTTCCAGTCGGCGACTTGCTTGTTCACGTCCCAGACGGTGGAAGTTTGCAGTCCCGGCGATAGGTGCACCTCATGCTGCTGCCCATCCAGCCAAAAGCGCACAATCAGATAGTTCATCGGAAACGGCTTCTGCCACCACGGATGGCGTCCGATGGTCAGCGAAGCGATATCATCAATTGCAATCGTGAAATTGACCTTCCGACTCCAGTATGAAAGCGTGTCTGCCGTGAGCATGAGGCGCCCTCGCGTCTCGAACAGCCAGACAAACTTATAGCGACTAGTCTGCCTATATGCCGGTGTGTTCACCCAGCAATCGGTGCTTTGAACCTTTGGCATCGCTTTCCCTTGCGCCGCATCAGCGAGCGCAGCCAGCAAGCGGTGGCTGTAGAATTCGGCTTCGCCGTAATGGCGCTGCTTGCGGTGCATGTCGATGACGCGATGCAAGTCGGCAACCACGTCGGAAGATCCGCCTTGTGCCAGTTCGTCCTGAAGTTTTTCGATCTCGTTGTTGTCCCGGATGCATGATCTATTAATGGCACGCGCGACGATGAGCGCGCTCACACCCATGCAGAGTGACAGAGTGAAACACAAGAGGAAAAACATCACGCCAAGATGCGCCGAGACCAACATTAGAGGCGTCGAGACGAATCCGAAGATTCCGCCCATCAGAAGTATGAGCGCGAAAAAGAGCAGCGGAGCCTTGTCCTCCGCGAGGCGCTCTTGCAGACTCAAACGCTTGCGAACAAGAACGTGCGTCATGGGAACATGCAAGTGATCGTCGATGTGTTTGTCGGACATATTGCTGCAGTTGTCGGTACTCGTAAGCACTTTGTACCCGAATTTTGGATCGCCCCGACAGCGGGCTGTCGCCCGCCGTTACATCGAAAAGCACTCAATCTCGCCGCTGGTGGGGACAGCGATGAAGCAGTCCAACCAGATCGTTTCAAATCTGCAATTTTTCGATCGGTCGTAAGGTGCCTGGGCGAAGCGCCTAGTTCTTGTCTCCAATCTGTCGTGAGCCGGGACCTTCGAAGAGCTTGTACGCTTCCTTGATCACAGTGGCGTCGTTGCCGCGCTCGGTCGGGACACTTTGCGCGGCGGGCCGCTGGGCTCCCGCTGCAACGGTTTCGGGTTGCTGAGGAGGTAAGTCTGACTGGTTATGCGGCTCGGATTGGTGGCTATTGCCTGCCGGCTCGGATTGGTGGCTATTGCCTGCCGGCTCACATTCCTCGTCGTCCGCATCGGCTTGTTGCGCTGGGCGCGCGGGCGCCGGTGCAGCTGAGGGCACTGGTTGTTGTTCGCGCTGGGCCGGTTTTGGCTGGCGTTGCGCGGCAGGAACGTCCATGGTGATTGCGCGAATGCGCACATTGATTTGTTTGCCCACTACCGCAGACGTCGCTGCCTTTAGATGGTCAATCTTTATCTCAAGCGTTTTGACAAACGTCTCCTTGGTGCCAAGCGTCAGTTCGCGTTCGGTCAGCGAAAGCGGAACAGCGTGTACGCTGGCCAGGCTGAACGTAGGGATGTGGCGGCGCTGAAGCTCATCCAGCGCGCGCGACCATACGCGATCGACTTCGTCTGCGCTCGCCTCGTGGTCGCCCTGCGCCTGAGCCTGTGGTGTCGCGGGCGGTGCCGGCTGCGGAGCCGGTTCCGACGTTGTAGCGGCGGGCGGAAGCCCGCTCTGCGGAGCCCGTTCCGACACTGTACCGGCGGGCGGAAGCCCGCTTTGCGGTGCCGGTTCCGACGTTGTAGCGACGGGCGGAAGCCCGCTTTGCCGAGCCGGTTCCGACGCTGTAGCGACGGGCGGAAGCCCGCTTTGCGGTGCCGGTTCCGACGCTGTAGCGGCGGGCGGAAGCCCGCTTTGCGGCGCCGGTTCCGCGGCTGCGGGGACGATCGTCACAGCAGCCGGAGTGGGCAATGCTTCCTCTGTAGCCGTGGAGCGCAGGCTAGCAGTCTGCATAACAGCCGGTTCCGAGACAAGCGGGCTTCCGCCCGCCGCTACATTACGTGGCGCCGCCGCTACATTACGTGGCGCCGCCGCTCCGTGATCAACACGCGCACCACCAGCGAGCGCTTGCTCAAGCCGCGTGACACGATCCGAAAGCTCGCGCACAAGCAGCATGTCCTGCCTGTGACAAAGCGAAAGCAGCCCCACCTCTAAATGCATCGCCGGCTGCGTGGTGCGCCTGCAAGTTCCCTCCAGACGATCCAACGACTCCACTAATTGGCTCAACTCCGATCTCTCGAACTGCGGCGCTTGCGCCACCAATCCCGCAATATAATTCGGCGAACCGACAATCATCTCGCCGGCAACATCACCACCAAGCTCAGCCAAATAAGACGACTTGGTCAAGTTCAAAAAATGGCGTGCCAGCTCTTGAACAACAATCGCCGGCTCTCGTCCTTCTTGAAGCAGCTTCGCAGCCGCAGCAATCAGCTCGTGCCCACGACGATGCAAAACGTGCTCGCTCATCTGCAACAACACGTCTTCGTGCAACGCACCGAGCAACGTGAGCAGATCCGCCACATCAACCGGCTTACCAGGCGCCGAAAGAAGGCTGGCTTGATCCAGCAATCCGAGCGCATCGCGCAGACCACCACCGGAACGTCTCACGATGAAGTCGAGCGCGCGATCGGTAATCTCAATGCTCTCCGTCGTCGCCACCGAGCGCAAATGCGCCAGCAGATCATCATGCGTAGCCAGGCGAAACATCAAACGCTGGCAGCGGCTGACGATAGTGGGAATAACTTTGTGTTCTTCCGTGGTGGCAAGAACAAATACTACATTCGGCGGCGGATCTTCAATCGTCTTCAGAAGCGCGTTGAACGCTTCTTTGGTCAGCATGTGACATTCGTCGATGATATAGACTTTTTTACGCGCTCCCGGCGCCACCAGCGGAGCGCGTTCGATCAATATCCGCGCGTCGTCCACGCTGTTGTTGGAAGCAGCGTCGATTTCCAAAACCGCAGGCGATGTTCCGCGTTTGATTTCGAGACAAGACGTGCACTGCTGGCACGGCGTGACTGTAGCCTTGTCGGATGCCGTACAGTTGAGAGATTTGGCAAGAATGCGGGCGGTGGATGTCTTGCCTGTGCCGCGAGGCCCGGTGAAGAGATACGCATGAGTCAAGCGGTCGAAGTTGATCGCATTCGACAACGTCTTCGTCACGGACGATTGCCCGACGAGTTCGCTCAACGCCTGTGGGCGGTGTTTGAGATAAAGTGGCTCGTGACGCTTTACTTGCGTCTCCATGCTGTTGCCTCCTGCGTGGCGGGCTTTCGCCCGCCGCTACATCCGCCTTCCTGCCGAGCGGGCTTACGCCCACCGTTACGATCGTAACGCATAAGAAGGCGCGGCACAGGTCGATTTTATTTAACGTTGAAAATAAGCACACTCATTACGCGCGGCTGCGAATCCGGCGTCGGACGGCTCAGTTGAAAACCGACTTGACTGATCGGATAGATATAGTTTTGGCCGGCGCCCGGACCAGGCTCAGGAAGAATGAACGCCGGCTCGCCGAAGCGCTCTTTTACCTGGGCGAGATCGGCACCCATGCTGACGCCGAAGTCGGCAGCCATCAGCGAAGGATCGAAGATGCGCATGGCATCGAGCTGACCATTGCGCACGTACAACTGCAGAGCGGTCTGGTTGTTTGCAGTGCTGCGCTGCCACGAAAGCACAGTCCACTTGTCAACAACGTCATGCTTGGTCGTTCCTCTGCTGTTCAACTCTCTTGCAGCTTGCGTTTCTGAAATGCCGAGGCGCACGCTTGGAATACCTGTGACGACGTTGGGCGGCAAAGCAGCGAGTCCGGGCTCGCCCATGGCCACCTTCAACTGGTTGCGGCGCCAGTTGTTGCCGCCGTAATAGTTAGTATGAATCCCGCGAGTCGCCGATTCTCTCTTTTCCAACTCGTCGCTCTCTTCGTCGGCAACATCTTTGTCAAAGCGAGTTTGCGCGCGATCGAGTTTGGCGGATTTCGTTTTTGCCGACTTCTTCATGGGTGCTGACTGCGCCATTGCAACCGATTGAGGTTGCGGCATCTCTCTGAAATCACGGGAGGTGGTCTTGTACGCCGTCCGTTCTGCTGCCTTTTGATCGCGCAACTGGGACTGTTCGGACAGAGCACGACTCAAGTCGTCCATGTTTTGGCTGTTCTGCAGTTGCTGAAGCTTGCTGGCAAAACCAGCTAAACGTCCGGTGGCAGCACCAAGATCCGGGGGTTGATATTGATATGAGGAAACAGGAATCGGCGCGGCTTTGGCTCTCGTACCAGAGCGAACAACCGGCGCGCTATCCATCATCTGAATTTCATGAGGAGCGTTGTACAACATCGCTTTTTGCCGGGCATGTCCCTGCACCGATGTGTTCATTTCGGATTGCGCGGTGCCTTCATCGCCGTAAACAATCTCATTGACGCGCTCTTTCGCGGTGGTCGTCGGATGCCAGGCAATGCTGTTTTCCCACAGTCCCTTGCGTTCATTGCCGGTGGAAGATGAGATTGATCTGCTCCCCATCCATTGTTCTACGGACGCAGCTGCGGGTGCGGCTTGCGGAGATGATGCCGCCGTTGTACAGCTAGCGTCGCCGGCTTGCGGTCCGACGGTTCCGTTACTCGCGGACTGCAAGTTTGCGAAGGCACCGCCAACGGCGCCGCCACCGCCACCGGTGCCAGGGAAATTTGTCGGCGCGCTCCCGATAACGGTTTGATGCGGAAGCAAAGCCACTGTCGGCTGGGACAGCATCGCCGGTTTTCCGGCGGTTTTCGGCCGAATAATCAAGTTGTAATCTGTCGGTCCTTGCTTGTCAGTGGCGCTCTTGTTCATCGACAATTGAGCTTCTTGCTGCTGCTTCAAATTTTTTGCCATCGCCACTTGCGGCGCACTGCGGACTCGCTGGAAAAGTTCTTCAAGCAGACGAACGCCGGCTGTCGGCGGCGAAATGCGGATGCCGGGTTTCTTTACCTGCTGTTGTTGATTCTGAGCGGCGACCGGCATTGCGCACAGACCAATCGTCAACGCCATCAACACTATCTGCAGGGAGGGGGCAATGCCCCGCCCGGGGCAGCGCGATGCGCCGCTCCTACGCAAATCGTTGGCTCCGGAATGGTAACTCATGGCGTTTTTTCGCCTCCAGTGGCGGATGGTTTCCCTTCGGTCGGTTTGTTTTCGAACATTTTGCTTTCCCACTCTTCCAATTCGGATTGGTTGATTAATCCGCGTTTGTAGGCGAGATAGACGGCGCGGCAGCGCTGGTTGAAATCGGTTTCCTGTCCTTCGCCGCGTCCAGGAATTGCCATTTTCGAATACAAGGATTTCAACCGCGATTGCACCGCCTTCTCAGTTAAGTACAAGCGGCGCGCTATTGAAGAATCGGTGAGCCCGAGCCCGATGCATACGAGCGCTTCGTACTCGGCCGGCGTCAAGCTGGTGGCACGGTTTTGCGTGCGCTGAATGACGCGCGCAATACCGGGATGTATCCAGCAATCGCCGGAAAGAACAGCTTTCGCCGCTTCAACGACTTGTTCGTTGGACGCGTTCTTTAAAACGTATCCAAACGCACCATCGGCAGGCACAATTTTCCACAGCTGACGAACGTAAACTTCATCCGAGAAATTGGAAAGAATGATCACTCCGGTGTCGGGCAACTTCTGGAGGATCGCCTCTGCAGCCTTGATGCCGGAGACTTGCGGCATTTTGATGTCGAGGAAGATCAAATCCGGACGCAGCCTTTGCGACGTATCGATCGCTTGCTGTCCGTCGGAAACTTCGTGAAAGGGTGCATGCTCAGGCAAATTCTTGCTGAGCAAATCCTTCAGCCACGAACGATCTCTTTCTTCGTCATCGGCAATTAGAACTGTCATGCTTGCTCCATTCCTTTGTGTAGATGAGAACTCTGCGAGTGTGTGTCGCCGTTGCCTCCGTTAATTTTAGAATCGGCCGTGAGCGGCACGGCAACGCGAATTTCCGTGCCCTGGCTGAAAGCCTGTGGACGTCGCCATTCAACGGTGGCGCCAATCAGTTGCGCGCGGTGGCGAATGTTCAGCAGTCCGTGCGAATCGCGCCGGATCAATTTGGGATCGATGCCCCGGCCATTGTCGGCAACGGAGATTTCGAGCCGACCAGCGTGCGTTTGAATCTTCAATTCCATCTTTGTTGCTTGCGAATGTTTGCCCACGTTGTTCAGAGCTTCTTGCACAATGCGGTAAAGCTGCAGCTTGGCGAAGTCGGAAATGTCGTAATCGTTTTGCTCGTTGCGATCTAGGAAGATATAGTCAATACCGGAGCCGCGCGAGAGCATGACCACGAGATTCTCGAGCGCGGGGACGAAGCCCATGGTTTCCAATACGGAAGGGTGGAGGTCGTTGATGACGCG
>DATNQY010000040.1:0-8122 GCA_036703785.1 Candidatus Obscuribacterales bacterium
GCGGTAAGGGAAAGACCCTGAATGATCGCACTACGGGCATCGAGGAAGAAAGAGTGCGTGCGTTTATGCAGGCGTTGCGACAGGGGTCGGCCAAGGGAGAGCCGGCTTTGGCGGGCGCACGAGGATAGCCGAACACCCGGCACGCGATGCGTTCGGTTTTACCGGCGGAGGAGCGACGGCGACCCGGCCGCGCTCCTCCAACCCGGCGCAGCGGTGCAACATAGCAACGCTCAGTCAGTGCCAGGCGCGCCGGGCCTGTGCGTGCAGAAACGACAGGGCGGATAAGTTCTTCCGTAAGCCGGCTGCTTGAGAAAGGTTGAGGGTTGATAACTCCAGAATTGCGAAACCGCAGGAATGGTATCAATTACGGTATTCTGCAACTTCCCGTGGACACGTTCGACTCGCCGGATATAAACGTTTTCCACAGGATTGCCGAAACGGTCCAAAAATACCGGACCGCGCGGATCATCCTCGCACCGCAGCGATCGAAGAGCGTCCATAACTGCGGTTCGGTCTTCAACATCACCTTTTATTTTCGTCAGCGCTTTGTCTATCCACATGACCGAGCTATACGACGTCGCCGAATAAAGACTGGGATCGTGATGATAGAGAGTGCGGAAGTCGGCACCAAATCTTTGGTTTTGTTTACGCTCGAGCACCGCGCTGTATACGCTGGCACTGATCGAATTGAGGCACTCATCCCCGAGTTTGGGTAAAACTGTCTCATCGAAGCTGCCTCCACCGGCGATCACAGGCAAAGTAATGCCGGCGCCGCGAAGCTGCTTCGGCAGCACGGATGCAGCTCGCTGAATGGCAACAAGATAGATGGCGTCGGCAGTACGATCGATGTGTTTGATCCATGGCGAAAAATCTGTGATTCCCAGCGGAATCCAAATTTTTTGGACAACTTGCCCACCTTCACCTTCAAATGTATTCTGAAACCCGCCAACCGATTCATAGCCGTACGGGTAATCCATGGCGACGGTGACAACTTTTTTATAATGAAGATGCTTGTACACCCATTGCCCGAGCGCATGCGACGGCTGACTGCAGGTGGCGTTGGAGCGCACGATCCAATTGAATTTGCCGCGCTGCGTCAGATCGTCGCCGCAACATACCGAATAGATAGCGGGCAGGTGATACCTCTCTACAAACGGAGCAATTGCATAGCCGACACTCGAGAGTTGCACGCCGTCTAGCATATCGATCTTGTCTATGGTGACAAGTTTTTTCAACTTGAGTGCCGCAACCGAGGCGTTGCTTTCATCGTCCTCGACAATGAGCTCAACTGGGTGTCCACCGAGGCGATTGCCATTTTCACTGAGATAAAGACGTATTCCCTGGAGCATATCAACGCCGCCGACAGAGCCTACGCCCGTAAGCGAGGTCAAGAATCCTAATTTGATGATGCGTTGTTTGGCACGCCCGCGTGGAGCGCCGGTTGTTGAATCGACCACGGCAGTATGGCTAGTCGCCAAACCGGCCGTCCCGCTGAGCACAACCGAACAGATCACCGCAAAGAAGGACGCGACGCGCATAGTGTGTTTCTTCTTGTCCGTGCTGTTGTGAATGTACCATAAATCAGAAGAATGCTAACAATATAGAAGCGTACTGAAAAGGCCCCCGTACACGTGTACAACTTTGTCCCCCACATGGGGGATGCCTGTAAGTACTCCCACGCGTGCCACCATTCGCAGTATCACCTTACGAGTGGAACAACGAGGATTATTTACGAAAGAGGGAGGAGGTTGTATGATGGCAAAATGGGCGAACACTCGTTGACGATCGCCGGGGAATCAATATGAGTGAAACGCGAACAGAACCAACACAACGTATCAAGGTTCTGATCGTCGAAGATCATGAGATCGTGCGAATGGGCATCCGACTGACGCTCGAGCAAGCCGGTCCTTTCCAAATTATCAGCGAGGCCGCCGACGGCAACGAAGCAGTCGAAAAAGCGTTGAATTTAAAGCCGGATGTGGTCCTCATGGACATCGGCTTGCCCATTCTGAGCGGCATCGACGCAGTGCGACTGATTAAGGAAAAGCTGCCTCAGATGAAGGTATTAATGATAACCTCGCATGAAGACGACGACGCAGTCTTCGCTGCTCTATCGGCCGGTGCAGACGGCTACTGCTTGAAGAACATTCTTCCGCCGCAATTATCAATGGCGATTCAATCCGTCTTGAGCGGAGCATCGTGGCTGGATCCCGGCATTGCAAAAAGGGTGTTCGCCATACAGCAATCCAAAGCGTCGGAGCAAATGCCGAAAAACATCGGCAAAGTCGGTTTGACAGCGCGCGAGTTGGAAGTGCTCGCTTTGATTGTCGAAGGATTAAACAACCAACAGATCGCCGAAAAGCTGCAGATCGGTTCTGAAACAGTGAAGACGCACGTCAGTCATGTCATGCAAAAGATGGTTGTTGCCGATCGAACCCAAGCTGCGGTCAAGGCGCTCAAGGATGGTTATTTGCGTTGAGCTTCGGCTCAATTGCACAATGAATACATGGCGGATAATCTTTACCGAACACCGGATTCTTCAGAAAATTATCCGGCTTTGCGTTCCAAAACTGCGAGACATGCGGATAAACCTGAATAATGGAATTCTGGTATTTCCCGCCGACCTTTTCCACCTTCCTGATGTATATGTTCTCGATTAAGCCACCGAATGAGTCAAGCCTGATCGGTCCGTTAATCGATTCCTTCAGTTCAACCCGCTTGAGAGCACTAAGCAACTCTTCTCGGTTGCCGATGTTGCCGTGCAATGCGTCCACAGCTTGGTGAATCCACGCGCCGGCTGTGTAGGCGCCTCTGGCGTACGTTGAGGGCAGCGAACCATAGGCGGCGCGGTAGTCGGCAATGAAACGCCTATTGGTGGCATTGTTTAAGACTTCACTGTGGTTGTTAGAACTGATCGCTCCGTCGACATAGGGCCCGATGTCTTGAAGAATGTTTTCTTCCAACGTGGCACTCGAGGCCAATATCACCAAGTGCGGACGCAGCTTGTGCAATTGGGCAGGCACCAGGCGGCATGGCTCTCCCACCAAAGCCAGAAATACTGCGTCGGCATCAGGCCGAATGGTAGATAGAGCTTCAGTGAAATCGACCGCGTCCATCGGCAGCCAAAGTTTTTGAATTATTTTCCCTCCGTTGTCTTCGAAGGTTTTGTGAAAACCGGCCACTACCTCGAATGGATGCGCGTAATTGCATCCGACTGTGACTATCTTCTTCAGATGCAGACGTTTGGCCGCATATTCGCCCAACGGCTGTGAAATCTGGCTGGAAGTCGAGCAAATGCGCAACACCCATTTGCGCCGTTTTCGCTGCGTAAGATCGTCTGCCGTCGAGGTGGAAACCAGAAAAGGGGTGTGCGATTCATCGGCAACCGGCGCCACCGCGTATGCAAATGGAGAAAAAATCACTCCTGCCAATACGTCAACTTTGTCCTT
This sequence comes from Candidatus Obscuribacterales bacterium, assembly GCA_036703785.1. GTDB lineage: Bacteria > Cyanobacteriota > Vampirovibrionia > Obscuribacterales > Obscuribacteraceae > JADYXS01. The sequence goes on from DATNQY010000040.1 coordinate 3,450, forward strand.
GCTGACCAATTTTTTGGCTTTGGCGATAGCCATAAGGATGCTGCTTTCATCGTCTTCGACATGCAACTCCACCTTGTGATTGCCGATTTTGTAATGAATTTGCTCGAGATAGAGCTTTATGCCCTTCACCATATCTGGTCCATCTTTGGCACCAGTGCCTGTCAAAGAGGCGATGAATCCAATCTTGATCGGCGCAGCCGCATCAACCTTCAGGCTCGGCGCCGAATCGGCATGCACCGGCCATGCAGCGAAGATAGCACCGGACAACACGAGCAGTGTTGTCAACCAGGCAATCGTGGAGCCCTCGCGCTTCACGTCACTTCCTTTCCAGCAGACCCGTCAAAGCTAGTATGGCACATCGCAAGCGCCGGCATGCTGTGCGGCGGCTTGCTCAGCGCGTGTTTCGACGTCGCCGGCGGCTTTCAGCGGAATCTCAAACCAGAAGGCGCTACCGGCTCCGACTGTGCTTGAGACGCCAATCCGCCCGCCATGCTGTTCTACAATCACTTTCGATATAAACAATCCCAGCCCGCTGCCTTCCTTGGCACGACTATCTGAGGAGTCTACTTGCTGAAACTGCTGAAAAAGTTTGGATTGATTCTCCGCCGAGATGCCCAATCCGCTATCTTTGACCGTAAATCGCAGACAGTCGCCATCCACGGCCTCGACGGCGATTACCACTTCTTGCCCGGGCTCTGAGTATTTGACGGCATTTGAAATCAAGTTTGTCAAAACCTGCACCATTCTATCGGCATCAACGAGAATCGCCTCGGAAATGCCAGGTGCAATTGTAAGTTTGACGTCGCGCTCGTGAGCGAACGCCTCCATTTCTTCCTTGCTTCGTGCAATCAGCTCGTCGCAACTTATGCTTTGCAAATCGAACTCGATTTTCCCGTCCTCGATCTTGCGCATGTCGAGAATATGATTGATCAGCCTGATTAAGCGCATGCAACTGGATTTGGCAAGCGTGATAAGCTTGCGTCCATTTTCCGAGTCGGCGGGCACCACTCCCTCTGATATGAGCGTGAGTCCGCCGCGAATGGAAGTAAGAGGCGTGCGCAGCTCATGGGAGATCATCGAATAGAACTCGCGCAGGCGCCGCTCGATCAGTCGCTTGTGCGTCACGTCGCGAGCGATTAGTGAGTATGAGGTGGTGGCGGCCGTCTCGCTGACAACTGGAGATAGCGTAATCGATACTTCCACCCTTTTTCCGTCCATACGGACAATATCTGTCTCTAAGGTGGAGAACGGCATGTGCTCGCGATTGGAGTCGAACAAACTGTAGAATTGGTGGCGCCGTTCTTCGTCCGGCAAGAGAACATCTATCGATTTGTCGATGATGTCCTGCGCTCGATAGCCAAGCAAACTTTCCGCGCCATTGTTCCAACTGATCACCTTTCCGGTAACATCGACACTGATAATTGCGTCGTGGGAATACTGCACGATGGCAGCCAGCTTTTTTGCTTCCTCTTCTCGCGAGACGAGCTCTGTAGTGTAATGGTTTAGACTCTCGACCATCTTTTTGAACGCAGTTCCAAAGCCGTCCTGGTCCGAACGCGGTTGCAGATTTACGGTGAGATTACCATTGGCAATGGCATCGGCAGTCGTCGTCATCTCCCGCAAATAACCGACCATCTGATTCATGGCTGTCGCCAATTCGCCAATCTCGTCCCGGCGTTTAACTTCCACCGTTTCTCCGACATCGCCGCATGCCACGCGCGCAGACATAGCCACCATGGCTTTGATCGGTCTTAAAATCGCTCGCGAAATCAAAGCCATATAAGCAAGACTGCCGAGTGCCAATGCTAAAAGCCCAATCGCCAGAATCCACATCTCAGTGACCTTAATCTGGCGCTCGATATGCTCGGTAGTAAAACCCATTCGCAGTATGCCGGCTCGCTCGCCTGAGACCTCAATCGGGGCGACCATCTCAAATCCACGACTGCCCGGCGCAGCCAGGCGGTGAACATCCAAGGTGCCGGACATGAGCTTAACAGCACGTGTATCAAAAGCAGGCGGCTTGACGCTAGCGGCGCAGACGCTATCCATGACCTCTCCGCCGTCATTGCCCACGATAGCGTAACTGAAGTCACGGTCTGACTTCATGGCCGTGGACAGTATCGCCCTTACGTGCAGGTCCTCGCCCAAAAGCAGGGGCCCGCGCAGCTCGCTGGCTGTCGTACGAACCACGCACCGGGACTTTTCGTCGAGCGAATCGTACAAAATGCTGCTGACGGCGGAAAACGCGCCAATCCCCAGCAGACAAATAATTGCACTGCAGATAACGATGAACGGAACAACGAGTTGAGCAGCGACGCTCAGCTTCATAGATTATCGGCCCCAGCCCCCATCAGTGCTAAAGATCTCATTCCCGTAGATCCCAATGTTCATCGTGGTATATCGAGTTAATGAGTGGCGTCTCTCACGGGGGATGGCTAAATTAACCGATCGGGCTACGGCAGGCGCGCTTTCAGGCGCAGGTTTCACGTGATTCGGGGATTACGCGGGCAGCAAACCATTGCGATGATGAAAACGGACGCCGGGTTACGCGTGCCAAACGTTACCAACGGGTACTGAGACATGGTTTCAAAAATACTGCTCGTGGATGACGACCCTGGAATTCGCTTCATTGCAAGCATAAGCCTCGTGGAAGTCGGCAAGTTCGAAGCGCTCATGGTCGAATCCGGACGCAAAGCCCTGGAAGTCGTCAGTGATTTTCGGCCCGACGTCATTCTGCTCGACGTGATGATGCCCGGATTAGACGGCCCCGCTACATTCGAATTGTTGCGAAAAAAGCCTGGAATCGCCCAAGTGCCGATCATATTCATCACCGCGAAGGTGCAAAAACACGAAGTGCAAAGCTATTACAACCTGGGCGCGGCGGGCGTTCTTCTCAAACCGTTCGATCCCATTACTTTGCCCCAGCAGATAGCGACAGTGGTGCAGTCCTGGCGTGCGCTCAGCACCGGAGCGAACAATTCCCATGTTAAATGACGATTCCCCTCGGAAAGAACACGGCAACAAACGATGCGTCCCGCTGCCGGAGAATTTGCGCTCTTTTATCTCTCACGAGCTGAGAGCTCCACTTGCTTGCGTAGAAGGCGCGTTGCGTCTGATGTCTTCCAGCGAGGTTCAACTAAGCCCTTACCAAAAGACCGAATTAATTAGTGTCGCCTCCAACGGCGCCCAGCAACTGACGCAACTGGTGGACAAGCTGCTCGATGAGTCAAGCTGGGCGCAGTTAAAACTGAGCAACAGTGCCCTTGCTAAACGGCGTAACGAAGCACCGACATCGAATACTCCGGGGCGTCCAATTCAGCCACAGACGCTGAAAGTGCTCATGGTCGACGATGACCATAATTATTATCGATTCGTGCGCCAGGTGCTCGAGCAATCAAAAAACCCGCATTTCGAATTGCGGCACGTGGGTTCGGTGGGCGAGCTGAAGACCGAAGATGTGATCGATCGCACGGATGTGATTCTGTTGGATCTGACCTTGCCCGACAGCTTCGGCCCGGCTACCGTCACTCTCGTGCGCACGATGTTTCCTCGTCTGCCTATCGTGGTGCTCACGGGCACCAATGATGAGGATCTGGGAGTACAGATGGTGGCCGATGGTGCCGACGATTATTTAGTTAAGCACCACATTAACGACGGGCAGCTGCTGCGATCGATCCAGTATGCCGTAACCAGAAAAGGCTTCGAGGAATCGACGCTGCGCCTGGCGGCAATCAGCGACTTTACAAATGCGATAGCGCACGATCTCACCGTACCGCTTACCGGTGCCAGAAACGTACTGTCCGTGCTGGCTGGTAAGACAATGGGTGCTTTGACTCCGGCTCAAGATGAAATGATCCGCACGCTGCAGAGCAGCACGGACACCTTGCTTGAATTACTGGAAAAACTGCTCGAGGCTTATCGCTACGATCTGATGTCTCCGGAGATACCCTTCGGTGCGGTTGATCTGAGCACGGTTCTCGAAAAAGCGATGTCCGAGCTGCTGAAGAATGCCCAAGCTACAGAGCGAAAACGATTTATAGTCAAACTTCCTGGCGAACTGCTGTCGGTGCAAGGCAATCCGGATGCTCTCGAGCGTTTGCTCTTCAATCTATTGGAAAATGCGCTCGTGCACGGCGATGACAGTCGTCCGATACGCGTCGACGGCAAAGTGAGCGAAGCTGTGATATCGATTAACGTGCACAATTGGGGGCCTCCGATTCCGACAGAAGTTATCGCCCACACCTTCGGCCGTCTGTGGCATGGCATACCAGGCAAACGCTACGTGGCGAAAAGCGGTGTCGGACTGTATCTTGCGCAACGCATCGCCAGATTGCACGGCGGGAAAATTGTTTGCCAGAGCAATCAAAAAGACGGGACGACAATGACCGTGCAATTGCCTGTGCCCTGATTGCACTATGGATCCAGCCAGCCGTAGGCGACTGCTCTCACCGCGGCCTGCGTGCGGTCGGTTACACCCAGCTTGTCCATCAAATGCCGAACGTGGGTTTTGATTGTTTCCTGCCCGACAGACAATCTTGCGGCAATCTCCTGGTTGGTCAAGCCGGCGGCCAATAGCTGCAGCACCTGGCGCTCTCTGCGGGAGAGTTTGTTGGTTAGCCGTGCCATGGCTTGCGCGGTTGGATCCGCCTCTGGTCCCGGCAGACCGCGCGCTA
>DATNQY010000041.1:0-14636 GCA_036703785.1 Candidatus Obscuribacterales bacterium
AAGAAACTGTGGAAACGGTGGCGAAGGCATTTGAAACGGCAGGTTCGGACGCCTGGTGGGAGCAGCCTACCGAAGCATTTCTCGGCAAAGACTTCAAGTGCCCTCACTGCGGTGGGTCGGAAGGCTTCGAGAAAGAAACAGACATTATGGATGTCTGGTTCGATTCCGGTTCTACTCATGCAGCTGTCGTCGATCAACGCAAGGACGAGCTTGGCGGAACGCCGGTTGAAATGTATCTCGAAGGCAGCGACCAGCACCGCGGATGGTTCCAATCATCGTTGCTCACCAGCGTTGCATTGCACGACCGTGCGCCCTACAAGACCGTATTGACTCACGGCTTCGTCGTCGACGAGAACGGCCGCAAAATGTCCAAGTCCGTAGGCAACGTCGTCGAGCCCCAAGACGTGATCAAGCAGTACGGCGCGGATGTTCTTCGTCTATGGGTAGCGTCCGTGGATTACACTGATGATGTGCGCATAGGAAAGAACATGCTGCCGCAGCTTGCCGAGGTATATCGCAAGTTGCGCAACACGGCGCGCTATTTGCTGGGTAATCTCTACGATTTCGATCCGGCGAAGGATACAGTGCCGTACGAGAAGCTCGGCAATCTGGAGAAGTACATTCTTCATCGATTGCAGGAAGTTGTTCAGGAAGTGACGGAAGATTTTGATCGCTATGAGTTTTTCAAGTTCTACCAAGTGCTGAACAACTTCTGTGTGGTTGATCTTTCCAGCTTTTATTTCGATATAGCGAAGGATACGTTGTACACAGGCAAGCCGGAAAAACGGCGCGCGGTGCAGACGGTGCTGCACGAGATTCTTCAGGTATTGGTGCGCATGTTGGTGCCTGTCACTCCGCACATGGCGGAAGATATCTGGCAGCACATGCCGGCTGCTGTGCGCGGCAAAGAGGAAAGTGTGTTGCTTACCGACTTTCCGAAGCCCAACAAGTCATACCTCAAACCTGAGCTAACCGACTTCTGGCGCGACATAATCGCGGTGCGTTCCACCGTCAACAAAGCGCTGGAGCAGGCGCGCGCAACCGGAAAGATCGGCAAATCGCTGGACGCGCAAGTGGTGCTTGGCGTCGACAACGCTGAATTGGCAGCCAAGCTGAAGTCGCTTGGCGCAGCCTTGGCACCGCTATTCATCACGTCGCAAGCCACCGTTCATGGTGAAAGGAAGTCGGTTGCCACGGGATCCGACGTACTTGCCCAAGTCGATGAAAACGGCATTCTCGCGGTAGCCTCGCCTGCCGCGGGAACAAAGTGCAAGCGTTGCTGGAAATCAACCAGCGATGTTGGCACTAACCCCAAGTGCCCCGATATCTGCAACGATTGTTGCCAGGCACTCGCCGGCAGTTGCTGCGCTTAGAGCCGAGGCTGCGGCGATACAACTCATAGATATCGAGTGGAGATTTAATTGGCATGCACGATTCGCTGCATGCCAATTTTTTTTGACGAATGATTGCAGTGACCTTGCCATTAGGATAGCCTTGGAAGAAACGTCTCATAACCTGATCGGCTCCCAGGAAATTTGCCAATGAAAAATTCGCTGATATCAATCGTTTCTGCAATCTTAGTAACTTGCTTGTCTGTGGGACCCGCCCTAGCCATGGAGGCTGCTGATGCTACCGTGGCACAATCACCTCCGGACGTAGTAGCACAAGCGCCGTCCGAGATAGTGGCTCAAGCGCCTGCGGGGACGGTGCTTACGGGACGTGTGAGCAACGTTGATACCATTACGCGTGACATCCTTCGCGATGAGATCAAGCTTGAGAAGTACAACCTTACCTATCGTTTGAATGCAGCCAAGCAGGGGCGTTGGAAAGGCTGGCGCTATTTCGCTATTCAAGAGTGCGCGTTGGGTTTAGTCGAAGGCGACTTGATCGCGATGACAAGCTACCGCGGTCACGGATTGCACCACCCTGAGCGTGTGCACAGAGGAACAGCGACTAACGGCACCGTCTTGCCGGCCTTCATCGGTTTTATCGTCAGTGGCGGCGGTGATGCTATTGAGTTGATGATCAACGGCTACCATTATTTTGAAGCGCATCAGAATGGGTTCTCACAAACGCAAGCGCGCCTGCATGTCGCCGAGCTGGTAAATCAGATCGACAAGAAAATCGCTGAACGCGACGCTATGTTGCGCGAGCAGCCCAGCTCGGATGCCGACGTTGCGCAAGCGCAAGCGTTGGAAGGCAAAGTCTTAGCTGACTTCCGTCAAGCAGCGCTCTCTGAGTTCCAACGTTTCCACATCGGGGCGAGCTCGACGCTGGCTAATCAACAAGCGTTCTACCTCCTCGACATCGCGCAGACAGTTACGGGCGCCGTGTGGAGCGCGCTAACCATGAATTTGATCAACAAGGGCAAAGAGCGCATGTGCCAATCTTCCGGCATAATTTTCCTTGTCAACGCCGCGCAAACAATGCTGGATCCGATGTTGGCATACGGGGCTTCGCGCGTCGCCGCCAAGTTGGATGAACGTAGCCTTCGCAAGAGTGGGTTCTGCCAGATGATGACCAATTGCGGTACGATGTCGGCCAACTGTTCGGCGCTCAAGAAGTGGGCTGTTGACCGTCAGAATTCCGGCAGTCCGGAAGTGAACGCGCTCTTGAGCCGCGTCAAGGCTTACGACATGGACAGCGCATACCATACAGCCCAAATTGAAAATTACGACAAAGCGCTGCGCAACCAGCGCAAGACAGCGATGATGAATACCGGATGGGGACTGTTTATCGGCGGTAGCAAATTGCCGTTCGGTATTCTGCCGACCATCGCAGGCACCAAGTTGATTCGTGGCAAAGTGGTCAACGCGTACTACTTCACCGGAAGCACCGTATTGTTGCCTTCGATTTCCGCGGCGATTCTGGATAGCTGGAGAAGCCAGATCCAGGGCGAGATTACATATCAAAGGTTGAAGCGTCAGAATCTGCTGCCCAACCAGATCATCCACACACGCATGGCGGCACTCGATCAAATCGAAGCGGCACTCTAATCGACATGAAGGGCGGCGTGCGGCGCCTCCCATACATGACCGAAACTATGTAGGGGCGGCGCAACGCGCTGCCCTTGCTGCTTTTGGCGCCTTTACAGCCCTCGTTACAGATGGGCACACCGCACGCCTGCTAGCGTCTTTGATCCTAGTTCAACGGAGACACGGTTATGTTGAAAGTAGCTTTCGGACAATTTCTCGGCGGACGTCCGGCGCTTGGGTTGCTCATTTTTCGGCTGGTTACGGGACTGGCTCTGGTTTTTCACGGGTTGCCCAAGGCAATGCATCCATTTACCTGGATGCCTCACTCTACGTTGCCCGGGTTCATCCAGATGCTGTCGCCATTGGCTGAGCTTGGTGGCGGATTGGCGTTAATTATCGGGTTGCTTACGCCGTTGGCGTGCTTGGCTATCATTTGCAACATGCTGGTCGCCATCTTCACCGTACACCTTCCCCATGGTGGCATTTGGGTCGGCAAAGGCAACACGTATGAGTCGGCGCTGGGCTATCTGGTGGCAGCCGTGATGATTTTTTTGACAGGACCCGGCATTTATTCGCTTGATGCAAAATTATTTGGCAACAGACTAGCCGACGCCCTTGCTCGACAGAAGCAAGAACGCCGGCCCCACGCCTGGGTGTAATCTGCGCTTCTCTAAGCAGCCGGTGCGCTTCATCGGACAGACGTCACCGCTCGCCATGACTAAGGTGATGGTGGAAAGCCTCTCGTTTGAATAGCGGCAACCTGCCGCTAAAATCGTTTGTGTCAGGTGCTGCCGCTTGCGGCATCCTGGCGTAATTGCTGTTGTTCTTGTTGCAGCTGTTGTTGTCGACGAAGCTGCGCGTATGCGGGGTTGATTCTGTTATGGGCGAAGTAATTCCCATTGCCTGCGTAGTTGCGTGTGCGGCTCCACTTCGCGATATTTTGCAATGCCGTGTTTGCGTTTTGCTTCAACTGTTCGCTTTTGGCATTGTCCGACACCCATGAGTATTCTTCTCTGGCCGAGGCAATTTGGTCGGCGCCTTGAAATGACAGCGCCATGTAATAGTGGATCTGTTCGTTGTTCGGATTTGCTCTTTCCAGCTTCTGCAGTTTGTCCAGGGCAGAGCCGTAGTTATGGTTGTTGTAGTCTGCTACGGCGCTGTCGAATGTCGTGCCGGCCTGTGCCGGTGCTGATGTAACCAGCAAAAGAGCGGCAAGCAGCAGGTATTTTTTGTTCATTCGAGCGGCTCCGGGAACCCGTCAGTACATATATACCCGGTCAGGACCGTTGACGGATTAATTGGGACGCTACCAGGGCGCCTGCTGTAAGCAGAATCATGATTGTGCTCAGGGCATTTATTTCCGGGCTGACACCGAATTTGACGGAGCTGTAAATCCACAGCGGCAGCGTCGTGCTGCCTACGCCGGCGGTGAATTGGGTGATTACGAAGTCGTCCAGCGACAGCACGAACGCAAGCAGGCAGCCTGACAGGATGCCCGGCATTAACAGCGGCAAGGTAACTTTGAAAAACGCCGCAATCGGCGTGGCGCCGAGGTCGCGGGCAGCTTCCTCCAGGCGAGGGTCTAACCCTTGCAGGCGCCCGAGTACCACAAGCGTAATGTATGCCAGGCAGAACACAATATGAGAAATGATAATCGTGATCAGGCTGAGCTTCATACCGAGCGCCACGAACAGCGTTAGCGCAGAAACGGCCATGGCAATTTCCGGAATAATCACCGGCAGCATTGTTAGTGTTCGCACCAACCCCACCCCGGGAAACTTGTAACGAGCCAGTCCCACCGCAGCCATGGTGCCGAGCACGGCCGATACCGATACCGAGACGCCGGCTACGATTAAGCTGTTGCGCAGCGCAGATAGCAAGGCATCATCCTCAAACAGCTGCTGATACCATTGCCAGGTAAACCCGGTCCAGCTTACGCCGAGCTTGTTGGCGTCGAAGCTGTAAGCGATGACGATGAAAATGGGTGCGTAGAGAAAGATATAAACGATGGTCGCAATGATGCGCAAGCCCATTAGCCGCGCGCCTCCGCTGCCAATTTCTCCAGGCGGATCTGCATCTTCTTCATGGGCTCGCCGTCGCCTCGCTGGGCCGCCACCACGACGCCCTTTTTGTAAGTATCAACCGCCTCGGCCGTTTGCCCGAGCTTTTCAAATGCCTCTCCCAGTGCCACATAGGCAACGGTGTGATTCGGGCGCTTAGACAACGCTTTTTGCAGATAGGGAACAGCCTCGCCATATTTCTCGAGGTCGACATAAACGCTTCCGAGTCCGGCATTCGCGAGAAAATCGTCCGCATCAATCGCCAACACTTCGCGGAACATCGACATTCGCTCTTGCGCCGCGGCCTTCAATTGCTGCCGTTGCTCCTGCTCTTGTTGTTCGACTGCAGCGCTGCGCGCCAACTCGCTCATGCGAATACTCATGGCGATGGCCTTTTCTTCCTCGGCCGCTTCTTTATCGCCCTTCTGCATGTAAAACACAGAGAGATTTGCATGCGCCATGATTGAATTGGCGTCCAGGCAGGCAAGTTGCTTCATCAGCGTAATCGCTTCGTCCAGTTGGTCGTGACGATTGAGTATCACGCCCAAAGTCTCGTACGCGTCCGCCATAGTTGGATTGAGATCGATGACTTCACGCAGCATGGAAATCGCTTCTTGCTCAGAGCCACGGGCGAACTCTCGCAGAGCTTTGTCGTAAAGCTCTTGAGCCGCTGCCGCCTTGCCGGCGCTGCAATAAAACGGCATCGTCGCAACTGTCACCGTATATGGTGCCCCGTTGACGGTGATGTTGACCTTCTGATCCGGCACACGATACTCGCGTTGAATAATGACCGTCGCGATGTGCTTCTTCAGCGTCGGCGAGTATGCCGACTGGTGGATGGTACCAACATCTTCGCCATTCACTTGAATTGTAGCGCCGGGCGCAAGCTCGCTTTGAGCGGAGCCATTGTCCTCGAACACCACCCCGGCTACGCCTCGTCGGGGTGCCCCATAAGTTTTGATTCGTGCCAGCACTTCCTGCCCGGGGAAACATCCCTTTGTGTAGCTGACCATGCTCGCCTCGAGTCCGCTCTCAGGCAGCAGCAGACCATCCAGCCGCAACCCGAGATTGCCCGCTTCGAGACACGCGATGTCGTATGCAGCGGTGGAGATTTCGAGCAGGTTAAGGGATTTTGCTTCGGCGACGAGCGCGTCGAAAGCGGGCTGCCGCCCGCCGGTACAGCCATCCGAGTCGTAGCCGGAAACCACCAGCAGACCCGGCTCTCCGGCGTTCGACCGCCGAATGAATGTCGTTTGTGCCCCCGCGACCTCTGCGGCGACCGCGGAATGCTCGCGCGGCTCGAGCCTCGCGCCTTTCGGAAGCATCCGCATCAGTAGCAAATCGCATTTTGTGCTGTCGATGGAAAGAAAATGCGCGCCATCGAGTATCTCAAATGCAACTCGGTCGCGGAATTTGAATTCCTCGAGCAGCTTCAGCGCGTCCCGGCACTGAGAGCGCGCGACGATCAGCCAATAGACATCGCCCAGCCGGTGCAGCGATCCGCAGAAAAGCACATGTGCCTTGCGGTCCAGCAAAGACGTGAGTTGTCCGTCTCCCGGCTGCAAGGCAAGAACATCGTTGGATAGCCGCGCCTGCAAAAAAGACGCGGCATCAGTGCCCGAAATCTTGATCACGCTGAGATCGTCGCAATGATGGAACGCGCCCGACTTACGCAGGGCGAGAACCTCATCATTCACTGACAAGGTGTTTTACCTATACGCTGAATGAATTGCCGCAGCCGCAAGAGCCTTTAGCTTGCGGATTTTTAATGGTGAAGCCGCGACCTTGCAGTCCGCCTTCGAAGTGCAGCACTGTGCCTTTCAGGTAGACGGCGCTCTTGGGATCGATGATGACCTTGACGCCATCGGCTTCGAGCACGTGGTCGCCCTCTTCGGCGTTGTCGAAGAGCAAGCCGTAGGACATGCCCGAGCAGCCGCCGCCACGGACTTCCAGACGGAGCCCGGCTTTACCCGGCTCTTTGGCCAGTTGAGTCTTGAGCTCAGCCGCCGCCTCTGGCGTGACTTGAATCAGCTCTGGGGTGGTGGACGTTTCTGACATGGTGATGACCCCTCTAAATAAGAACGGAAGCTATTTATAGCCTATTTTGTCTCATAAATCAAAACTGTGCAGCGTTGGTGGACGCGTCGAAAACCAGCTCGCCGTCCTTTAGTTTTATTAGCCTTTTGGCGCAGGACGCCACTTCTGGCTCATGCGTGACCACGATTATGGTCTTGCCCTGACTGTGAAGGTCTTCAAGCAACGTCATGATCTCCGCCGACGTACGGCTATCCAGCGCGCCCGTAGGCTCGTCGGCAAGGATGAGGTGCGGGCGATTCACCAGCGCCCTGGCGATGGAAACGCGCTGCTGCTGCCCGCCTGAGAGCTGGTTTGGTCTGTGATGCAGACGGTCCGAAAGCCCCACTTGAGCCAGCGCCGTACCGGCTCGTTCGGCGCTTTCTTCAGGCGGGACGTTGGCATAAAACAGTGGTAAACAAACGTTCTCCAATGCACTCATACGAGGCAGGAGATTGAACTGCTGGAACACAAATCCGATTTTGCGATTGCGGATGCCGGCCAGCTCGTCTTCTGAAAGAGCCTGCACCGGCTGATTATCGATTGAATACTGCCCAGAGCTTGGTCTGTCCAGGCAGCCGATGATGTTCATCAGCGTCGACTTGCCGGAGCCCGACGAGCCCATAATCGCCACATATTCACCGTCTTCAACCGTCAGGCTGACGCCTTTCAGCGCCTGCACTTCCTCGGTACCCATTTTGTACGTTCGTTTTATGTTCTTGAGCTCAATCATGTTCTTATTACTCCGTGCGCAAGGCGTCGATGGGATTGAGCCTGGCCGCTTGCCTGGCGGGATAGATGCCGAAGAACATGCCGATGAGAATGGAGACTCCGAATGAAAGGATGACGGAGATCGGGGTTACGACCGTATGCCAGCGTAAAATGCCTGCCACCACATACGATACCACCACCCCTAAAATAACGCCGATAATACCGCCGGTGAAAGAGAGCACCGTCGCTTCGATTACAAATTGCATCAAGATATCGCGATGGCGCGCGCCGATTGCTTTGCGCACTCCGATCTCGCGCGTTCTCTCAGTCACGGACACGAGCATGATGTTCATGATACCGATGCCGCCTACAAGCAATGAAATGGCCGCGGTAGAGCCAAGCAGAATGGTGAAGACTGTGGTGATCGTTTCAGCAGTCTGCATGAGTTCGGCTTGCGTGCGTACAGCAAAATCGTCGAGAAACGGCGGCCGAATGTGGTGGCGCAGCCGCAGCAGATTGGTAATCTGAAACACTGCCGGCAGCACGTCATCATCGCTGTGCGCCTGGCACATGATGAAACCGACGGAGCGCCCACGCGATGGGCGAAATCCGAACAGTCGATTGATCGCCGTGGTGAGCGGAATGAACACCTGGTCGTCCTGATCGACGAACATTGATGCGCCCTTGTGTTCCATAACTCCGACTACACGGAACAGCTCTCCTCGAATCAGAACATCCTTGCCGATCGGGTCGTCATCGCCGAACAGCGTTTCCACCACTGTTTGCCCCAATGTGCAGATGCGCGCGCTGCGTTGTTCATCCAGTCCATTGAAAAAACGGCCGCGCGCCGTATGGAAATTTCGGACCAGCGGATACTCTGAAGTGACGCCGCAGACGATGGTGTTGGTGTTTAAACTGCCGTACTGCACTTGCAACGGCCCTTGCAATCCCGGCACCACGTTCTCGACGGCGGGGCAAATACGCCCGATTGCGTTGGCGTCTTCGAGTGTCAAGGTATTGGTAGTGCCGACACCCAAAGAGACGTTGCCGGTATTGGCTGCTCCCGATCGAATGAAAATAACATTGGTGCCCAATGATTGAATCTGCTTGTCGGTTTCTATCTTCGCGCCCTGCCCGATGGCAAGCAGAGCAATCACAGCTGCAATGCCGATGATAATGCCGAGCACGGTTAATCCGCTGCGCATTTTATTTGATGAAATGCTTCGCAGAGACAGCTTTATCAGGTTCAAGAGATTCATGGCTAAGGCTTGTTGGTCGGCGCCTTATCGGGCTTGCCACCACTGCCGGTTCCCTGCGGTGCCAGAATGTTCTTTTCGGTGTAGCCTTGTTGAAGCAATTGCTCTTTGGACAAGGCGAGGAAAATTTCGTCGCCTTCTTTCAATCCATTTGTGACGATGGTGTCGCTGTCGGAAGTGCTGCCGATTTTGACCGGCACAAACTTCGGGTTGCCGTCTTGATCCGGCACGAAAACACCGGTCTTCCCTTTCTTTGTAACCACGCAGACTGTGGGGATCAATAGGACATTGTTGCGCTTGCCGGCCAGGAAATCCGAGCTGACGTTCATACCCGACATAAGCTTGCCATCGGGGTCATCATCTATAGTGGCGTGCACTTCGAAGCTGGTGACATTTTGGGTGACGATCGCCTCGGGGGCAATCAGATTGACTCGTCCGTGAAAAACGCGTGCCGGGTAAGCGCCGGCACTGATGAGGACAGGTTGTCCGGATTGAATGTAGTCGATGTCTGTTTCCGCCACTGCTGCCACCATTTCCAGCGTGCCTGCCAGCGAAACTATGGAGCTCGATGTGGCTGAGTTGTTTGTCGATGCCGTCGTCGGCGCCACGATGGCACCTATATCTGCGTACTTCTGGGTAACCACTCCATCGAATGGCGCGCGAATCTTGGTGTCCTCAAGCTGGCTGCCCATGTATTGCATATTGCCTTGAGCCTGCAGCATCGCCTGACGCGCGGCCTCGATGTCCTCCTTGCGAAATCCCTCTTTCGCCAGGCTCAGCTTTTGAGACGCGCTTTCATAATCGGCTTGCGTTTGTAAAAATGCCGCTTGTGCTTGTTTGAGATCCTGCTGTGCTCTATCAAGCTGAGCTTTGGTCACTTCCGCGGCCGTCGAGGCATTGAGCCCGTCTTGGTCCGACACGGCCCCTTCCGCTTTTAGCTTGTCCATGCGGCGCGCATTCGTTTCATCCCGATGCAACTGCGCCTGACAAGCGACTACATCGGCGTGCGTTCGATTGACGATCATGTCGGCCGCGCGCACCGCTGCTTGCGCGTGGCGGTGTTGCGCCTCGGCATCGGCAATCTCTTGTGTGCGGTTGCCGTGCAGCGCTTTCTCGTATGCGGCTTTGGCTTGCTCGTAGGCTCCCTGCGCGGCTCGATATTGCCCGATGAGGTTGCTGTCGTCCATCAACGCCACCACTTGGCCGGCTTTCACGCGGTCGCCCTGTTGGACGTAAAGCGTTTTCAAAAGACCCGTGTACTTAGGGCTGAGCTTGACTTGATTGAACGGACGGATGGTGCCTGTGGAACTGATGCGGATATCGATAGAACCACGCCTTACTCGCGTGATGTATTTGTGCAAGTCGGCTGCTTGGCGCTGATGGTTGTAATACTGCATGCAAACCCAGATGCCAACGGCGATTCCGACTAATAGCAGCGCCGCCAAAGCGGCTTTCAACAGCCGAAATTTGGCCAACTTCGCTTTCTCGACAACTATCTGCGGAATTCTTTGCTGTAGCATACTCACCGATAGAGGCCTCGCAAACCTTAATCTTAACAGGTAACCAAGGAGTGTATTCGACCAGCGTAAAGGGTAAGACATGTAGGGGCGACGGCTCGCCCCGAGAAGGGGGATTGATATGGCCACAGCATCGACTACTACCGCTACGGTATTTCGCACGGGCATCTCCGATCTGGAAAAAGGCTTTGAAGCAGGCAAAGAAGCGGCTTCCAAAGCAATTGGCAAACTGGGCGACGTTAAGCCTCAATTCGGCATCGTCTTCTGCTCGGCGCGCTACGACTACAAGGAAGTTTTGCGTGGTATCCGTTCGATAGCAGGCGACGCACATATCATTGGATGTTCGAGCGCCAGCGAATTTACGGAAGAGAAAGTGACGAAAGACAGCGTCGCCTGCGCTTTCATGAATTCCAACAATCACAAGTTTTTTACCGCTCTGGCAAAAGGTCTGAAATCCAATCCTGTCAGCGCAATCGAACACGTAAGCGGCGCATTTCCTACCGACGTGCCGGAATACCCGCACCAATCAGCGATCATGCTCATCGACGGCTTGTCCGGCAAAGGCGAAGAAGTTTGCGCGGCTGCCCTCACGGTGCTCGGACCAACCGTCCGTTTCTCAGGTGGCGCTGCCGGCGACAACCTGACATTCAACAAGACGGCCGTATTCCATAACGATCAATCAGTCTCAGATGCCGCGAGCCTTTGCTTTATGGCCTCGAAAAAGCCGGTATCGATCGGGGTTAAACACGGCCATTGCGCTATCAGCCCGCCTTTGACGATCACTAAAGTACGCGACAACGTGGTCAAGGAAGTCGAGAACCGCCCAGCCTTTGATGTGTGGAAAGAGCACACAAAAGATAAGGCCAAGCAAAAGGGCATTGATGTTGAAAAATTGCAGAATGCCTCGGATATCGGCTCGTTCTTGATGCAGTACGAAGCAGGCTTGTTGACGGGCGCCGAATATAAAGTTCGCGCACCGTTATCGGTGAATCCCGATAATTCGATCAATTTCGCTTGTGCCATGGTGGAAGGCTCGGTCATCCGAATCATGGAGAGCCCCAACAAGTATTATCAAATCGCCTCCGCCAAGGAAGCTGCCGAAATCGCCTTCAAAGGCGCTAGAGGCGCCAAGCTGGCGGGCGCCATCGTATTTGATTGCGTCTGCCGCAATTTGATTTTGGACAAAGAATTCCAAAAAGGCGTCGAGGAAATCAAAAAGGTCATAGGCGATGTGCCTGTGATCGGCTTTGCCACCTACGGCGAGATCGCCATGCAAATGGGGCAGCTCAGTGGATTCCACAATACAACCACGGTTGTACTGCTCATTCCGGAATAGACCGCGGACGTTCTGTCGAGTAGGGGCGATGCATGCATCGCCCCTACAACGGCAATTCTTTGTAATGTCCGCTTAAACACAGGAAACCATACGGTAACCTTGAGCTACGCTACAATGAATTGTCGGCAGGTGAGTTCTATAGAGTATGACAAGCCCAGGCAGCGATATAAATATCAAAGAGTTCTACGAAGCTTATTCAGAGAGTCTCGGCTTGGAAGGCGCCAGGAAAATTGTCGACCAGGCTGTAATTGATTCCGGGCTGCCCAAGCAGGTCAACTATACCCCGGCAGACGCCATCAGGATTTGCGATACGCTCAAGAAAAGCACCGGCTACGTAGCCATCATTGCCGGCTTCTTGGGCGCGCGTTTTGCCCTACGCAAGGTCAACAACCCGCGTCTGCAAACCTGACCTCAAAAATTCTCGGCAAGAATGCCGGCTAACTGTCCCAACAGCCCGAACACCTGCATGCACTGATCGAGATCGAGGGCATTGAATGATTTCGGCTGTGCCAGGAAGATACCGGCATCGGTGCGCACCACGGCTTCTGTGAATTTGGCTATTTGATCGAGTGAGTTCAAAGCTTCCTGCACGCCCGGCCAATGCAGGAATTTCTCCGTCATTTCACGCTCGTCGTACGTGAAGTTGAACGTGCTCTCGAGTTTCTTGTCATTAATGCGCATGCTGCGCGCCTCGAACAAGAGAACATTCGTGAGCAAGCCCGACATGCCGCGACCGATGCGCGGACATATGGTCATTTTTGCCGCTGGGCGCGTCGGCCTAGACGAGGGATCCACGCCTTCGAACGCCTCGACAAAGTAGCTGACGCCAAAGGGCCAGCTCGGTGCCAGAGCTTCCAGCGTCGCGCGAAAGCCGTCGACGGCGCCTCTGACGCAAACAGCCACTCGTCCTTCCGAGTCGATAACAGAACCGTTTAGCAGACCGGCAAGCTGCTCTTGCTTCGCCTGAACATCTACCGCCATGGAAGCCTAGCTGCCACCAGATTTGGTTGCGGCCTGCGTCGTGGGTGGCGGCGCGATCACGTTCATTTTCACTTCTTGATCGTCGGCTTTTTCGGTTACTTCATTTTCGAGCGAGGAGAGTTGCTTCTTCGCTTCGCGAGCGAACTCAGCGGTAGGCTCGAGTTGCACAGCCTTGGCAAGAAGCAAACGCGCTTGCGCCACGTGCTTCTGTTTGGCGTAGATGCTGCCCACGCGATAATAGGCGTCTGCCATCGCCGGATTCACGGCCAGCGCATGGACGTACGCATCAACTGCGCCACGCATGTCTTTCTCGTTTTCCATGGCATTGCCCATGTTGTAAAACGCCGAAGCGAAATTCGGATCGAGTTGCACGGCTTCTTTCCATTTTTCCATCGCTTCGCTGACGTGGTTTTTCGCGTAGAGAACGGTAGCCAGACCGTTCAGCGCGTTCGGGCGATGCGGATTGAGCGCCAGCGATTTTCTGAAGGCGTCGATGGCCTTGGTGTAATTGCGCTGCGCGGCATAAATCAAACCAAGGTTGGTATATGCCTCTTCCATGCGATCGTCTGCCACTAGCGCCGCTTTGTATTCAGCAATTGCCTGGTTGAAAAATCCTTGTTGGTGAAGATCATGACCGCGGTTGTAGTGGCGGATTGCTTCTTCCGAATATGAATGTTTTTCCTCGGCCGCCGGCGCCGAGGCCGCGGCGGTGCCGTTGTCGGCCGGCGTGTCATTGGCCGCCCACGCGGGTGTGGTGCCGATGGCCAACGTAATGGCCACAAGCGGTGCCAAAATCATCGATGCCGACGCTTTATTCATCATCAACTCCTCGGAGATCCCCTTCCCAAGGGCGACACGGCGCCCCCACAAATGGTGCGGGCTCAATTATAGATCCAAGCTTGTGAAGGTGTTGTGCGTGATAAACCGCATCCAATGCCACGCCGGCTGCAGCCGGCTCTTGGCTATGCCCGACTGGGCCTGTGATTTCAGGCTCCAGCTGCCGCTTGACGCGTGTCTGCTTGAAATTTGTTTTTATTAAAAGGTGTTCAGCCTGGTGCCACACCGTAGCGGCGGACGCGAAACCGTAGCGGCGATGCGAAACCGTAGCGGCGGATGCGAAACCGTAGCGGCGGGCGGAAGCCCGCTAGGAGCGGAGCCGACAATAAAAGCGGGCTTCCGCCCGCCGCTACGATAAGATAACGCCACCACATGCGGTGCTATTCGGTGAGCGCTGCCGGTTTTTCGCCGATGCCTTCGCTTGCCTGAGCGATATGCCGTACTTGCAGCATTTGCGCCAAAGCGCGCATGCCGAACAGATAGCCTACAGGGCCCAGACCGATGATTACGCCTGCAGCCACATCGGAGAGATATGACTTATGGCGAAACGATTCGCGAGCAAAGGTGTTGGATATATGCACTTCAATGAACGGCAGGTTTACCGAAAGCAATGCATCGCGCAGGGCGATGGAAGTATGCGTGTAAGCTCCCGGATTGATCACGATGCCGTCGATGCGCTTATCGAGCGCGCCATGAATGGCGTCGATCAATGTCGCCTCGTTGTTGCTCTGCATAATGTCGACGTGCGCATCGAGTTCTTCGCCGAGATTGCGCAGGCTGCGATTGATGTCCTCGAGCGTGGCGTTGCCGTATGTCCCCGGCTCGCGCTTGCCGAGCATGTTGAGGTTTGGTCCGTGAATAATCAGAATTTTCATTCTTCGTTCATCGCA
>DATNQY010000042.1:0-12255 GCA_036703785.1 Candidatus Obscuribacterales bacterium
ATGCCCGGCGAGCCCGAGACGCCGCCTGGCTTCCGGCGTTCCGGTAGTTTTGCGGTTGTATACGATATCTCCGACCACGGGCGTTCCCAGGCTGTTCATATGAACCCGAATCTGATGCGTTCTACCGGTGTCCAGCGTGCATTTGACCAGGCAGAACTTATGCCAATGCCTGAGCACCTGCCAGTGTGTGCGCGCGTTTCTGCCTGATTCGGTAATCGCCATCTTTTTGCGCTCGACAGGATGCCTACCGATAGGCTTATCCACGGTGCCCTGCTCGGCGGCAGGCACGCCCTCCAAAATAGCCTGGTAAATGCGCCTGGCGTCCTTACGTTTGATCTGCTCGGCCAGTGCGTGATGAGCACGATTACTTTTGGCCACCACCAATAGGCCGGACGTGTCCTTGTCGAGGCGGTGTACGATGCCCGGGCGCAAAACGCCGGAAATGCCGGAAAGGGAAGAGCCGCAGTGATAGAGCAGGGCGTTGACGAGAGTGCCTTCGGTGACGCCCGCGCCAGGATGGGTGACCATGCCTGCCGGCTTGTTGACGACAATCAGATCGGCGTCCTCGAACACAATGTTCAGAGGAATCTCTTGCGCCTTCACCTCGAGAGGGACATCGGCCGGAACAACAATCGTAATTGCTTCTCCGCCGCGCAATTTGGCTCCGGCTTTGCCCGGCTTTTCATCGACTTCGACCTTGCCCTCGTCGATCAATTTTTGTATGCGCGAGCGAGTAAAGTCCGCCAGCTGCCCGGACAGCTCGGCGGCCAAATATTGATCCAGCCTGATTGGATCTTCCATCTCTTCAGGCACTAAAAGCTCGAGCTTTTGCTCTTCGATCATGGAGTGGTCTCATGCGTTGTCTCATCTTTTTCCAGCAAGCTGTGGATGATGATCAGCGCTACACCGACATCAATCAGGGCGTCTGCCAGATTGAACACAGGAAACGATGTCCAGAATTCAAAGAAAAGAAAATCAGTAACTTGACCGTGCATCAGCCGATCGATCATGTTGCCCGCTGCTCCGCCTAAAACCAGACCGAAACCGACAAGTTCAAGCGGTGTCAAACGATTGCCGCGCAATTCGCGCCGCCCGATCCAATACACAATGCCCAGGCAAATTGCCGGTGGCAAGAGCAGCCCGACCAAGGGAACGCCGCGCCACAGTCCGAACGCTGTCCCCGTGTTAGTAACCAGCGTCATGCCGATCAAGTAAGGAATCAACTTAACGACAACGCCTTGCTGCAGATGCCAGAGCGCCAACCGCTTAGTGAGCTGGTCGCAAATCATTGTTATCAATGCCACCAGTACAAGAAGCCCGGCGCGTTGAATCGGCGAGGCCCGGCGCGACATTGCCTACTTCGCGGTGCCCGGCTTGGGAATTTCGCCTTCGGGCACATTGAATCCGGACATGCCTTTGTCTTTGCCTTCCGTTTTCTCAACGATCTTCACTTGCTCTTCTTCCATGTTCGGAATCACGTTGATGCGTCTGGTCAAGAAGGCGATGCCCATCAAGCTGTTGCGCTGGGAATTCGTGATGCCGATTGTCGCCATTAACAACTCGTTGCGATTCTTGTTGTTGGTGACCAGAACACGCTCGAGCAACGGACGCTCCGGGGTCGGTTCGTTCATCGGACGCCAAGCGTCTTCCGGTTGCGGCTGCGGGTACTGCAATGGTGTGTTGGTGATGGATCCGACGGCAGTCAATCCACTGGGCATGCCGAGTTCCAGTTTGGCCGTGTACGGCTTGTTGGACTTCACTTGCTCGGGTGCGGAGAAGGTGGCTTGCACCTGGCGCGCCAATCCGAACGCGACGCGAACGCGCTCGTAATCGATGCGATCGCCTACTATCTTCCAGCCTTGTCCCTGTTTCTTGAGATAAAGCTGCCCTTCGGAGACGGAGGTGAGCTCGCCTTTGGTGCCGATGCCCGGCATCTCCTTGGCGGTGGTGCCGGTGGCCACATCGCGCGATTCCACTGTCGCGAACGAACCTTCGAAACGGATCTCCTTGGTTGTCGATTTCGATTTTGCATCCGGATAAGTCTTCCAAAAATCTTCCGTCAATTTGGAGACGGCATTCTTGTCCAATCCATCGTTGTTCAAATAATCATCGGAGTAATACGCCATCACCGCCGTCAGATTGTGCGCATTCCAATCGGTTTCGATGTTGGCCAGCAATTTCTCGACCTCGGTGCGATCTTGCTCGCTGGTGACAGCGGGCAAAGACATGTCGGCCGAGGTGGGAGCAGCAGGTATCTCAACCGCGTGCGCGGCCGGTGCGATCACAGGCAGACAGAGAAGCTGCAATCCGGTTAGGAGAACGACTGCACTTTGCAGCGAGTTTGTGCGAATTGAAGACACGACTTCCTCCGTCGGCGATCAAGTAAGAGCGTCATTATAACGCGAGCGTGTAACCAGACCGTAAAGATAAAACAAAACCTGTAACGGCGGACATAAGCCCGCTGCTACAGGTTCAGGTTTTGAACGCTATGCGTTTTATGAATGTGGCGCAAACCGGCGTTGGCAGCTTACGCCGGAACGAGCAGTTTATTCATGGCGTCGATGTTCTCTTTGATCGAGTCAGCCGACTTCTTGAGAGCTGCGCTTTCGTCAGCGGACAGCTTCAGGTCGATCACCTTCTTGACGCCGCCATGACCGAGCACCGCCGGTAGTCCGACATACACGTCTTTCAAGCCATAATGACCATCTGCGTAAACACAGCACGGTAGCAAGCGATTCTCGTCACGCAGAATGGCGCCAACCATCTGTGTTACCGAGGCTCCCGGGGCGTAGAACGCGCTGCCGGTCTTCAGCAAGTTGACCACTTCAGCGCCGCCGTTTTGTGTGCGTTTGCACAGAGCTTCCACGCGCTCCTGCGGCATCAGCTCTGGAATTGGGATGCCGTTCACCGTGGAATAGCGGGGCAGCGGAACCATGAGATCCCCGTGTCCACCCAGTACCATCGCTCGGATGTCACGAACAGAAACGTTCAATTCCATACCGATGAAAGCCTGGAATCGTGCGCTGTCCAGAACGCCGGCCATGCCGATCACGCGCTGGGAGGGCAATTTGGTTGTCTTCCAGCAGAGATAAGTCATGACGTCAAGCGGGTTGGTGACCACGATAAATACCGCTTCCGGCGATTGCTTGAGCGCTTCGTCGGACACCTTTCTGACGATGTCTGCGTTGGTCTTCAAAAGATCGTCGCGTGACATGCCCGGCTTGCGGGCGATTCCGGAGGTAATGACGACGATGTCCGATCCTTTTGTATCTTTGTAATCGTTTGTCCCGAAGATCTTGCGGTCGTGACCAAAAAGCGGCGCTGTTTCCATTAGATCGAGCGCTTTGCCCTGAGGCAGCCCGTCAACGATATCTATGGACACAACGTCGGCGATGTCACATTCGGCAACGTGCTGTGCCACCGTGGCGCCGACGAATCCTGCGCCTATCACCGTTACTTTGCTCACCTCGTCCTCCTTACAGCCGCTTGGGTTTTCGCCCGCACAATTTACCACGGCGGAATTAGGCGCCGAGCGGTCCGCAACACAATCGTAATGTCCCCCAGAAAATCGGCTCTGTGCTTGAGCTTGATGTTGTCATTTCGTGCTAACTTGAAACGTGGACACTTACTGCTGACTGACTGACAAACGGATTTTGAGCATGACGCACAGGGTTTTTAAGCTCGGCAATTGGATGGCGCTGCTGGCTTCGGTTTTACTGTTGAGCCTGGTTTTTCCATCATTTGTAATGGCTCAATCCGACACCGCACCCGCCCTGAAAGCGCTGCCCATGGCGCCTCAGATAGATCCCACCGCCGACCAGGGACACAAGGCGCAGAAGCCCCTGCAGGGCACGATTCAACATAATGAATCCGCGCAGGCTCATCCGGCGGCACCGCGAAAAGCGCTGAAATCTGGTGCGACAGCCGGCAACGGCTTCTTCGGCAAGGGATTGAGGGGCAAAATGGCGGATACCAATCCGCTCAATGGTAGAGCTGCCGACAATGGCGCCAATCCTTTTAACATTCAGGCCACTTCCGGCTTCGGAATTATCGGTGTGAAGTTTGTGTTGGCGCCGGGCAAGCCTCCAATCATCAATCGCGTTTTCGCCGGCACGCCGGCAGCCAAGGTCGGAATGCAAGCCAATGATGCCATCGTAGCGGTAGACGGAGTGCCTACCTTCGGCTTGACCAAAGAAGAAGTGTACGACCTGATAATCGGCAGTCCGGGCACGACGGTGAGCGTCTCCTTGATGCGCGGCGGCGATTTCCGCGTTGTTAGCTGCACGCGCATGGATCTCAACGACATTCCCGATCCGATTGTTCGCAAAGATTACCTGATGGCCATGTAAGCAAGAGGCCAGCGGTGCATTGCTGCTCAGGTGTGGTATACCGTATCGGTCGGTGTGCCCGCCGGCTGCTGTCTATATGGAGCAAGCGGGCGGTGAGAAGAGGTAGGTCATGTCCACACAGTCGGCAACTGCCAAGGTCGACACGCATAAAGTCGCTCGTGAGCTTTTGATCGTAAGTGTTCTTGGATTATTCCTCGAGCTGATGATCATTCGTTGGCTGGCTACCGAAGTCCGTATCTTTTCCTACTTTAAGAACATCCCTCTGATGGCTGCATTTCTGGGATTGGGGCTGGGCTTTCTCTGGGCCGGCAAAAAACAAGATTTATTCAAGTTGTCGGCGACATGCTTTCTCTATTTGTCGGGGTTCTTGTCGCTTGCGCTCGTGCTCGGATTCACGTTTTTGACATTCGTGCAATCCACGCAGTACATGTTGTTCGGTAATGTCAATGCTGCGATGCCGGTTAAAGCGATCACCGTTATGGTGGCAGTTTTCATCCTGACTGTGGCTGTATTTGTTGGTCCGGGACAGCGCATGGGCAGGCTGTTTCGTCAGTTGCCGCCGCTGAAGGCTTACGGCATCAATATCGTCGGCGGTTTGCTTGGCTCCCTCCTTTTCTGTTTGCTGAGCTTCCTGTACACGAATCCCGGCGTTTGGATGGTGGTGGCAGGCGTTTTGTTTTTTCTGCTCGAGCGCAGATTGCTCTACGCGATGATTGTTGCGTTTGGAGTTGTTTACTCGGTATGGCTGGGAGACTTCGTCGCCAATCGCTACTTCGCCGGACACGTGAAGACGGTCTGGACGCCTTATTACCGCATGGACATCACTGGATTCAGACCCGATGCCGGAGCACTGAAAGGCGAGCTGGTCGGATATCAAATTTTTGTCAATTACGACAGCTTCCAATCGGTGATGGATTGCACGCCCGAATTTTTGAAAAAGGTGCCGCGCGATCACTGGGATTTCTTCCTGAGCGACCATGCCGGAGCCTTCAAGGCCCTCAAAGACCCCGCTCACTCACGGGTGCTGGTGCTTGGTTGCGGAGCCGGCGCCGACGTCTGCGCGGCCCTCAGGCAGGGCGTTGGACAGATCGATGGCGTTGAGATCGATGCTGCCATTGCCGAGCTGGGAAAAACGCTGACGCCGGGTTTCCCCTACAGATCACCCAACGTACACATTTACATCACCGACGCGCGTACATTCTTGCGCAACTGCAAAGACAAATACGATTTGATTTTATTCGCCTGCCTGGACAGTCATGCGGCCTTCTCCAGTCTTTCTTCATTGCGCATGGACAATTATGTGTTCACTAAGGAATCGGTAGAAGGTGCCGCTCAGTGTTTGAAACCGGACGGTGTTATGGCTCTGTCGGCAGTGCTGATGAACGACTGGATTTTCGACCGGCACGCCAAAGAAATGTACGCCGCAGTCAAAGAAAAACCGCTTGCATTCGGAGCAAACACCACTGGTAAATGGCCGTATGCAACCTTGATCGCCGGACACGATCTCAAGGATCGTCCGGCCAATTGGATTTCGGGCCTTGGTCCGGCGCGCGGTTACAACCTCGACAATCCGGTGCCGATGGCTGAAGACGATTGGCCGTTTCTTTTCTTGCCCCGACGTGCCATACCGTCGGAATACATGTTGCCTATCATCACCTTGTTGCTGGTCAGTGTGTTGCCCGTCTGTTTGCAGTTTGCTCGCGGGATGCGAGATCTCACTAACTGGAAGATGTTCTTCATGGGCACTGCCTTCATGCTGCTGGAAGTGCGAGCAATGGCGGATCTTTCCTTGCTCTTCGGCTCAACATGGGTCGTGAACAGTGTGGTGATTACAGGCGTGATGCTGGTGATTCTTTTCGGCACTTGGCTCGCGAATCGATTGACGTTGAAAACGATTCCGGTCTTGGGCGCGCTTTTGATCGCAAGTTTGCTGCTTACCATTTTCGTGCCGGTCAGCGCCGTTGCCGGATTCGGAGCCATGCTCGGCGCCGCTTTGCCGGTGTTCGTTTATATGGTGCCGATGGCTCTGGCTGCGACAATTTTTGGACTCTTTTTCAAGGCATCCACGGTGAGCAGCGATGCTCTGGCCTTTAACTTGCTGGGTGGCATTCTCGGTATTTTGCTCGAGTACGCTTCGATGGCGTTGGGTATTCGCGCGCTTGGCTGGATAGTGATCGGGGCTTATTTGTCTGCGTTTGCCGCGCACTTTTTGTCCAAGCCCGGCACGACAGCGGATGCCGTTGCTACTGCTGAAGTTTGACGCATAAGCAACGACAAAGCGAATTCAAGGTGTTACACTGCCTGGCATGCAATTGTGTTGTGATGCCACCAAATTTGGTTTTGGTTTGAAGGAAGCGGTGGAGTTTGCCGCGGCGAAGAAACTGAACGCGGTTGAATATGCTTTCGAGCCGTTTACCGGCACCGCCAAAGCGGTAAAACTGAGCGCCCAGGAGAAGGAGCACCTCGAAGAAGTTGCCGACGCTTGCAAAAGCAATGCCGTCGAAATTGCCTCGCTAACTTTGAATTTCTGTCTCGATCCATTGGACAAGGCCGACGTAAAGCATTTCGAGCACATGACACGCAGATTAGCGCTGGTCGCTACAACTGTCGGTTGCAAGCGAGTGACGTTCTTCATGCAAGGTTCGCCCGAGGACAACTGGGCCGAGAAAGCCGGCGGCGCTTTGGAGCCGGCGGTCAGCTCGCTGTCGGCCGATGGGGTCAAGCTGCTGCTCAGTCTGGCCACGGCACCTTCCCATCGCGGGCGTCCTTTGAAACAATGGCGGCCCTTGGAGCCTCAGGAATGGCGCGACCTGATAGCTAATTGCCCGGGGCTCGGGCTGAGCTTCTCGGCTGCCGATTGCGTATGGCAAAACATCGATTATTTGAAGATTTTGCCGGGACTCGTGCCCGCCATCGAACATGTGGAAGCCAACGACGTGGAGATCAACCGCGACCTCCTGCGCGACACCGGGATATTCGGACCCTTGTGGTGGCGTTATCGCCGACCCGGCAAAGGGCAAGTTGATTGGGGGCAGCTAATCGAGGCCCTGAAGTTGTACGATTATCAGGGGACATTTTCAATTCATCTTGATGATGAGTTCATCGGCGAGGCCGCTGACTCCCTGGAAGAGGCGCTCGATGAGAGTCTGAAGCTGCTCAATCCCATGTTCAAATATTGAGTGAGGTGCGCGTGCCCACCCTTTACCTCTACAATCACACGCATTGGGATCGCGAATGGTATCAACCGTTTGAGTCATTTCGCACGCAGCTTGTGAGCGTGGTGCGCAGAATTCTTGATGAGCTGGAGTCCGGCAATTTGCCGCGCTTCTATCTCGACGGGCAGGCGATTATCCTCGACGACGTATTGGAAATCGAGCCGGATTTGCGCCCGCGCATAGAGGCGCTGATGAAAAACGGCAAGCTGTCAGCCGGGCCTTGGTATGTACTAAACGACCAGATGCTCGTCGGCGGAGAAAGCATGGTGCGCAATCTCGCTTATGGGGTGAAGGCGGTCAGCAAATTCGGCACGCCTTCGATGATCGGATATTGTCCCGATACGTTCGGACACAGCCAAGACCTGCCTCGCATATTGAACGGCTTCGGCATCAAAACCGCTGCGGTCTGGCGTGGGGCACCTTTGCTTGAAATGGGGCCGCTGTTCAATTGGAAGAGTCCCGACGGCAGCAAGGTGCTCACCTATCATCTGACACGCGGCTATTACCAAACGGCCTTTCATGAAATGCCTGCCACCACAGCCGGTGATGGCGTGACGGCGCTTGCCGACTTTCTGCTCAAGTGGGTGGATGGGGCAGCGGATAATGGTCATGTCGGCCCGTACTACAAGGTGATGGACGCAGCGCTATTTCCAGCCGGCGGCGACCACATGGGCCCGCCGCCTAGGTTCAGCAAAGTGCTGAAGCAACTCAATGCCAAACTTCAACAACGCGCTGGTCAAAAATGGCAAGTCGTGCCTACGTCGCTCGGTGAGTTTTTGTCGAACGTCTCGCAGTCGGCCGGCAAAGGCATGAATGGTGTGCAGGGCGTCGAAGGTGAGCTGCGATTCAATCGAAACGCACCCTATTACGAGCGCGGCTATTTGCTTCCCGGAGTGCTTTCCACGCGGCTTTATTTGAAACGCGCCAATCGCCTGGCCGAGCACAAGTTGGTGCGGATCTGCGAGCCGGTTTTTTCCATGTTGGCTGTTTCACGGCTGGTCGATTATCCGCAGGCACAACTGGATCATTGCTGGAAGCTGCTGCTGAAAAATCATCCCCACGATAGCATCTGTGGCTGCAGCGTCGACTCCGTTCACAACGAAATGCTCACTCGCTATTGCAGATTGGATGAAACGATCGGCACGCTCTTGAACCGGGCATCACAGGCGGTGGCGGGTATGGAGGAGGGGGCGATCGTAAGTGCTGCCGACCCTGATTTCGGCAACGACAAAGTGACCATAATTAACACCAGCTCGTCTGCCGTTCAGGCGCCGGTTCGCTTTGTGTGCAACCTGAAACCGGATGCCCCATTGCCCCATTCAAAACGCATTCAAATTGAACGCCAGTCTAAAGTCGATCAACTATTTTCCGGTTGGGGCACTGTGCCGTACTACAAGGAAGTGCACCAAATCGAGGGATGGATATGGCCCGGAGAAGTGCCCGCGTTCGGAACAAAAACCGTACTCTGGCCGCCGCCGGCCGACGCCGACGAAATCGCCGCCGTACATGCACGACCGCGAAAGCTGAGCAACGGATTGCTGGACGTCGCGGTGACATCGAACGGGATGCTTACGGTATCGCATATGGTGCCGGGTGGCAAGGTGGAGGTATATCATCTCAATCACACCTTGCGTGATGTCGCCGACGCGGGTGATTCGTACAATTTTGATCCGATTCCGGATGATAAACCGATAATTGCTCGCGTGGTCGATGTTCGGGTCGGACAGCCTGGGCCGCTGGTGGGCTCGGTATTGATCACGTACGAGATGGAGTTGCCCGAAGGACTGATCGCAGATCACAGCTTGCTAAAAAGGCTTGGTGTGGACTTGGGCAAAATCGAGATGCTTAAACGCTCGGGCCGCCGCATCAAGCACAAGATAACTACTGAAGTTACTCTCAAGGCGGGCGTCCCGATCATTTTCTTTGACACGGTCTTCGACAATCAAGCTAAAGATCATCGTCTCGAAGTCGTATTCGACACCGGCTCTCCGGTAAAAACAACATGGTCGGAAAATCATTTCAGTCTTGTGCAGCGGCATCCTGCCGGACACTCGGTTCGGCAAAAGCTGCCGGTGGAACTGGCCCACGAGGCGTTGCCGGATCGCTTCCCTTGCCAGCGTTTTTTCCTGGCTAATGGACAGGCGTTTTTTAATTTCGGCATTCCTGAATACGGCGTGGACGGGCACGAAGTTGCGATGACGCTGGTGCGAGCGATTTCGAAGCTTTCGCGGCCGCGTTTGTGGACGAGAGGAGGCGGTGCCGGCCCTTCTATGGATGTGCCGGGCGCCAATTGCCAGGGCATCAATCAGCTTAGTTACGGCTGGGCGCCTGTGGGGGAAAAAGCGGTGCACGGCGAGCTTTTCGACCGCGCAGTCAGCAAGTCCTATCAACTCGCCGAATCATTTGAAGGCAGTCTCTGGGCGGCTTTCAGTAAAGCTGACCAGCTTGCCGATCGATCGCTATTCGTGCTTGATAACGACTGCATTCGCATCGTCGCTTGTTTTATTGAGGATGGACAACTTTATCTTCGGCTATTAAACGTTACGCGCGAGCCGCAGGTGGTGACTTTGGAAGTTCGCCCGGGCGCCTTTTCCGGCGTGAGTGAAGTCGCTTTGTCCGGTGCGATTAATCGTGAATTGAACTGGAAAAAACGCCCGATTTTCCTGAATTTTGGCGAAAATCAGCTGCTGACTCTGTGCTTCAGGCTGCGCTGAAGCGCCAGAGACGCCGCTTTGTCAGGGTTTGGCTGTATCAGCTTGTATCTTGTCGACTTGAGCATCCAAATGTCTCGTGGTAGTCTAGGAAGATGTTTGCTTTTTGGTCCAGCCCGCAATTATTGCGTTTGCCAAATGGCAGACTTGTCCGGTAATTTCTGGGTGTATTGACCAATGAACAACAACAAGCTTTTCGTCGGAAACCTCTCGTTTAAACTCAACGAAGAAGACGTTAAAGGGCTATTCGCCGAACACGGCAACGTAGTCTCCGTCTCGATGCCGATTGATTCGGCAACAGGCAAGAAGCGCGGCTTCGCCTTCGTGGAAATGGGCTCACAGGAAGAGGCCGAAGCCGCCATCAAGGCGCTCAACGGCCACACTCTCGAGACACGCCAGATTACCGTGAGTATCTCGCGTCCGAAGCCGAACGGCGGTGGTGGCGGCGGCGGTGGCTTCCGCGGCGGTTCGCGCGGCGGCGGTGGCGGCGGCGGATATCGCGATCGCGACCGCAACGCCTACTAAATCTTTTCGCCAACTGCATTGTCACTCGCGAGTCACGTTCTGCGACCGCTGGAGTTATTGGTGCTCATGTAGCGGATTGGATTATGGCGCCGCTGGGAGCAAGCCCGGTGTTCGCCTTCGCTATGAGCTATCACCGAATTCGGTGTCGTCAAGCGAAAGCGGTCTCTGGTGCGAATTTTCGAAATCCACGCCAGTAGAGGCTCGACTGTATTGCAGATCGAAATTGCAGCTCCTGGATACTAACCGAAAATGGTGATATCTCATAGCGAACTGCACTGCTCTTCTGTCCGGTGCTAACAATTGGTGGCGGCGCCGTGCGTTATGCGTCGCTGGTGGCAGGCTCAGTGAGGTCTGCAAACGCGCGATTGGCATCCGACTTCCACACGTGGAAGAGCATCTCTGCGCTGCTGCTGCGGCATGCGGTGGCGCCGAATGTTGTGGCGCCGCCGGTTTCGAGAATTTGCTTGCAGCGTTGCAGTTTAAGCAAAAGCACTTCATTGAGACCGCGCAGCAATTGCTTGGACATTGAATTAACTGCCGCGCCGATGGCTAGTTTGTATTCCCACGTGAGCGTCACGTACGTGCCACCATTAGTGGTGAATTCGACGCTGCCGCGAAACGGCAATTCTTCGCCGAGTGAAACCCATGCTATGCGGTGATACGGCAGATCTTCCACGATCATGAACTGCTGGCGCAGCTCAAGCGCCGGCGCCACTCGTTTTGTCAGCTCATAGCGATCAGTGCCGAGCTGAACGATATCGACATCCGGCATAAATTTCGGCCAGTTATGCGGGCTGCGCCAGTAATCATAAATCTCTTGTGCGGATTTCATGACCGACACTGAGCTTTTGAGTTTCACCCATAGCTTCTCCTCGCCGGCTAAGCCGCTCACCACCTGATTGACCTCCGGGCGCAGGCTGGCGCCGCCGGCTGTTGCCACCGTCCCCAGAAGCCACAGCGGAAGCGCCATAAGCAAGCGCAATCGTGTCCCGACCGCCAGGAGCAGCACGCCCCCGACCAGCAATCCTAGAGAAATGTCCGAGACATTGGAGGTTTTGTTGGTGGTCTTTTCGTCTGGCATGGCATCCGTCCTTCAAGAAACTGTAGTTCGAGGCATCCGTCGGCCGTCTATTGCTATTTCTAGTGTACCCCCGCGGCCGAAGATGTGCCCGGACAGGACATCTGATCAGACCTCGCCGAAGAGCTTGGCAGGTAGTACAATCCTTACGAGGGCAACCACAGACAGCCCGTTAAGGTTACTAAGGACGACTCCATGGACGATTCCTGTTTCTCGCTTTCAAGCCGGCGACGCTGCATCGGTTTAGCCGTTTCATTGGCGCTTGCGGGCGGACTATTGGGCCTAACGCCCGTGCCCGCAATGGCCTTGCCCAACTTTAGTTTCATGCATAAGCCGTGGTTGGATTCGGCGCTGACTAATGACCAACAGATGAAGCT
>DATNQY010000043.1:0-4024 GCA_036703785.1 Candidatus Obscuribacterales bacterium
GTATCCGCGGATAAGTGGTTGCTGCCGGCCGAAGTATTGACGACGCCGGTAACATTCCCAATATCCGCATTCACAGCGCCGCAGCCCGCCCAAAAGTTCAATTGCTTGCTGAGCCAATCGCCGCCGTTTAAGGTGATGTTGCCGCTGCCGGTGAAGTTAGCATCGTGCAAGTTGATGTTGCCCTTCGGAGCGCTAACTGTTCCTCCAATGCCATTCCAATTGATATCGTTCATCGCATTCAGCACATTGACATTGCCGATGCTCGCCAGAATAGTGCCGCTGTTTGTAATGTTGCCGCTAAGGGCGGTGAGATTGACGTCTTTCCAGGCTTGGACCAGGGGCGTTGCTCCGGTCGCACCACTCGGCAATGCGTTGACGATTTGCCCACCGGCACTCAGCGATAGCGACCCGGACGAGCTGATGGTGCCTGCGTTCATGATGTCATTCAGCGCCGACAAATTCAAATTGACGTGCGATAGGCCCGCCACCATGCCGAGCGAAGCAAAGGGCACCACAGTGGAGAGCAATCCACCTTGATTGTTGAAAATGTTGGTGGCATTGATAAACGCCGTCGGGCTCGTCGAAGATCTTGAAAATGCGTATAAGGTTCCGGCGTTAACCAAGTCGCCCGCTAGACCGAGTCCAGCGGTCTGATGAGTGATGTTATCGAATCCGGTGACGCCTTGCGGAATCACAAGGCTGCCTATCGACTGCGTGAGATTGCTGACGCTGAATCTGCCACCGATAGCCGTGCCGAGATTCGATATAACGAGTGACTGCCGACCCGTCTGAGTGACCTGGGTCAATGCCGTCAATTCGGCCGGCGTAATCATTTGACCGGCACTAATGGCTTGCGTGTGCCCGCCAACCACAATGTTGCCTGCGGTCGGCGCCGATATGTTCGCCGTTTGCGAACCCAAGTTATAATTCGTCGCCGCTTGCGCTTGTGTCGCCAGCGTGGGCATCAGCATCAACGCCGCCATCATCATATAGACGACACGAGTCAGAGTGACTTGTTTGTCACCCCGACTTCTTAAGTTCCCTGGTGCCCTATCGGGCTTTCTTCCTTCTTCCTTATGTCTTGCGCCGTTATTGGCGCGCACGAACCCAACCCATGACCAATGGTGCAGGTCAGACATGAAGACTCCTTTGCAACGCTCGCGTATGGACGCCGATCCATTTGCCAAGCGTTTTGTGGGGACATATGTGACGTGCCCGAGTATGCATGAGTTGAAAACCCGTTTGAATTGCAGTCAAATCGAATTTCTTGTCGCCTGTTTTAAACAGACCCGACCTATTAGCTGAGTCTCAGGCGCATCCACGAATTTGCAACAAAAGGTGGTGTTATGCCAAGATCACACTTTCAAGTGACAGTTTTGTAAATGAATGTTGCGAAACGAAAGACTTCGACCCGCCTGGCGCTACCAAGAGGCAGTCCCGGACTGTAGCACCAAATACGGTGGCATCCCTTATCAACCGCGGTTTAAGCAGCATTAATTCCGCTGGCGGATCCGATCATATATATCGATGCCGCCTTCCCTGTAAACTTATCTGAAGCTTCGCTATCAAGTACGCAAGCATTTCCCGCATGAAGTGAGGCTTTATGCTGGTACGTTCTATTTCTTAGGCGCATATAATGCGCGACTACACCGCACGTCACTAAGTGGATGAATGGAGGCAATTGTGGGCACTGCGCTTAGCCGAGAAGAACTCAAAAAGAAACGCGATAAATTCATGGTGCCTGGATTGAAGCACCTCTATAGCGACCCGCCGCACTTCGTGCGCGGCAAGATGCAATTCCTTTATGACGATCAAGGCAAGCAATACCTGGATATGTTCGCGGGCATCGTCACCGTTAGTGTCGGACATTGCAATCCAACGGTGACCGCCAGGACAGTCGAGCAGATGCAAACGCTTCAGCACACATCCACCGTTTTCATGACGCAGCCGATGGTCGAACTCGCCGAGAAGCTTGCCGAAATAACCCCCGGCGATCTGCAGAAGAGTTACATCACTAACTCCGGCACCGAAGCCAACGAGATGGCCATTATGATGGCGCGCGCGGCGACTGGTCGCCATGAAGTGATCGTCCTCGAGCATTCCTATCACGGACAATCGCACCTCGCCTCATCGTTGACGGCAAACAACCACTATCGCCAACCAGTAATGCCGGCCGCCGGTGTCGCCTTCGCCGCGAATGCGTACTGCTATCGCTGCCCGTTCAAGAAGACGCCTGACACGTGTTCTTTCGAATGCGCCAAAGACGTTGAGCGCGTCATCCAGACACAAACCTCCGGCAAGCCGGCCGTCATGATCGCCGAGCCGATCCAGGGCGTCGGTGGTGCGATCACTCCGCCTGATGGTTATTTCCAGGAAGTCAAAAAGATTCTCGACAAATACGATGTGCTTTTTATCGCCGACGAAGTGCAAACCGGCTTTGGTCGCACAGGCGAGCACATGTTCGGTATCAGCTGCTGGAACGTTCAACCGCACTTCATGACGATGGCGAAGGGGCTCGGCAATGGACTGCCGATTGGAGCTCTGATCACCACTTCCGAAATCGCCGATAAAGTGCAGAAGAGCATGATCAATACCTTTGGCGGCAACCCGGTTTCTGCCGCTACCGGTGTCGCCGTCATCGACTACATTCAGCAAGAAAATCTGATGAAAAACGCCAAGGTCATCGGCGATCATCTTATTGCTGGGCTGCAAGAGCTGCAAAAGGACTTCCCGATTATCGGCGATGTCCGCGGCAAGGGCTTGATGCTCGGCGTCGAGATTGCCGACCCGAAGACGAAAGAGCCGATGCCGACGGAATGCACCAAGATCGTCGAGATTGCCAAAGACAATCAAGTAATCATTGGCAAGGGCGGGCTCTGGGGCAATACAATTAGATTGAAGCCGCCCATGATAATCAGCAAAGCCGATGCCGACCATTGCTTGAAGGTCTTGCGTAAGGCGCTGGAGACCGTTTCCGGAAAAGTTGCTGCGACACGATAAGGAGAGCAAAAATGGCACGCACCGTGCGCTGTGGTTTGGTTCAATGCAAAAACGATGTGGTGGCACCGAAAGGCGGCGCTGACAAAGCGACTATGGAGAAGATCAAGAAATCCATGGTCGACAAACACGTCAAATACGTGGAAGAAGCGGCAAAAGAGGGTGTGCAAGTTCTCTGCTTCCAGGAGCTCTTCTATGGTCCTTATTTCTGCGCCGAGCAGAATCCTTGCTGGTACGAGCTGACGGAAGAAATTCCGAATGGGACCACCACCAAGTTGATGCAGGATTTGGCGAAGAAACACAAAATGGTGCTGGTTGTTCCTATTTATGAAAAGGAACAGTCGGGCATCTATTACAACACTGCAGCTGTGATTGACGCCGATGGAACTTACCTCGGCAAATATCGGAAAAATCACATCCCGCAAGTGAATCCCGGCTTTTGGGAGAAGTTCTACTTCCGTCCGGGCAACCTCGGCTATCCAGTGTTCAATACTCGCTATGCCAAAGTAGGCGTCTACATCTGCTACGACCGCCACTTCCCGGAAGGCGCGCGCGCCCTCGGGTTGAACGGTGCAGAGATTGTATTCAACCCATCGGCGACGGTGGCAGGATTGTCCGAATACCTGTGGAAGCTGGAACAGCCGGCGCACGCGGCCGCCAACGGCTACTTCATCGGCGCCATCAACCGCGTCGGCACTGAAGAGCCCTGGTCGATCGGCGAGTTCTATGGCTCGTCGTATTTCTGCAATCCGCGCGGCGAAATCGTCAAGCAAGCCAGCCGCGACAAGGACGAACTTATCGTCGCCGAGCTCGACCTCGACGAAATCGAGAAGGTCCGCAACACCTGGCAGTTCTACCGCGACCGTCGTCCGGAAACGTACGACGAACTCGTCAAACTGTAAACGTCCATGCACCTGTACCGGCGGGCGGTAGCCCGCTTGTCGGTGCGAAACAGCGGGCTACCGCCCGCCGGTACAAATATCGGTTTCAAACCAAGCGGGCTCACGCCCGCCGTTACAAACAAATA
>DATNQY010000044.1:0-16017 GCA_036703785.1 Candidatus Obscuribacterales bacterium
TCCCGAACTCCGCTGCCAGGAGATGTTGGTCGATGTCGGCGGGTTTGCTGTTGGATTTGCTTTTCGCCACCGCAACAGGCGTTTTTGATGATGGAGGGGAGACGTGGGCGCTGGTATGAGCGAAGTAACTCGCCGCCATGATGCCTGTTAAAACGACAACACCACCTATGATACCAGCGAGCAAGGCAGCTTTCGAGAGATCTTTTTTTCGCCCTGGCTGCAAACGTGCAGTTGTGAACTTGCGGTCTCCACATTTCGGGAGGAGACTCTGCGAATCCGCTAACAACTCGCCGACGGAGCTGTACCGCTCGTTCTTATCTCGCTGCGTGGCTTTGTTCAAGATATCTTGCAGCAGTTGCGGAAACTGCGCGGATGGATCTGCACGCACCAGATCGGGAAGTGGCTTGCTCACCGCTTCACGGAGTTCCACATCGAAGGCGGGCTTGCCGGCAAGCATTTCGAAGAACACCAGTCCAAGCGCATAGATGTCCGCGCGCGCATCCACGGTTTCGCCGCGGAATTGTTCGGGACTAGCATACTCAGGCGTACCCAGAAACGATCCGGTGACTGTCAGACGGGCGAGATCTTCTCTGTCGCCACCGCTGATAGAACTCAATCCAAAATCGACAAGACGCGCCCGCAATTCGGAACCGCTGTATTCCAACAGAATATTGCTTGGCTTGATATCACGGTGCAGAATCCCTTGCCCGTGAGCGTGTTGAAGTGCGGCGGCAATTTGAATGCACAGCGAAGTTGCCTGACGACTGCTAAATGGCCCATCGCGCAACAAGGCATCACTGATCGATTCGCCTTGCACGTACTCCATGACGATGAAGGGTCCTGACTCGTTGACAAAACCGAGCCTGTAGACTTGCACTAAACCAGGATGGCTTAACGAACTCAGCGCCTGCGCTTCGCGAACCAGGCGCCCGCGGATGCGAGCGAAATCCTGCGCCATCGCCGGCATCAAGTGCAACACCTTGATTGCCACTTGCCGTCCGAGCTGACGATCGAAAGCGAGGTAGACGGTGCCAAAGCTGCCCTGTCCTAAGACGTCCCGGAGTTCGTACCGCTCGTCCAGAAGTTTGTCTTTCAGCTCAGGCTGCCGCTGTCCGGCAGGAGAATTGTTGTGCATATTCGTCAGGAAAGATGGCTACATCCTAGCATCATATACTCTGACCAGCGATAGATTAAACATCCGAAACGGCGACCAGTTGGCGCTGTGGTAACCTGTTGGCACTTTGGAGGTACGCCGTTGCAAAACATCACCACCTGCCTGTGGTTCAACAACGACGCGGAAGCGGCGGCGAGATTGTACACGTCTATATTTGCCAACGGCAAGGTCGAGAACCCGGCGCTCTACGGCGAGGCAGGCGAGAATATTCCGCACCGTCCAGCCAAGGATACGGTGATGACGGTGCCTTTCAAATTGAACGGTCGCGATTTTCTCGGGCTGAATGGTGGACCTGCATACAAATTCACGCCGGCGATTTCGTTTTTCGTCGATTGCAATACGGAAGAAGAATTCACTGCGCTCTTCAAAACGCTCTCGGAAAAAGGCAGCGTGCTCATGCCGATGGCGAAGTATCCATTCAGCGAGCGATTTGCCTGGGTGACGGATCGATTCGGCGTTTCCTGGCAATTGAACCTCGCGCATCATCCGCAGAAAATCATGCCGTTTCTCATGTTTAACGGCAAGCAGTTCGGCAAGGCTGAGGAGGCGATGCGATTCTACATGTCACAATTCGAGGATTCGCATGTAGTGAAACTTGTGCATGCCAAAAGCGAAGACACGGGGATCGAAGGCCTCCACCATGCTCCTGAGTATGTGCAGCAAGCAATCTTCACTCTGCATGGTGAGGAGTTCCGGGTGATCGATAGCCCGGTCGAACACACTTTTGGATTCACTCCCGGCACGTCGTTCATGGTGAATTGCGAGACGCAGGCAGAAATTGATCGACTGTGGTCCGCTCTCAGCGCCGGTGGTGGTGAAGTGCAATGCGGCTGGCTCTATGACCAGTATGGCGTCTCGTGGCAAATTGTGCCAACCGCGCTCGGCCAGTTGATGGGCAAAGGCAATCGCGCGAAAAACGATGCCATGATGCGCGCGCTGCTCAAAATGGTGAAACTGGATATTGCGGATTTAAAAACGGCGTACGACCGAGGCTAGGCGCGAGGTACACAGTTCAATGAGCGACAAGATTTACGACTTGGCATCGAGGGAGCGGCCCACCGTTCACAAAGCGGTGGCAGATTCCTTCGCGCAAATCAAAGATAAGCCTTGCTGGAACGCGAAGCAAGGTCACGGCTCATTTCTGACTTTCGAATTCGGCGAGCCTTCGCTCGTCGTCAATGAATACCAGCGAACATCGGGCAAGCCTGGTCCCGATGAAAATCCGAAAGTCTCGCGACGCACAGCGACGGTGCGCGGACAATGGCACCTGTACATTTTTTGCTGCCACTGGAAGATCACTTTCAACGACGGCACCGAGGCCGCCAGCGATTCATCCCGCGAGGAAATCGAAAAGGCGCTCGCAAAGCTAAGCGGCCAGATCCTGAGCAAAGCGACTGTGGCACCACGCAACGGATCGTCGCAGTTCGTTTTCGATCTCGGCGGAAAGTTGCAAACAATGCCTTACGAAGAAAACACGCGCAGCGGAGAGCCACATGAGAATTGGATGTTCTTCGAAGCGGAGAATGTTCTGACTTATCGCGCCGATGGAAAGTACGCCTTCCATCCTCCGGACAAGACGAGCAAGGAGTGGTTTACCTAGCGGCGACGCACATTAAGGGGCACGTCTACAATGGACGACAAGCCCGAAAGTGTCTACCATATAGCTGAATATGGAAAAGCTTGCATACCGGAGTCTCCAAAACCCGAGGATATTTGGTTTACGTGATCCGTTTCGAAAGATGGTCAAGTGCCAAAATCGGGTACATTCCCTACACCGCAGGAGGTTACGCCGGTGTCCGCGAATAAGCCAATTAAGATCGGTTGTTTGATGTCGTTTGCCGGCGTGCCAGGTGAAATGGGGCTGCAGGTACAAGATGCGATCAAACTCTACTTCGAGCAGATAGGCAACAAGATCGCCGGCAGACCGATTGAGGCTATCTACGAAAACGATAACAACAGCATCGACGCGGCTAAGTCCAAGCTTGAGAAGCTGGTTAAAGAGGATCAAGTCGATGTTGTGAATGGACTGTTGAGCTCTCGCATGGCGCACGAAGTGGCACCACTTGCAGACCACTTTAAGGTGCCTATCGTCAGTCCAATTGGTGCATCGGACGAACTCACTCAGCACGATCATCCGCGTTATTTCTTGCGTGTCAGTTGGACGGCAAGCCAGAGTGCCCATCCATTTGGCCAATGGGTATACGAAAAGCTGGGTTACAAACGCGTCGCTATTGTGAGTGTCGACTATCAGTACGGCTGGCAAAACGCCGGCGGATTTCAGCGGACGTTCGAGCTTGCAGGCGGCGAGGTTGTTCAGAAGTTGTGGGCGACTATGGGCTTTCTCGATTACTCTGCCCTGATGAAGAAGATTAGTCCGGATGTCGACGCCGTTTATCTCATTAGTACGTGGCAAGCGTCGGATATTATGGCGAAGCAATTCCGGGAGTTCGGGCCGAAGGTTCCGATGATTGGCAGCGGAGCGACGTTTGATGATCCCGTGCTGGAGCTTTGCGGTGACGATGCTATCGGAGCCGTGTCGTCGTTTAGTTATTCTGCCGCTGTAGACACTGGTGCCAATAAGAAGTTTGTCGCTGCGTTCCGCGCGAAGTACAACCAGGAGCCGGGACTCTATGCGGAAAGCGGCTACGTGTCCGCGATGTGGATCGCCAAAGCCATCGAATCACTCGGCGGCAACACCGATGATAAAGCGCGACTGTTGGATGCATTATACAAAGTGAAACTGGACAAGGCACCACGCGGAGCAATCTCTCTCGACGAATACGGAAATCCCATCCAAAACATCTATGTTCGCAGAGTCGACAAAGTCAACGGCAAGTTACAGAACACAGTGATTGACACATTCACGAATGTTTCGCAATTCTGGACGTGGACGCCGGAGGCCTACATGAAAGAGCCGGTGTACGACCGCAAGTATCGCCCGTGCAAGACGGAACAAGCGCAGGTTACGAAATAAGCATCTGCTACCGCAGGCGAGCCGCCCGCCCTCCACGATCATCTACCCGTGCGCAAGCTCGCTTCTCGAATAGACTAATGGCCATGTCGCGAAAAGCGGCACGCTCGCCGGCCTGTCAGGAAAACCGCAGCGCGACTATGGGAAGCGCGATGCAGGCGCCGAGTATGCTTGGGCAAGGTGAAAACAGCCAGCGCTCAAGGGGAACACGCATGCTTAATAGATCAACCGTTGCTTTGCCGTCGTCGTATGAATTGAATGCCGTTCGCGAATTAGCTGATTGGAAAAATCCCTCAGTCACGACGTTGAAGAGAATCACCGAGTTGACGTCCAAGCCGAATGATATCGCCGGACAGTTGATTATCAGCTCACCAGCGATAGGCGATGCGGTGCGATGCATCATTGATGATGTGGTGCTGACCTGTCATGAAATATGCGTCGCGACCGGTGACGACCAAGCTGTTTACCGCAAGTTTCAAGCCGCGGGTCATAAAAATATTCGCGGTGCCGCAGATATTTTTGACCTCGATTTACAACGTGTCGAGAATGTCATCGACCGCTTGCATGTGCGCTACGAAGCAGAAGCTGCGCTCGGGGGATTGGCCGGCGCGAGTGAAGATGCAATCGAATCAATCGCAGATGTTCCAGATCTGGTGGCACTAAGTTTGAGCGCCATATCGCAGTATCGTGCGCATTACGGATTCGCGCCGACGCAATACGAACGCATGTTCGCTATGCACATCCTCGGCTACTCATCTGGTGCCTCCGTCGGCGCCAAGAATGGTGCTTTGATCGAACGCGCGAAGTTGACGCAAGCCGCCACGCAGAGGCCGAGTTCCAGAGAGCTCGACGACAATCAGTTTATTCTCGTCATCAGAACACTCGCCGCCGTCACTGGTGAGCGGCTGACAAAAGCCAAGCTCGCACAAATTACTCCCGCATTCGCCGGACTCGCCGGCAGCGCGTTTAACACGTGGTACGTGAGCACCGTTTGCGAAGCAGCTCGTTTTCTTTACCGCGAACGTTTTCTGATTGAAAAATACGGTACGGACATCATGAAGTTTTAGTACACGATTATGCTGAACCAATAAGAAACGTAACGCGCGAGAAGCGCTCATTATGCGCTTCCAGCGCGTTTCCAATTGTCTTGTTGGATGATTTCGTCACATCGTTGCAGTAATGCGTCCGCCCGAACGCAGCTTACGTCCAACGATGGGGTTTTCGCATGAACGCACCGATTCAGAATTTCAGACGTCGTTGCAGTCGCGGCTTTACAATCATAGAGCTGTTGGTGGTTGTCGTAATCACCGGCATACTCGCAGGCACCGGCCTCGCTAACTACATATCGGCACAATCGAAATCCAAAGTTGCGCAGACAAAAGCCAACATGCACACAATTCAACTTGCCGCCGAGTCGTATGGCTCGGACACCGCCGGTTGGTACCCGTCTACTGCCGCAGATTTGGCGCCTTATCTGCCTGGTGGCAGCAACACGCCAGGAGGAGCAGCTGGAGCTTGGCCGGTTAACCCATTTTCCACCTCCGGACAATCGGATCCGCCGGATGATAGAAGCAACATTACAAACGTAGTCGCGGCGCGCAGTCAGGCGGCGGGATCTCTGCACGACACCCCGGGTAAAGTGGTGTACGACCATGGACTGGGCACGCACGCTTATGCAATCTGGGGATGCAACGACAACGGAAACTCAATCGCAGGCGCTTCAGGCAAGCAATTGGTTTTGGCGAATCAATAACGCTGCTGCGCCCAACAATCGCAAGGTGTAAAGTAAGCTGGCATAATGACTTAGCTCACGAACATC
This sequence comes from Candidatus Obscuribacterales bacterium, assembly GCA_036703785.1. Lineage (GTDB taxonomy): Bacteria > Cyanobacteriota > Vampirovibrionia > Obscuribacterales > Obscuribacteraceae > JADYXS01. The sequence goes on from DATNQY010000044.1 coordinate 5,965, forward strand.
TTGGGGTGCCATTCGATTTATGAACCTGGATATCCATCACTTACTCCAGACTGTCGACAAACTATTCGAACAAAAACGCCAGAGGGAAAAACCTCAGAACTCAAATGACATCCAGGCTGAGAAGCTCAGTTTTCAAGACAAGGTTGCTTTGTGGATTACGGGCGCCCTCGGCACCATGTGGGCTGTTTATTTCTTCGCTGTGTTTATGGGCGTATGGATGCTATGGCAATCGACGCTAGCGCATTCTGCATTCGATCCGTACCCCTTCGCCTTTCTTCTATTTCTGGGAAACATCGTTCAATTGCTATTGATGCCTCTAATCATGGTCGGCCAAAACATCCAGGCTAGTCACGCCGAGGTGCGTGCCGACGAACAATACAAGGCGACGATGGGCAGCTACCAGGACGCGGAACATATCATGGACCACCTCTCGGCATTAGATAAGGAGCTGCTGCTGCATCGCCAGTTGCTCTGCCAGCTGATCCTCACTGCCGGCGGTGCCCTACCCGACAGCATGCCGGCGTCGCAAGAGCCGAAGGAATTGCCCTGATCTGAGCCGAATGCATATACAGATGCCACCATAAGTGTCACCTCTTGCAATTAGGATTATCTGGCTGTACTTTCTTCGGTGAGGTGGCCGACTAATAGTGCCGAGCAAAACCGTAAGAACCTATTCGCCAGCATGCGTAGTCGTGCTGTTGATGTGCTGCGTTCAAGCTGTCTGGGCGGCGGAGTCCGATTTTTCTATCGGTTCGGTGCCATCGCCTCTCGACGAGCTTGTTCCGGGCAGCTCCAGCCGACCCAATCATCCTGTTTCCCGTTTTCCGATAAGCCTGTCGAGCGCGTTTGAAACTTCGTACGTTCAAAACCCGAGCGTGGTGGCGGCGTTGAAAAACGTCGAGGTCGCACGAGCGCAAATTCGCACGGCCGGCGCGATTCCCAATCCCCAACTTGCCATACAATACGGCGTGGGAACACCATATACAGAGATCATTTCAGGAAACACGCAGCAGATTGGCGCCAACCAACTCGTCGAAATGGGTGGCAAACGCGGGGCACGGCTCGGATACGCAAGGGCTAATTATATATTGTCCCAATACCAACTTGCCGACCTTCGCTATGACGTGCGCTCATCCGTGCGCAAAGCATACGCAGAGCTAGCCGCCGCAGAGGCAAATATTGACCTCGTGGAAAATCAGCGCGCGCTCGTGCAGCGCTTCAGGCTGATAGCGAAGAAACGCGTCGCTGAGAAAAAAGCAGAAGAAGTAGAATTGCTGCAGTCGAAGCTCGCCGTGGATCAGTTTGAAACGTTGCGGAATTCGGCATTCGCACGATTGCGCCAGGCATCGATTCAGCTCGATTACCTCCTCGGATTTGCGACTGACCGCGATCTCGATGTCGAAGACAATGGCTTGTTTAGATTGTCGTTGGCTCGGACCGAGCTGGTGCCTTCGCCTGATGTGCCGATTGCCTCACTTGAGCAACTGCTTCTGCAAGCTTATGAAAAGCGTCCCGATCTCAAGTCCGCCAGGCAACAGGTGGTCACCAACCGAGCAGCAGTGCGATTGTCTAAGACGGCGGCGGTGCCCGATCTTTTGCTGGGATCAGGCTGGGCATTTAGCACATACAAGAAGTCGACTGGAGCCCGGCAGCAGGAAGGCGCATACTTCAATGTCAATATCGATTTGCCTATTTTTTACCGGCACCAGGGAGAAATCGCGGCTGCGAAATCGACACTGCAACAATCACAGCTTCAGTCCGACGCGATGCTATCGCGAGTTAGTGCTGATGTTCGCTCCGCTTACTCCGCCATCGAGTCAACGCGAGTGAATCTCGCTCAGTACCAAAAGCATTTGATTCCCCTGGCGCTAACCATGGTGCGCCAGGCCGAAACCAGTTATGAAAAGGGAACTTCCGATTTGAGTAATGCCATTGTGGCGCAACAACAATTTCAGCAAACGTTTTCCAATTACTTCGACACCGTGGTTGCCTATCAGACAGCTTGGGCAGACCTCGAAACTGCGGTGGGAAGGAAGCTGGAATTTTAGTCTCTACCCCGCAAGATTAAATCGATATTGACGCCGGGCACAGTGTGGGCACAACATATATAGACGTAAGCACAAACGCCGTCACTTGATGCGCCCGCGCATGAAGGTGCGATTCTCGAATGGCAGATAACCACAAAGACCAATCCCACGCCCAAACGGCAGGAGACGGCGCTTCCAAGGAAAAGAGCGCCGATGCGCTCATTAGCTGTTCCGAGCTGCTCGGTACGGCCGAGGGACGCGCCAAGATGCAGCCGGGACGAAAGGTTGCCTGCAGTCTGCCAGACATGGCGATAGAGCCGAGCCGCGCCACGCACGCGGTGGCGGCCGAGCTGCGCAACACGACTTTGTTCGGATTAAAATCCTGGGTCTACCCCGAAAAGGTCATCGGGGCGCTGCGGGCAGCGCATCCGACGAATGCCGGCAAGTTCGAAAGCGCCTATACCAAATTCCAGGGCGGCAATCTGCGGGGAGAGCTGCGGACGCAGCTTAGCCCTCCGGATTACAGAACCGCCATTGCCGTCTTGGAGAATCGCGAGGGAGAAAAGAAAACGGCAGAAGGCGTCGAGACGGCACTGTCTCGCGACCTCCTGCATTTCAAGTTCGGCGCCGACGCCGAGGCCACGCTCAAGTTTCTGCGCCAGATTAAACCGTACGAGCGCAAGGAGTTCGAGGCGAACTTTCCAGCGCGAGTGGGTGAGGGGCACAACTTGCGCTCTGAGCTTCTCGAAAGGCTCGGTAAAGGCGATTCATACCGCACCGCGATTGCCATTCTCGAAAATCGCGAAGCGGAGAAGCGCAACGCGGACAATCTCTATTCGGCGCTGACAAGGACGAAGTGGTTCGGATTGAGGTCTGATCCGGACACTATGGGCATCGCCACTACTCTCGCCTCCATGGAGCCCAAACAGCTCAACCAATTCGAGCACAACTTTCCGAAGAATGTGGGAGACGATCTCACGTTGCGCGGCGAGCTGCGCAAATATCTCGACGACGACGATGAATATAAGCAAGCAATCGCGATGTTGGGCGAACTCAAGGACTTGCGCACCGACGATCAGCAACCGAATGGACAGCCCGCACCGGGCAAGCCGCAGGGGCAATCGAGCATCAGAGAGTGGCTGGCGGCCTTTTCGAAAATGAACCAATCGCTCGGTATACGCGGCATCGCGGATATCGATCCGCACAAGATGGACGAGAAGGAGTTTAAAGCGGCATACGCGCGAGAGACTCTGCATGTTGGGGCGCAGCGCGGGTTTACGCCGAGTCAGGTGAAGGATATCGTATCAAGCATGTATGCTGTCGAGGGAGGCGGGTGGGGAACAAGCTTCACGACTGCGAGCATGCCTCGCGAGCTGCTGCAAGCGGATAAAGAAAAGGAACGCCTCGACTTTCACCCGTCAACCACGGCGGTTGGTTACAACCAGGTGCTGAAGGCGAGCACGGTGGACGTAGTCACCAGGCATGGTGCCCAGATTGCACAACGACTCAGCGAGCTGAGCGGCACCGCGCCGGCGGGAAGCGCGCATGCGAAGGAGCTTGCTGCCAAGGCGCAGATGATGGGCACCATCACAGCGATGCTGAATGATCAGCACGGTGCGCCAAAGGGACTCTCGAAGGAGGAGTTCGCAAGGGCGGTTCATGCACTGAACATGGACAAAGATGTCGGACCGCTCATTCAGAGCCAGGTGCTCGGAGATTTGCTTGATTGGTACAAAAAACGAAAAGAGCCTTCGTCCGGGCAGAACGTAGCTGAGATGTTGCGAGGCACAGTAGCGCGGCTGAACGCGCAAGCGACGGCGTATGACCATCTGCCACCACATCAAAAGACTGCCGCGATAAACAAGATAGTTGGATTGGCACAGCCGGCGCAACAGGATCATGCGGCAGCGGTGCAATTGATGGATAAACTGAAAGCGCTCGCCAAGCCCGGGCTCGCGGACCGGCTCGACTTGAGTGATTCCCAACGGCATTTGCTCTCGGTGGCAGCCAAACGCGGCGAGAACTTAGCGCCGCATGATCCGGTGCGAATGTTGCTCAACAAAATCCATGGGCTGTACATGGGCCATTTGACAGTGGAGAAACTGACGCCGGCAGCAATCGAATTGGCAAATTTGGCGGGCTCCGGACGTGCGCACCAAATGCTCCAGCATCCTACCGAACCGACCTACAAATTCTTCTCAGCCGATGCGCTCAAAGTAAATAGCATCGCGCGCAATAAAGACGCGGAGAAATTGCTCCTCGATATCTATGCCACCATCCAGGTTAATAAACGCCAGCGTTATGTGGGCAATATTGAGTTGAACAATGCATTCGACCGCGCGCGACGGGAAGATAGTTAAGTTTTCGGCATACTTTCACGACCACATATTCGTGCCGGCAGACAAGGCGCTCGACGCGATGGCGGCACTGACTCAGTCATGCTGAGGTCACGCAGGCTTGCGCTTTTTCCGCCGCGAAGTGGGCTTGGATTTGGGAACCGATGACTTTGCCGCTTTCGCTGCGGTTGCCGCTGTCCGAGGCGATTTATTTCGAGCTTGTTTCAGAATAGCGGCGGTGCGTATGAGACGAGTCAAGTTGGCAGAAGCATAGTTGTTCGCCTCGTCCGCTTGCACCTGCTGCGGTCTTACACCCAGCCGTTTGGCGAATTCTTCCTGTGTCCAACCAAGGGCGATACGGCGCTGAATGAACATTGACGGAATTTGCGCCACTACGTCCAATGGCGGATCAGTGTGCTTACCGGACTTGATGCGCTCATATTCTTTGATCTCATTTTTGAGCTGCTGCATTTCCCCTTCGATTGCAGCGCGGTGGACATCTCTCGCCCAGGGCTCCAGCTCGCGGGTCAACTCATCATGTTGGTCTAGAGTTTCGCGAAATTTCTTTAGAGTTGCTTTCTTGACACGATACTGTAATTCATTCTTGATCATCGTAAGTCATCCAAGTCGAGTTCAATAATTCCTTTCAAAACTCCTGTGCGATCGTCCTCCTGAAAATAACTCAAGTGATCAAACACTGGTGGATTTGGGCATGTCGGTAAAATGTCACCTCCGTACTTCTCCTTTTGTGCCAGACGCGGCGGCATCAGGTTTACCGTCAGGATGAATAATGGATCCAGCACATAGCGATCGACCCCGCGGAGGTCCCAGCAGAGGTCATAATCTCTCGGGTGAGTCTTGCGCGTGATAAAGCTGCCGTCCAAATAAGCGCGCCTACAACCGGCAGCCTTAAGCTGATCCAACACGCCTTTAAGCCGATCGAGCAGGTTTCGCCTGCGTTGGTTGTAACCATAGCGCTGTACAATCTCATCCCAGGCGGCCTGGTGGCGGCCCGGTGGCAGATTACCGTTTTTATCGTACTCAGGTATCATATCACAAGTAAATGCTTGTCATGAATGGCGAGCTGAACCGCAAGAATCCTGCAGATAACAAATATCGGTTGTATGCTCTCTGCGATGAGGTCTGCCATCGATTCTGCTTATTGTTGAAACGTCTGGCATGCGCAAAAAGTTCAATCAAACGGATCAAACTTTTCTCATGTTTGCATTCGGGAAGAACTCACTGCAAGATATCTGCAGTCGCGATTGGTGGTTACATTTTCGAAGGAAAACATCAAATGCCCGCGCGATGGCGGCGCTGGCAGCTTTGCGCTAGTCGTTGGCGTCCACGTCGGTGAACATGTAGCGACCGTTCACCTTCGAAAACGTGTAGATGAAGTCGCCGCACATCACGAAATGCGATCCGTTCTGGAGGATCGGCTTCTGCTTGATGATGCAGCTCCGGACCTTGGGCGGAAACACTTTGTCGATTTGCCCGACAAGCTGCTGCGGGGTAAGCTGCTTGCTGCGAAACAAAAACGGACACTTCGTCATCGAAACGATTGCGCGCTTGTCATTCTTGTCGACAGCCATCTGGAACTTCGCCCAGAACGCGTCGAAATCTTTCTCCGTCGCCGCCTGCACCGGTTGCGTGCTCAAAATACCGGACGCCAGAATCAACAAGAGTGCTACAGGCATATTGGCAAGCATTGCACAACTCCCGGACGGAATTGCGCAATTTTACCAGGACCTGACGCTAACGTACGAGACCGTTCGTCACTGATTCTGCGTCACCAGTAAGTCTTCGAGAACCTCCAAACAAAAGACTGTTTCCGACGATAGCGTCGCCTCACGCATCCTGTCGCGTGCTGCTGTTTCGCTCGGCGCAGCATTTTCCCAGGCTTTTCGGCTTGGCCATTGAGCATACGCAACGAATGTTCCGTCTTCATTCCTGTGCAAACGGGAACCGAAGCTCCCGCTGGCTTTGATGATTTCTTTCGTGCGCTCAGCCCACGCTTGCTGGAACTGTTCTTCCATATTGGGCTTGAGCTTGAATGAATATACGGCTACGAACATTACAGCGCGTTATCTCCCGGCAGTCGCCTTGTACTTTTTGAAAATTTCGCTGTCCTTGGTGAAGGGATAGAGATGTGAAAAATGCCTGTCCAGTTGTTTTCGAATCTCAGCATCTGAAGAGCCAGTCTTCTTAAGGTTGAACGCATATAACGCCTCATCCTGACAGATGCTGCAGTCAACGCTGTGATTGCTTTGGAAGCACGTCAACAGAGAAGTCATCTTGTCCACGACATCACATCCGCAGTAGCAGAACAGCTTCGACATCAACTCCGGCTCGGCTTTCGCGGCGGCATAGCTGGCGTGCGCGTTGCCCTTGGTGCGTGAATAGTCCCAGATTGTGTTAGCGAGCGCCGTCTGTTGCGTCGTAACTGCCGTCTTAGAGGCAGTGCTATGCGCGACAGGTTTGGCGAAAACAGACAAGGCGCAGGTTGCCATGATCAATAGCGCCGCCAAAAACTCTCGCATGTTCGCTCCGATGCCGTGTCAGACGTGCCTGGTATAGATCATCATACCGCGCGATCCAAACATTCGGTGACGGATCAGCGACAGGACGAACGGAATCGAAATCATCAATTCAGATGGGAGCTAAATGGCTTAAGGTCAATCATGATACCTGCACACGGGTAGTCAGGTCCGGGTTCGTCATCACAGGTAAACGTAATCATGAGGACCTCTTTGATCCGCTGATAGACGGCGCCGGAGGCAGGTGGCGCATTGCCGGCCTCGAATTCAGCAATGGCTCGCGGCGTAGTGCCGACCTTCTCGGCTAGTTGCGCTCGCGAAAGACCGGCACCTTGGCGCGCCAGCGTGGCGACCAGCACAAACGCCTCATATACAGTGCCGAACTTCGGATCTTGCTCCAACAACTTCTGAATGTACGGTCCAGGCGCCCAAGGTTTGAACTTCTGCCTGCGCTTTCTCTTTTTGTAGATCATCGTGATGGTCGCTCCTGCAAATCAACGGAGCGACTATAAAGTGAGTTTTTGGCAACGAGCTGGCAAAAATCGCAAGATGATTAAATGTCGAGAACGTGGACTCAGATTGTTTTCTTGCGCGGTTTGCTCTTCGTGCGTGATACTTTGGTCGCTTTCGCGGCCGTCAATGATCGTCTCTGCACGGTTGATTTCCTGAGAACGGCTTTGTCGCGGTCGCGAAGTAGAAGCGGTTCGGTGTCACCCACGCAAGTTTGTGTGCTTACATCGGACACGGCACCGGCAGCATCGTGCTTATTGTCCGCGAGAAACGTTACCCGCGTTCGATGAGATCCAGAGGGAAACGCGAGCGCGCGGTTTCCGTCCAGCTGACGATACGCGCGCATGATGGCTACATCAAAAATTTTGTTGCCACCGCTTACCAAGCTGACGGACAAATGATGATCGGATAGCACCGTTATGGAAACTGTGTTCGACCCGCTCGGTCCGCCAGACCGTTCAACAAATGCTCCGAGCAGTGGTTCACTTAGTCTAGCAATGCCTTTGTACCAAGCATCCCAGGATATGCCATCCTCCGAGTCAGGCGCAAGAAGCTTGCCGCTAACTTCAAGGTCAGCTGGTGCATTGGGGATTCGCCGGAATACCGCTGTAAGTTCCGACGATACCGTCTCGGCTTGCTTGTCCGACATACGTTTCGCACGCGCCTGTTGGTCCGCCATTTCGGCGGAGACATCAGGCCGCACCTGCGGATTGCTTACTTTGCGGAGCTGACCATAGATATCAGACGAAGCTCCACTCTCCCGTCGCAATTCTCCGTCGATCTCGGCGGATGCATTGTTAGGTCTGTACAGACGCCCATGCAGGTCGAAGTCGCCATCACTGCGGCGCCCGGAGAAAACTTGCCGATCCATTTCTCGACTGATCCGATTTGCCTCGTCTGGTGCCAGCGATGGCAACAGCGTTCCGGGTACAGGCTGTCTCACGGGATCGAAAGCCGGCCACAGAAACATAGTGGGCGGAACGGGGGGCCTGTTGATGCGAGAGACCTCCAGCCTGAATCCGGGACTTAGTTCCGGTTGTCTTTTCGGAAAACTAAAATCGGCGTCGTCCACCCCTCCCCGCAGAAACGGAACGCTGTCCATCTTTGCTTGCAAAGCTTTTGAAACAGGCGGCGGCAACATCGGCATACGCTTGTTCAGCTCAAGAGCAAACGGATCGGTTTGTTCTTTCCGCTGGATTATCCACATCGGACTCGCCTCATCAACAAGACCGCCTCGAAGAATGGGTTTGCCCATCGGTGCACTTGGCTGTTCGCTCAGCGCTGGCGTCTGATTCTCATCAGCCTGCGCGAGCGCACCAGAGACGGTGACGGCCCATCCAAAAGAGATGCACAGGATCGCGCAAGATGTTGTTAGTCGTCTGCTGAGCACCATTAGAAATTATGGCTGAATGGCAGTGCAGGAATCACTGGCGATTGGCGAGCTTTTATATAGCCGGACTGGCGCTGGGCTACCGAAAAGTCTCTTACTCTCGAATAATCGGAAATAGCAATGTTGAATTGCCCCCTGGCCGCTACTAGATCCGTCCCAGGGATGATTTGAAATTCGCTGGCGGAAACATAACACTCGTTGCCGAGTCGGAATCCGTCCTTGTCTAGCAATTCGAGAGTGAGCTCACCGGGTTCTGCTCGCAGTAAGATGAGTTTATACCTGACCAGACCCATCGTTGAATAGCCACTTACTTCCTCGGTGGTCGTTAGCTGCACGAAACCATCTTTGGTCCCCGGTGCCGGTCTCGGTCGAAATTTGATAAGCGGCCAGTCTATACTCTCGATATTGGGCATTCGCTCTGGAGCTGGAGTCGTGGGTGCTCTTGGATCCAGCTTCGGAGTCAAGGTTGGTTGTTGTGCCGTCGCTTCGTGCGGGTCTTTCGCATCCCTAGTCGCTGCCCCGGAGGATGAACCTACTTTTGAATCGCCGCGCCAAATTAAATCAGTCCCGCTACCGCTAGCCGATGTGCTGGCAGGGGCAGCTTCCTGCCAAATTATTGCCCCCGATGCCGTGACGCTAAAAGCTTTGGGCGACCCTGAATTTGGATCTGCTCCGAGGTAGATGTAACGACCTGCCGGCAAGCGTGTTGGGTTGGCCTCATCAGCAATCGCAGGCGCGACCGCAACGGCGACCGACCAACCGAGCCCAACCAACAGCCATGGCTTCATTGCCTAACTATCCTGAGAACGCACACAATATATTCCCAGGCGATGGATAAACTATTCCGGTTGCGCGTGAGACGTCAAAGCGTGGTCCCTCTCGGCTTTCCGGAAATCCCACGGGGCTTCGGCGCGTGGGGCGGACCAAAGACCAAGGTGTCCTTTTCGCGCTTGCTCTTCGAAATTCGCGAGGCGTGGATCATTGGAGTATTTCCGATACCACCAGGCATAACCATTTTTGACTAGAGCGTAGTTGACGGAAGTTCCGTCCTTGAGGCGGACGTCGGCGATTGTTCGTCCGTAGCGGTCGCGTCCCATCGGTTCGACCACCACATCGTTGTTGAAAACGAGTCCGGACGTGAATTGTTTCGCGCGCATGCCGAATGCTTGTTTCTTCTCAGGACAATCGATGCCTTGCAGGCGAAGAATCAGCAGATGTTTGTCGGGAGCGAGCACCTTAATGGTGTCGCCATC
>DATNQY010000045.1:0-17255 GCA_036703785.1 Candidatus Obscuribacterales bacterium
TGCCGGGCATCAATCGACTCATGGTGTATGCCGATTCATTCCACATCAGCAGCACCTACGGTTTGTTCGCGGTGATGACCACGACGCGCCCGGAGATTTCCGTCGAAGGCAGCAATGACGGCGTCCACTGGACGCCGTACACATTCAAGTTCAAGCCTGGTCCGCTCGATAGACCACCGCCTCTAGTGGCGCCGTTTCAACCTCGGCTCGATTGGCAGATGTGGTTTGCCTCTCTTGCACCGGTCGAGAGCAGCCCATGGTTCCTCCACTTTGTCTATCGGCTGCTTCAAGGGTCACCGGATGTGGTGCGCTTGCTGGAGAATGATCCCTTCCAGGGGCATCCTCCTGCTTTCATTCGCGCTACCCTTTACGATTACCAGTTCACTAACTTTGCGGAGTGGCAGTCGACTCATAATTGGTGGAAAAGGAAGCCCATTGGCGAATTTATGCCTGCCGTCTCTCTCAAAAATTTTCGCGTTAAACCATAGGTTTATCGGCAACGCGGGAATAATGCGTCCGTATGGACAAAGGTTTGCGATACCTCCCGCCGGCTACGCCCTGCCACTATCTGCCGGAGCAGATGTGGCGGCTGGAGTATCGCATCGTCAATCAGCTGAGCCAGCAGGAGTTTCACGACCTGGTGGCGCGAGGCTGGCGCCGTTTCGGCAACATGCTTTTCCGTCCTCGCTGCCCGTCCTGCATCGCCTGCCAGCCAATTCGCGTAATCGCCGACGCTTTCAAACCTGATCGCAGCCAGCGTCGCGTCACCAAGCTCAATGCAGACACGCGTCTTGAAATCGGACAACCGACACTCGACGACGAGCGACTGGATTTATATTTCCGCCATCACGCGCACCACGCGGATCAGAAAGGCTGGCCAGACCCCGACATCGACCGCGGTGTTCGCCACATTCATTCGATAGTCGCTGGACCCTTACCCGTGATGGAATGGGCGTACTATCGCGACGACAAGCTGGTTGCAGTCAGCTACGTCGATGATCTGGGCGACGGATTTTCGGGAATCTATTTTTACCATGATCCGGAATATCGCAAATATTCTCTCGGAACTTGGATCTGTCTGAGTTTGATCGAGGAAGCGGCTCAACGTCACTTGCCCTATGTCTATCTTGGGTACTACATCGCCGGCTGCCGCTCGATGGAATACAAAGGGCAATTCGGACCGAATCAGGTGCTCCAACCGGACGGACAGTGGGTGAATTTCCGCGGCTGAGCTTGTACGTCATGGAATACTCAAGCTATCCTTGCTTCAGAGGAATGCGCAGGAGATAGACATGAAGACATGGGCTCTGACACTGGCCGTGCTTGCTGGAAGTTCATCCGGGTTGTGGATGAGCGCCAATGCCCAGACTGAGCAGCAGCTTCTCACCGAGTTGAAACGCACAGAGCATCAGTTTGGTAAAAACGATACGCGGACTGCAGAGTTTGCCTTTAGCGTCGGTAATTTCTACCATCGCCAGCAGCAAAACGAAAAAGCGCAGCCGATGTTTGCTCGCGCCATGTCAGTGTTCGAAGCGCACCAGGGCAACCATGCCGACTTGCTGCGTTATTACAGCGATCAGCTTGCTCGCATCGATATGGAAGAAGGCAAAAAAGGAGAATCGGAAAAATTATTCAAGCAAGCCATCGCTCTGGGTGATCGTTTGCCCGGAAAAGAAAAAACTTACGCCGTACCTAACACGTTGGCCGGATTGGCGGCGCTCTACGAGTCGGAATGCCGGTATCCAGAGGCTGAAGCTGCGCTCAAACAACGCTTAGAAATGCGTCACCGCTTCATGAATGCCGGACAAGTCGATCTTGCTCTGGTCGATCTTGCCGAGCTATACACGCGCTGGCAGAAGTACGACCAAGCTCAACATGTTTTCGACGAGTTGTTGCACATCTCGCCAATGCCGGTGCAGGTCAGGCAGGCATACTCAGCCTTTCTGTCCAAAACCAGCAGTAAATCACAACCAGTCGCAAACTGAACTAGACGAGAGCCACCTCGGATACATCCGTATCCGCCTCAAGAGTCTTTGGCTCGCAGTCGGGATGCCCGCATCCACAAGCGCCGGTGAGAGCCTGCGCGGCATCCTGCTCGCAGTCCGCGCAGCATGCGTCTCCGGTGTCGCGAACTGTACAGGAACAACTGGTATTAACGCAAAAACTGGGCAACATTGCCATTAGAAATACCTCGAACAAACAGACTCAACTGTCACCAGTTTTGTCATGTTCTCTGTCGATGATATGAGTGAGAGGTTTCGTTAAATGTATGCGTTAAAAAAAGGGCGGACTTTCGTCCGCCGCCACCATAGCTCAACCATTGGACCTGCTAGCTCTGACCGTACTCTTTGATGAAGATCGTATACGCGCTGGGCACCATCTCTGATGGCAGCCTCAAGCCAAAAACATTTTCCAACACACCGGCGAATTTCTGCTCGTCTTCGGAATCGAACAATGGCGTCTTTGGAATGTGCAATCCGAAAACGTTCTCGAGCAATCCCTGGACTTTTTCGTCACTTGTGCCTTGGTTTGCCGATTCATACATGGCGGCTTTCCAGTCTGAGTTTTTGGATGCGTTTGGCATTGTTTCCTGGCCCCGGTAAAGAAAGGGCTTGTACAAGATCAGTTATACCCGAAAATGCGGCTGCATTTTCATGACTCAAATTGGTTAAAGCCGGCTGGTCATTGGGCTTCCGTAGTTTCGTGCGACGTATGGTTGTGCGAATGCGCAGGCAGACCGTCCGGGCGATTGATCAAGAGCGACTTGCCGGCGCCGGCTGCGATGAAGTGCCCAACCAAAGGCTTGTCCGGACCGAGGTGAAAGGCGTCCACGCGCTGCTCGGCAGCCTTGTCACTGACCAGGACGTGCTCGTGTTGGCGAACATGCTCGCCCCACGTTTCGACCATGTAGGTTTCGTAGAAGCGACTGGCGTCTTCAAGGTCGCGAAAGACGTGCCACTGAAAGGCACCATCACGTCTGCGCTGGGGCTCCAGGTCGTTAATCGCGTCGAGAAACTCCGCTGCTTTGTCGGGATCGATGATGTATTCGACAGTGACGAGCACCGGCCCATCGCGCTCAGCCGGCACCGTGTGCGACAACTCGGGCATTCTCCAGTGTGAGGAGTAGCGGACGTCCATAGTGTCGGCATGGGAAAGTTTGTAAAACAGATTGCCGATAAGCCCGATTAGAAGCAAGCCGGCGGCAATCAGGAAAGCCATGGACATGCCGAATGCCGAAGCCACCGCGCCCCAAATGACGGCACCGATTGCGGTGCAGCCCTGGAAGACCACCAGATACACAGAGTAGGCACGGGCGCGCACCCAGTTGGGCGCCGAAAGTTGCACGGAGACGTTGAGCGAATTATTTTTGACTGCCCATCCGACGCCGCACCCGAGCATGGCGAGAAAACCCAGCCAGAATGTGTGGGAGAGCGCCAGCAAACCGAAAGACAGCGCGAAGAGAATGATGCCCGTGGTGCTCGCCCCATCCAACGTTACGCGCTGGCGCAGCTTCGGCAGCAGGATGGCTCCCAGCAGCGTGCCGATGCCGAATGCAGCGACGATAAAACCGTACTGTGTGGAATTGACGTGCAGTTGCTCACGAGCCAAAAGCGGCAAAAGCGACCACATGACACTTACCGGCAGCATGTACAATGCGGTGCGCACCATCACCGCCTTCAGGACTTGCGAGTGCTTTACGTAGCGGAGTCCGGCGCGGATGGCGCTGACCATTGGCTCGGAGCTCGGCTCGATGCGTGATGCCTTGTGCGACCAGCTTATAAGCGTCAGCAGCATATAGATGAAACAGGCGGTGTTGACGGCAAACGCCCATCCGGAGCCGAAGGAGGCGACGATTAAACCGCCCAATGCAGCGCCGAAGCCGCGCGCCAGGTTGTACCCGGCGCTGGACATGGCAATTGCCGACTCCATGTGTTGGCGCTGGACAAGCTGCGGAATGATCACGTTCCAGGCAGGCGAGTTAAACGCGCAGCCGATATAGAGCACGAAGGTAAGACACAAAAGCGTCCACGCTTGTGTGTGGCCGGTGAGCGTCAAAAGCGTCAGCGCTCCGGCGGCGAGAATCAGCCAGCACTGGCCGGCGATTAAAAGTTTGCGCCTGTCTACTAAATCGGCGCCGGCGCCGGCAGGCAAAGATAGGAGAAAGTACGGCAAAACCGCAGCAGTCTGCATGAGCGCGATCATCATCGGCTGCGTGGTCAATGACGTCATCAGCCAGGCGGAGCCGATGTCCTGAATGAAGAGGCCCGTGTTCATGCAAAATGATGCGAAGAACACAGTCCGGAACGCTTCGCTTTTCAGCGGTTCCAGAGCAGAAGACCGTCCGGTCGGTGCAGGGTTTGCCATGGGGACTCCGAGTAACCGCCATTATAAACTCGGATTCTTCCAACTGGGCCTGTATTTTGCGGATTGTTCACCGGCGCGTTAAGGTTTTGCGCCGGCGACGGTAATAAACTATTTCCTCTTCACGGGAGATAGGACATATGACGCAAGCAATTACCACGCAGTCCGGGTTGCAGTACACTGACGAAGTCGTCGGCGGCGGCAATACGGCAAACGCTGGACAAACCGTCTCGGTGCACTATACAGGCTGGCTCACCGACGGAACGAAATTCGACAGCTCGAAAGATCGCGGCAAACCATTTGAATTTAAGCTTGGCGCCGGACAAGTCATTCGCGGCTGGGACGAAGGCGTTGCCGGCATGAAGATTGGCGGCAAGCGCCGTCTGGTCATTCCGGCGCAATTGGGTTATGGTTCTTCCGGTGTCGGCGGCGTAATCCCACCCAACGCCACACTGGTCTTCGAAGTCGAACTACTCGGCACGAAATAACTGCCGTTGGAGCGCCGGCTTGGCAGCAGTGCGTGCTTGCGCAGCAAGCCGCAATGCGTCCCTCTGGTCAGCCGGCATAATTATTCGTCACCAAATATGGTGGCACGTGCATGCCGGGTCGCGTTCTATCGCCCCGGCGTTTGTACATTCACAATCTTGTAGCCTGCTGGAACAGCGAACAAGCTCGGCGACGGATTGGTGCGCGTGATCATTTTGAGGTCCAAACCATAACTTTGTCCGTTCGGTGTAGTCGTTTGCGACCTGACGAGATAATCAACGTCGTCGGCGACCCAGGTAGTGGTTTTGCCCGTCGCCCCGGCGTACTCCCAAACGTGGCATGCATGGTTGTGCATGATTTGCACGCCGGTGCCTTTTGCTCCTAAGCGCCGCGCCGACGCATCATCGTGCACATCGTGTCCGGCGCCGGGTCTGAGCCGGTATCGTAAGACCATCCGCTGCGGGTCGACAATTTGGTAACCGACTTGATTGGCAAAGTCTGAAACGGTCACCGATTTTTGCCCGCCTTTTTCCACCTCGGTGCGCAATTTGCCTTGGCCGTCCGACAACATGTGAATGTTCGCGTTGCTCGGTGTTTCCAAATAATATGCATCGAATGCATATCTTGGACCTTCATTCGCCCCCTGCGCCAATGCGGCACCTGCCGTCATTACAGTGGCAAACAATGCTGCCGCGAAAGCGTTCTTCATGAATGAGTCCTCCCGGGTAAGCGGACAAGCGCACCTACAGTTACCACTTACCACGGGAAAAGACAAGAAAACCCGGAGGGATCCGGGCTTTCCTGCCTTAGGGGACGCAAATCAAAACTCAGGCAAGCGCCGCTTGCCTCAATGCCACATTTTCTGGGATAGTGGACGCATGTTCTTGCCAAGCGGTTCCTGGCATCTGACTGGGCCGTTAGTGCAAAATGGTGCAGGCAAAGAGCGGCTCATAAAACAGGACGCTGCCGGGCTTATTTTGATCGAGCTGGGCGAGCCGGTTTTCGCTGATTTCGGCCAAAATCCCCAATGCTTCAGCATCAAGTTTTTTCGCTTTAGCTCCTCGTTTCGTATCTCTCAGCAGTGTCGCATAGCTCTGCAAGCACGTCGCATAACGAGCCGACTTGCCCGCGCGATCCACGAATATCGGCAGCGCCTTCTTGTAGTATTCTTCGGCTTCGTCGTACTTCGCTTGGTCTTGATTGAGCAAAGCCAGCTCGTAATAAAATTCCTCAACCGGACCGATAGTGGATGGTTCAACCACTTTCAGCGCCTGTTGCAACAACGCCTCAGCTTCTTTATATTTTTCCAGCCGGCGCTGAATTTCTGCCAACGAGCGCATTGTTTCGACGGTTTGCACATCTTGCAGCAGAAGCGATTTGTGTTTGATGGCGAGAGAACGCTTTGACAGCTCTTCGGCTTTGATGAGTTCGCCTTCCTCCACGCAGCAGAACGCCCAGTGATCGAGAATCGGTGCGATGTTGGGATGGTCTTCGTAATAGTCTTTTTGAATCAGCTCGACTGCTTCGCTGAAAGCATTTCTTGCCCTTTCATACTCAGCCAGCGCCAGATTGGCCAGTCCCACCAGGTCGAGCGTCCAGTACTCAGTGCCGGGAAGTTCTTCCCGTCTCAGATGCAACGCTTGTTCTGCAAGCTGCAGGGCAAGCGACGGTGAGCCGTAATCGAGTTGCTGGCGCGCTCGGCGTTCCAGATCGCTTGCCACATACACCGGATCGGGTTTCTCATCATGTCGGTGTGCGAACTTCACCATGGAGTCCTCCCTGCATTCGATCTGAGAACATAGATTAAAGCCTGTCCTTGCAGACAGGGCGATCGTGCCAAGGGTTCCTGGTCTAATCTTGAGATTGCTGGGATTGTGTCAATTGGCGAAAACGCTGATCGCTGTGCAACGCCCGAAAACCGATGTCTTTACGCGCATGCTGCTTTAACTCGTCGCTCGGATTTAGCTGCAACGCATGCTGCAAAGACGCCAGCGCTTCTTCGTTGTGATCCTGCAAACTCAGGCAGCAAGCGCGGTTGTACCAGCAATCGGCGTAGTCCGGCTTGAGGCGCAGCGCCACGTCAAAGGCTTCCAGCGCTTCCGATGGTTGGTTGAGCAAACCAAGACAAATCGCCCGCAAATGCCAGGCTTCGGCAATGTTGTTATTAAGCTTGAGCGCGAAGTTAACGGCTTGCAGAGCCTGGTCAGGGCGATTCTCCGCCAGGCGATCGCGCGCCGTGCGGTAAAACTCCTCAGCAGTAGGCTGCTTCGTCTGCTTCTTGCGGCTGAGAATCATGAGCGCCACCAGCCCTAGTACCAACCAATATCGATTGTTGGCAGCGAAAAACATGGTTTCGCCGGCGACGGCCCACTCTTCCGGCACACGCAGAGCGCCCGACAGCGCATGAGCGGAAATCCAGAAAAAAGCATTGACCGGTGGCACCAGCCATATGATTCCCAGTGCCAGCAAGATTCCCATCTGACCGTATTGAAGCGCTTTGACGCGCAGGTGGGTGGGCAACCAGGGCTCTATGATGCCGAATCCGTCGAATCCCGGCAAAGGAAGCAAATTAAAAACGAGCGCGACAAATTGCAGGACTACCAGGAAAGCGAGCCCAGGCATCAATATGTCCGCAAACGGCAAAGGCAGATGCAGCGAGAACGGCAGCGAAAACAAAATGGCGACGAGCGCCGTGGCAAGTGGTCCGGCCGCGGCCACCAACATTTCCCAGAGCGGACCGCGTAAACGCCGATGATCTATGTACACCGCCGCGCCCGGCAAAGGAACGCCGCCCAGGATCAAAATTATGATCGGCAGCACAAAAGTCACCTGCGGATCGCTGTACTTGAGCAAATTGAGCGTCAGATAGCCTTTGTCTTTGACGCTTTTGTCGCCGCCGATATATGCCACTACCGCGTGCCCGAATTCGTGCAAGCAAACGCCGATCAGCCAGCCGACAAAGATTATTGCTGCAATTGCCAAACAGATTCTCCGCCCAAAGACCGTGTTGCCTGTTCTCCTAGTATGGTAGCGGCGGGCGGAAGCCCGCTTTCCCAGTGACCATATTGTACTAGTCATGTGAGCACTTTGGGCAGTCTTCAAGGGAACAGGCACTTTTGCATCGCGTCAATTCTCCCGGCGTACCGTGAGGACCGGCAATGAGTTACGAGCATGTCCCGGAAGCCGTCTCGTACGATCTTCTGCTCCAGAAAATGTTTGATCGATCGCTGGCCAATCTCGATGACGAGGACCTCGTCTATTTTCTAGAGCTTGTCCAGCGCCTGCGCGAGTTGAAAGAGCGCACCGACACCGAGGCATGGTGGTTTCGCTATTACAGGTGATAGGATTATCAGCGGGCTTATGCCCGCCGTTACAGACTCCCGGTCACGCTGGTAGCCAAGAATGATCCAACGATGCATCGCCACTGTTCAGGTTCCGCCGGTGGGTCTGGGCTGCATGGGCATGAGCGAGTTTTACGGGCCCACCGACGACGCTCATTCGCTTGAGACATTGAAGCTGGCATTCGAGCTCGGCATTCGTCATTTCGACACCGCCGACATGTATGGAATCGGGCACAACGAGAAGCTGCTCGCGCAGTTTATTAAACTGCTTGGAGCAGATCGCCGCCAGCTTTTCCTCGCCACCAAATTCGGTGTCGTGCGCGATCCCGAAAATCCTCGAGCGCGCAAATACAACGGACGTCCCGATTATGTCAAGAAAGCTTGTGATGCCAGCTTGATACGTTTGGGAGTTGATCACATTTCGCTTTACTATTTGCACCGCGTCGATCCCGACGTGCCGATTGAAGAAACGGTGGGTGCAATGGGCGAGCTGGTCGCGGCGGGAAAAATAGGCGTGGCCGGATTGTCGGAAGCCAACGCCGATACGATCAAACGAGCGCTGCGAGAACATCCCGTGGCTGCGATACAAAGTGAATATTCGTTGTGGACGCGTGACGTCGAGCGCGAAATATTGCCGCTGTGCCGCGAAAACGGCATGGCATTTGTAGCTTACAGCCCGCTGGGCCGGGGTTTCCTGACGGCGAGAATTCGTACGCGCGAGCAATTGGCGGACAACGATTTTAGGCGCAATGCGCCCCGCTTTGCCGACGGCAATTTCGACGCCAATTTGAAAATGGCCGATCGTATTTCCGCCTACGCAAACAAGCTCAAGTGTACTCCGGCTCAGCTGTGCATTGCCTGGGTGCTCGCCCAAGGCGAATTTATGCACGCCATACCGGGCACGAAGCGCAGC
Source organism: Candidatus Obscuribacterales bacterium (assembly GCA_036703785.1). Taxonomy (GTDB): domain Bacteria; phylum Cyanobacteriota; class Vampirovibrionia; order Obscuribacterales; family Obscuribacteraceae; genus JADYXS01. Next base: position 9,103 of record DATNQY010000045.1, read on the forward strand.
AAATATGTCGAAGAAAACTTCCATGCTCTTGATGTTCAACTGAGCAAGGAAGATCTCGCGGAGCTGAATGAGATTGCCCCGCTTGGAGCAGCCGCCGGCGATCGTTATCCGGCAGAAGCGATGAAAACGGTAAATCGATAGGTGTTTAGCCCGGTCGAATTAGCTGCCATGCATCAATATGGGGTGACACCGCCTGTGGTGACTCCCCGAATGCTGGAGTATGCGCGGTTGCGTTATGTCTTCTTGTTCACCGGGCTGATTTACACGTGGGTGTCGTTGTTTTTGGTGCTCCAGACCGGATTGGCTGCGAAGATGCGGCAGTGGTGCGAGTCTATAACGAGCAGGCTGAAGCCCGCCGGCACATTGCTTCGGATACCCATGTACCTAGCCATGCTGGTGTTTGTGCTTGCTGTTTTGCGCCTGCCATATTCTTGGTATGTAAGCTTCCACAACGAGCACGCCTTCAATTTGACGCATCAAAGTTTCATTTCTTGGCTCGGCGATTTTGTGAAGGATGAATTGGTTTATGCCGTCGAACTCGCCGTCGGCTGGGGGGTGGCGTTTTTTGCTTACCTGAAGTTCCCCCGGCGTTGGCCGCTCGCCTTGTGGGCGCTGATGACGCCGCTGATTGCGTTTGTCATTTTTGTTTATCCTTTGATTGTTGATCCGCTGTTCAACAAGTATGAGCCGATGCCCCCCAGCCCCCTGCATACCAGCATCGAGAAGTTGGCGGCTGAATCCGGAATACCGAATGCGCCCGTGTTTGTTGTGGACAAAAGTCGCCAGACGGACAAATTGAATGCGGAGGTCACTGGTCTTGGAAGTTCGGCTCGCGTTGTTGTCTGGGATACTACGCTGAATAAGCTGCCGGAAGATCAAGTGTTGGCCATTATCGGTCATGAACTCGGCCATTATGCGCTCGGACATGTCCTGATTGGTTTTGCGCTTTCGGTAGTCGCCTTGCTGGTCGGATTGATGGTTCTCGGACTGGCTTTCGAGCCCCTGGTGAAACGTTTGCCCCGGCGCTGGGGGGTGCAGTCACCTGCTGACCTGGCTGTTGTTCCAGCGCTGATGCTCCTATTTTCCGTGCTTGGATTTTTCGGCGAGCCAATAGACAACGGCATTTCCAGATTGATCGAGCACCAAGCCGACGCGTTTGGTCTACAAATCACCGGCAATCGGGCGGCCATGGCGCGCACATTTGTCTCGCTGGCTCGGGAAAATCTTTCCGACCCAGACCCGCCCGCGTTCATCCAATTTTGGTTTTTCAGCCATCCGTCTCTGCGTGAGCGTATCGATTTTGCGCTGGGCATAACCAATAAATAGTGGAACAGCAACAATCGCTACTTCCGAAGACAATTTTTGACGAGCGCTACGAGATTTTGTCGGTAGCCGGAGAGGGCGGCATGGGCAAGGTTTACCGCGCTCGGCACGTCAATCTCGACCGAATCGTGGCGATTAAAATCCTGCGACCTGAATTCGCTTTGAATTTGGAGGCGGTTCGCCGCTTTAAGCAAGAGGCACAAATGGCGCAGGAGCTCAGTCACGCCAATATTGCCGGCGTGCGCGCTTTCGGCGTGGTGGACAGCCAACCGTACATCGTCTTTGACTTTCTCGAAGGACAAAGTTTGCAAAATGTTCTGGATGAGCAAGTCACATTTGCCTTTGCCGAGTTTCTCAACGTTTTCAAACAAGCAGTCGCCGGAGTTGCTCATGCTCACGAACATGGCGTTATTCACCGCGATATTAAGCCCGGCAACGTCTTTCTGCTCGGCGATGACGCGGCCACTTGCAGCGTCGCCATCCTCGATTTCGGAATTGCCAAGGCGGTTGAGACCGCCGTCCCTTCAGGACAGAAGCTGACTGCTACTGGAGTATTGCTTGGCACCCCGTTGTACATGAGTCCCGAGCAAGGACGCGGTGAGCAAGTCAACTATTCGGCCGACGTGTACTCGCTGGGCTGCGTAATGTATAACGCGATTTTTGGAAAGCCGCCATTCGAGGGCGAGAGTGCTTATCAAGTTTTATTCAACCACAGCTATCAGCCTCTGGTCTTGAATGCGGTGCCTGGCGGTTATCCGGAAGGGATTGTAACCGTGCTCGAAAAGAGCATGGCCAAAGAACCGTCCGACCGCTATCAAAATGCCGCAGAACTTCTGGTTGCCCTGCAAGAGCTGGCTCGTCAAAAACCCGGCGGCAAACCATCGCGGACATTCCAATCGCTAACGAAGAAGCCGATCAGCAAGCGGCCCTCCGGCGCGGCGGCAACAAAAATACAATTTAGGATTCCCAGACCGTTATTGCCCGCCATCCCATTGCTGGCGATAGGGCTCTGTTTCTTCTGTTGGTGGCAGTTTGGTCGTCAACCAATAAAGGAGCTCGAAACCGAGTGGGCGCAAAATTACGATACAGCCACCCTGGCTAGGCGATTGGCAGATCCCAACGTGATTAAGCCCGCCGATGCAGATAAAGTTATCGATGATCTGCACGATCAATTAATCGCGCATCCCAGTGTCGACGCAGTCTCCATTTTTTTTCGCCAGGCCGAAAACATTTCCGGATTCAGCGGCTCGCACGCTGCCAATCGCGCCATTGATGACGGACTGTGGATTATTCGCCAATTGCACGAGGATATTTGGCTCAGGAATCCCGCTCAGGCCCGGGAATTCGTCGAACAATGGATGATGTTTACTCGCATTCGCGCCGGCGCGGACGATGAAGGCAAGCAACTGATGTTTCTCGCCATGATCTTTAAGCTGGATTGCAATCAGGCGGGCGCCAATGCTGTAAGCAATATGGTGATTCAGAAGTTCGCGCCGTTGGATAACATCGGCGGTGACATAGCCAAACTTGCCGATGAAGTTGCCGGCGTTTACGCAGACAATGGCGACAAGCGCACCGCCTTGCAATTTGCCGCCATCATCAATAAGTCAACTGATCCCTCGCTGCAATATATGGCCGCAGCTCGAAAAGCTCGCATTTTGGATAGCATGCACGAGGAAAGGCAGGCATTGGCAGAATGGAACAAGGCGCTCCAGTCGACCAAGCTCGATGACAGTGCCACCACTGAGATGAAACTGCGTGCCCTGCAGGGTGTTGCTGATGACGAAGCCGGCCTCGGACAGGTTGCTGCCGCGCTCATGCATTATGCACAATTGCGAAAAGAGGCGAGCGCATTACCTAATGCTCCTGTTAAATGGGAGCTTCTGGTTCGCCTCGGCGATGGCTATACGGCGTTGAACCACGACAAAGAAGCGAGCGAAGCTTTTGCTTACGGCTTGAATGAAACTCGCGCCATGTCCAGCACGGCCCTGGCGGCGAATGATGCCGCTTTAGCTGCGTGGGCGATGGTATCTGCCGGACGATTTTTCAATCACATGGATCTGGCCGAGCAAGGCGTCTCGGAAATGGGTAAAACGTTTGCTCTGACCACCAATTTGATACCGCGTCAAGTGAAACCTATACATGCGATTTTGGGTCCGAACGGCTCGCTCGCTCTGGAGCAGAAGCGAGCCGATGCAGTCATTCAGAAGCTGGCTGGTGCCGCCAAAGACGCGGCCAAGGCTGCCGAACACGAAGCGCTACATCAATCACTAGTGTCCGAATGGTACTTTCTGCGTGGTGACGATCTTGCCGCCGCGCAGCATGCGGGGCTGGCATCAGACGCGCGAGTAAAAGTCGTCGGCGCCGACACAAGTCCCGATGCTTTGTTAGCGGCAAAATATTATTATTCGGCGCAGCGTTATTTCGACATCGAACCGTGGTCCAAGCGAGTTATGGATTCGACGGAAGCCACTCCCGCAGAACGGATGGAAGCCCGGGCCATGCTCGCCAACTCATTCTTTTACCGCGGCGATTACCAGAAAGCTAAGGCTTGGTTCTTCCGGACCTTACATGATATGAGGTCGACGAAAAATCCCGCTTGCGTGGAAGGGTTTCTCAATCATGCGCTCATGGACGAAAGGGCAAAACAATATACCGATGCGGCGGACGAGGCCGGTGATGCCTACAACCTGGCGCACGAGTTCGGTTGGTGGCACCCCCAGTTTAGACATGCAGGGTTTTTGCGCTTGGCGATGTACCGAATGACGGGGCGTTGGGCGAACTCTCTGGAGTTCGGCAAAATCCTTCGCAAGGACGTCAGTCCGCGCCATGCGGACATCACGCCGCCGGATATCGGGCGTCGGGAGCGATTGAAAAATATGGGCTTATCCAAGTAGCGACATTATGGCTCGAATTGTTGCTCGAGAACATCTTTCTCGGTGGTGTACACGATGTTGTTGCTGCTTGTTGGATTGGCGGCAATCGCGTAAGCACGCGCCTCAACAAGTTTCTCGCGGTGCTTCGGTTCTTGTATCAGCTTCAAATATGATTTGCGTTTTTTGTTGCGCAAGAACGTTTTTCCGTTGACGAATTTTAGGACAAAATAACGCAAGATTGGGAAGAACAGGAAAAACGCCGCATAAACCGAGAGATAATCGATAAGAATGCGGTAGTGGTGCAAGACGGTAATCTTCTGCACGTGTCCGAGCAGCCACATGCAACCAACGAAGTTGAGCACTGCGAAGACGCCTACCGATATGAAATGCTCGGCCGGCTGCAGCGAAAAGTCCCAGCGTTTCTCTTCGAGGTAGGGTGGCAGCGGCTCATGTTGCGCGTCAGCCGCCGTCACTTGCATGCCGGGAAATACATAAACAATATTGCCGCTGTCGGTTACCGTCGGCTGTCCGTCGAAGCGCACCAAGACCGGTAGCACCGCTTCTTCTTTCTTGGGGTTGGCGCCGGTGTAACATGCAAGTTGTTCTGCGGTGGTTACACCGGTGTTGCCGCGGATGTGCTCAGCAATGAGTTGCCACTTACGGTCTTCGATGTGCTCGTTAGGATTCCCATCACCGAAGAGATACGAGAAACAGTTTAGGACGAAGCCCTGGTTTTCTTTTTCCGCTTGTTGTCCGGACGGGATGTATCTGCCTTGTGTGTATGCCTCATAAGCCGCTTCATTTGCCGAACGTCCAATGCCGATCGGCATTGGATTGCCATAGCTGACATTCCACATGAAGAATCGGCCCACATCACCGATAAAACTCAAATCAAAGTCGAGCCCGCCGCCACCGCCTCCACTGCTGCTGCCACCACTGCCGCCACCACCTCCGGAGCCGCTGTCCTTATTCATAATGGCAAGTACTGCCACGATGATGAGAACGGCCACCGTGATAACCGATGCGATGAGAGTAACGCCGAATGAAATACGCAGCAAAAAATAGCTAAGTTGGAAGATCTTGTCGCCAATCTGCTTCGCCGCCAGCGCCAAGCCTTTCTGCAGGTACGCCGCCTCGAAGGCCGGTGCGAAGCCATACACCAAATTGCCTTCTTTAGTCACTTGAATGGTGGCACGACAGTCTGCGGCAACTGTATTCAGCGCACGATTGGCCGCCAGCAAGGGCAAGCCTGTGCGTGTGGACACATCCGCCACGGTGACACGACGGCCCAGCGCTCTTACTGCGGCGATTATCTGATCTCGTTGGGATTCGCCCATACGAGAGTATTTTACTCGTCATGGGGCGCGCATGTGTTGGTCGAGTCTCGCATTAAGCGGCAGAGTTCTTCGGCAAGTTCAACCATGTAAGCAATCTCATCCGATGTTCTCCCGGCCACTGCCCGGGCGCAGACGCTCTGCAGCAGCATTTCATACGATACGTAATTAGGCACCCAAAATTCCATCGCTCGCATATCCAGCACTGGTGAGCCTTTTGACGACCAAAGAGGACGACGGTTCCTGTCGCGTTAGCTGAGCCGGGTAGCTTAAGTCTCCCGACTGGACGGCAAGGTCTACCGTTTTGTAAAATCCTTATTTACTTGCAAACAAAGAGGGAGAGCGAAATGTTATTCAAGCGTGAAACGCGGACGGTCAAATTCCTCGATGTCGACGTGCCGGAACCTCGCATTCTGCTTGACTTTCTAGGCTTCGAAAAACACGTAAAACAAATCCGAGAGAAGCGCGGCACCCAAATCTCTCCGCATTGGTACGACCACGCCGGTTATTACATCGTCGACATGGCGCCGGAGAAGACGTTCGGCACTGGCGATGGAATTACGGTTCCTGCTTGCACGAAAGCCGCAGACTACGAATTCGAAATTGCCTGCTATGTCACAGCTGATGCGCTTTTGACTTCGCAGAAAGAGGCGCTCGAGTTCTTCAAAAGCAAGTGCTATCTGACTATTCTCAACGACTGGTCGTCCCGCGACGTGCAAATGAAAGATATGAACGCGCTTGGACCAAGCAATTCCAAATGGATCATCGGCAATAGCTTTGGTCCAAAACTAGTTCCCGTCTCTGAATTCAAGATGGACGAAAACGGTGTCATGGACATCGAGATGGTTCTCACCGTCAATGGGCAAGAGCGCAACCGCACTAACTACAACACCATCTATCACACACATCCAACTACGCAAAAGCGTGCGGCGTGGAATTTCCCGCGCATCATGGCGTGGCTGGGACAACAAAACATTTCCATGCACGCAGGCTATATCATAGGCTCGGGCACCGTAGGCAGCGGGTGCATCGGCGAGTTTGCCGCCAAAATGGATGCAGCTACCGGCAAAGAGCTTGAGCCGGCCGTTTATCCCTGGCTGAAGGACGGCGACGTCGTTAGAATGGAAGCGGCGGGCATTGGCGTCCTTGAGAACAAGGTGAAGGTACTGAAGCATGAGTTTGCTCAAGTCTAGTAAAGCGCCTGACACGGTTGCGCCGGCTTTGAAAGAGCTGTTGCACGCGTTGTTCGACTACGCTGGGCTGTTTCCACCGGCGAAGCTGCCGATAAAAAGCGCGCTGGATAAATTCAGTGTCTATCGCGACGGCGATTATTCCTGGATGCTGCGCTATTTTGTGTTGCCGACTGCGGACGTACAGGCGGTGCCTGCTGAGTTCAATCGCGGGCTGTCCGTCGTCAGCGGGGAAACGTGGCCTGGCTATGACGTCCAGTCGCGGACTGCAGCGATCGAGACAGCTGCTCCGATGGGTATGAATGCGACGAAGAATGTTGTTTTCTGCCAGGTTGATCCCAGCAAGCCGCAATTGCTGGATGAACTCAGACGCAACAGTTGCTACGCAAAGATTCGCATGGGCGGACTGAAGCCCGAGGATATTCCGCCTGCGTCTTTGGTATCGGAATTTATGGTGGCATGTGCCGAACGTAGGTTGCCGTTTAAAGCAACCGCCGGCTTACACCATCCGGTGCGAGGGATTTATCCACTCACTTATGAGGACAACGCTCCGAAAGCGATGATGCACGGGTTTATCAACGTGACGATGGCGGCGGCGTTCGCCTGGCATGGAGATCGGCAGCTCGAGCCAATCCTCGAAGAAGCCGACGCCTCCGCTTTCAAGTTTGACGACCAGGCGCGTTGGCGCGATCGCGTTTTGACGGCAGCTCAAGTGAAAGAAGCGCGGCGGAAATTTGTCCTGTCAATCGGCTCTTGTTCGTTCGAAGAGCCGGTGCAAGATCTGCAGGCGTTGGGATTACTGTAGGCGGCTTCGCAAAGCGGGCTTCCGCCCGGCTACAATTCAGGGCTCAAAGAGAGAAACTGCCCTCGGAGGGATTTGAACCCTCAATCCCTTACGGGCATCGCATTTTAAGTGCGACTCGTATACCAGTTCCGACACAAGGGCGTAGCGGTTATTTTACACTGACTCAGCCGTTTTACTGGAGACGCGAGAATGTCATGGCTTTATCCAGGGTTTCAAAGTTAGTATCCGGCTCGGGAGCATAAGGCTGATCTTTGTAACGTTGCAGCAATGCCCAGGCAGTCACGAGGAGCCAGGTGACGGCAACCGATCCGGTGATCAACCGTTTTGCGTGCACGGGATCGTGCAAGAAATTCCCACTCAGGCTGGCGATAAACAAGCTTATTGGATCCGGTGCGGCGGGAATGCCGGTGCGAATCCACGTCAGCAACTGCACGGACAGGCACGTGAAAGTAAACCAGGCCGCAGTGGCGATCCAGCAGGGCGCCAGTCTGATGCGCACCAGTTGTTGCCGTGCTTCCTGATGGGAAACGAGCATAAATGGTCTGTATAAATAGAAGGCTAACGCTGATGCAGCCATGGTCTAGATTAGCGCGGCTTACTGCCCGCTAAACCATGGCTGGCGCAA
>DATNQY010000046.1:0-2586 GCA_036703785.1 Candidatus Obscuribacterales bacterium
GGCGATCTTCGACATAGTTGATCATCTCTTCGCCTTTGCCCAGCTCGCTGAGGATCAGCTTCGTGATGTACATGTTGGTGCGCTCGTTGTTGCCGCCGATGTTGTAGACCTCGCCCGGCAGTCCTTTGTAGAACGCAAGCGCGATGGCCTGGCAATGATCCTCAACGTGCAACCAATCGCGCACGTTCATGCCGTCGCCATAGACTGGAACTTTCTTGCCGGCCATGATGTTTTTGATAAACAGCGGAATCAGTTTTTCCGGATGCTGATAAGGACCATAGTTGTTGCTGCAGCGAGTGATTACTGCCGGTAAACCGTAGGTATGGAAGTAGGCGCGCACGAGCATGTCGGCGCCTGCTTTCGTGGAAGAATACGGGCTGCTCGGCGCCGGCGGCGTTTCTTCGGTGAAATAACCAGTCGGTCCAAGAGAGCCATAAACTTCATCGGTGGAAACTTGCACATAGCGGATGGACGAACTGGCGCTGGCTTTTCCGCCCATTCCATATTTGAACGCTGCTTCAAGCAGCGTCTGCGTGCCCAACACGTTCGTATGAGCGAATACTGCCGGATCGGTAATGGAACGGTCGACGTGCGTTTCAGCCGCGACGTTGATGATCCCGTGCACAGGGCCGAACTTGCGACCGGAAACGATCTCATCGATCAATTTCTCGTCTTCAATTCTTCCTTGAATGAATTGATAATGCTTGTCCCCTTCGATGTCGGCGAGATTTTCGAAGTGGCCGGCGTAAGTGACGGCATCTAAATTGATGATCTGGCAATCGGCATAATTCTTGAGGAAATATTTGACCAGGTTGCTGCCAATAAAGCCCAGACCGCCGGTGATTAGGATTTGCATTGGTTACCTCTTAGACTACTTCAACTTTGCTGTCGTCGCCCAACATGAAGCTATAGGCGCTCGGCTTGCGATTCGCGCGACTCAGCTCAACATTGACGCCGATCAAACTGGACTCGATGCGACCTTCGAAATCGACGATTTTGCAGTTCTCACGAACGATGCTGTATTCGATCTCCGTGTGCGTAATTTTGGCGTTGTCGCCAATGGATGTGAATGGACCGATATAGGTATCCTCGAGATGGCAGTTTTCACCGATTACTGCCGGACCGCGGACGTGGCAATCCTTGAGTATGCTGCCTTTGCCCACATGCACGCGTCCGGAAATAATTGTCTTGCCTTCGAAGACGCCGTCTTGTTCGTAGTCGGTCATCTCATCAAGTACGACCCGATTGGCTTCCAACATGTCGTCTTTCTTTCCGGTGTCAAGCCACCACGTGTTCAGAACGTGACTGTCGACGTGAAACTTGGTATCGACCAACCGCTGGATGGCGTCGGTGATTTCCAGTTCGCCGCGTTTGCTCGGGTTGATTTCATCGATTGCTTGATGAATATTCTTGTTGAACAGGTAAACGCCAACCAGAGCCAGATTCGATTTCGGTTGCTTAGGCTTTTCTTCCAGGCACAATATTCTGCCTGCATCGTTAAGCTGGGCAACGCCGAAAGAACTTGGATTTGGCACTTCCTTCAGCAGAATGGAGGCGTCGGCCGTCGATGCATTGAAGCGCTGAACAAGCGGCGCTACGCCATCTTTGATCAGGTTGTCGCCAAGGTACATGACGAATGGCGAATCGGCCAAAAAGTCGCGGGCTGTTTTTACCGCATGCGCCAGTCCTTTGGGCTCGTCTTGAACGATATACGTGATCTTGGTGCCCCAGCGCTTGCCGTCGCCGACCGTGTCGCGAACGTCATTGCCTGTTTCCGGGCTGATGATGATGCCGATTTCGTTGATGCCGGCTTCTTTAATCGCTTCGATGGCATAAAATAAAATCGGTTTATTCGCTACCGGCAGCAACTGTTTGGCGGCAGTGTGGGTAATTGGCCGCATGCGCGTGCCTTTACCGCCGCTGAGAATGAGTCCCTTCATTGTTTCTGCGTTCCTATGTGCTTTGCTTTGGTAGCGGCGGGCGAAAGCCCGCTTTTGCAGGCTGGCAGCCTGCGCTCCTCTGTACCGGCGGGCGGAAGCCCGCTTTCCACTCACATTATCGCCACTGTCGACACGACCTTCCTTACATCCGGTTCAGCAAAAAAGCGCGCGTTTCCGGGAAAATGTCGATGATCGTTCCACCGACCAGCCCGAGCAGTCACTGGGCAGCGATGTGCGGATACATCCAATAAATAAAAGGTGAAACATTAGGACTAATTTAGAGCAGGGGTCGTCAACAGGTGCGGCCGCAGTGAAAAAAAATCCTGCGGCTCTCGCGTGCAAACGCGCGACTGATTTTGCACTCGCTCTGTGTGCGACCATTTTTCTGGCACCATTGCTGGTGCTTACTTGCATCGCCATCTGTCTCGATTCGCCGGGATCGCCCATTTTTACCCAGAAGCGTGTCGGTAAGAACGGCGATTTATTCGATATCTACAAGTTTCGCACCATGTTTGTCGGGGCGCCAAATATTTCCACCGAGCTGATGGCGAAGATGGAGCGCTCGCCGATCACGCGGGTGGGTGCGTGGCTGCGGAAAACGAGTATCGACGAGCTGCCCCAACTGATTAACATTTTCCGCGGCGAG
>DATNQY010000047.1:0-6307 GCA_036703785.1 Candidatus Obscuribacterales bacterium
CGATCTGTCGGTGAGAGTGGAAGCAAGGTCGGAAAACGACGTCTTCGGGAAAGCATTCAAGAAGATGGTCGAAAGTTTGCACGCCATCATTCAAGAGCTGGCCGAAGGTGCCCAAGGTTTGAGCGCGGCTGCTTCGGAAATGGCTGCTACATCCAACCAGCAAAGCGCCATGATCTCCGAGCAAGCCAGCTCCATTCAACAATCACTGGCTACGCTGGAAGAGATTCGCATCATCGTCAACCAAGCCAGTGAAAAGGCTAAGTCGGTGGTGGAAATCTCCGAGCACTCTCTCGACGTCTCCAAGAAGGGACAAGAAGCGCTCGAACAGTCACTGCTTGCCATGGTGAAGATTCGCGATCAGGTGCAAGAAATTGCCCGCAACATCGTCGAACTCAGCCAAAAGACGATTCAAATCGGCGAAATCACAACCTCAGTGGAAGAAATTGCCGAACAATCCAACTTGCTCACAGTCAACGCGGCGATTGAAGCCATTCGCGCCGGTGAGGCCGGCAGAGGATTCGGCGTGGTGGCCGCTGAAGTCAAAAACCTCGCTCACCAATCCAAGCGAGCGACCGCCCAGGTGCGCGGCATTCTTGACGAGATTCAGAAAGCGACCACATCCACCGTGCTGGTTACCGAGGAAGGCAGCAAGCGCGTGGAATCGGGCGTCAATCAAGTCCACGAAATCGGAACCAACTTCAACCGCCTCTACGGCGTCATCGTTGAGTCATCCAATGCCGCCAAGCAGATCGCGTCGGCTACCTACCAGCAAGTCGCCGGTATCGAGCAAATCGCGATGGGCATGCGCGCCATTTCACAGGCTGCCAATGACAGCGCCACCGGTGCCAAGCAGCAAAGCGCCACCGCTCAAAACCTGAGCGCCCTGGCCGGCAGCATCAACAGCATCGTTCAGCGCTACCGCTTGAACTAGTCCTAGCCCGACGGAAGCCCGCTTCACCAAATTTGTAAGGGCGGCCCTCGCGCCGCCCTTTTCTTCTTGGCACCACGTTCAGTGTGAGCGTTCTTCTCATGACTAACGCGCCAAATGTTATAGACTATGGAGGTATTTTTCTACGACAACAAACGAGGCACGTGGGGATGAAAGGCAGAATTAGGCTGGCTGTAGCAGCATTGTGCCTGTTTGGGACGGCATGCTGGGCCGATATTGGTACAACCGACAAAGAGATCCTGCTTGGTGCCTGCAACGTCTTGTCGGGACCAAGTCAAATGTATGGGCAGCAGACGGACATTGGCATCAATGCCCTGGTCAACAGCATTAATGCCGAAGGCGGCATTTTCGGGCGCAAGATTCGCGTTCTTACCGACGATGACAGGTACGAGCCGGATGGTGCCATCGCTTCTTTCAACCGCATGAAAGAAAAAGGCGTCTTTGCGATTACAGGACTTGTGGGCAGCATTTGTTTAGCGAAGTACTTGCCGATGGCGGAAAACAACAAAGTCCCCGCCGTTGGCTTCTATCCAGGCCCTTATTTCGTCAGCGAACCAGCGAAGAAGTATTGCTTCGGCACGAGGGCCTCCTATCGCGATGAAATGCGGCTTACTGTCAAGCACCTGTGGAACGACGTCGGTATCCGCAAAATCGCCGTTATCTACCAGAACGATTCATTCGGAGCGGACTGTCTTGAGGGCGTGAAGACGAGCCTCGCCGAACACGGTGCGGAAGTGGTGGCGGCCGGTTCTTATACTCGCAACTTGAACAATATCGGCGAAGCTTTCAACACAGTGAAAAAGGCTAATCCGGAAGCCGTGATTATTGGTGCTGTTTATAAACCGGCATCCGAGATTGCCAAGCTGTCCGGCGAGACCAACTGGCACCCGTTGTTTATTCTGAACTCAGGGTCGGGCGCCGACACGTTCCTCGAGCTGGCCGGCAAGGATGCTGAGGGATGGTTGTTTACGGAAGTGGCGCCGCCGCCATCGCGCATTGACTTGCCGCTAGTGAAAAATTACCACAAGGCACTCGCAGAGTACTTCCCGAAAGAAAAGCCCAACTTCGTCAGCCTGCGCGGTTACATTTATGCCATGGTAATTGCAGAGGGACTGAAAAAAGCAGGCAAGGATGTGACTCGGGAAAAATTCGTGAATGCTCTCGAGAAAATCAATCATGAGGATGTGGGACTCGGCAAGGGCATGGATCTCACCTATACGCCCACCGATCACCTCGGCTTTCACAACGTGTTTTTCTGCTCGATAAAGAATGGTGCGATCGAGTCATTCAACGACTGGCGCAGCTTGCGGCCGAAGAAGAAGTCATAAATATGGTGGCGGCGGGCGAAAGCCCGCTTGCCGCTTTCTGACAGGGGCTTTCGCCCGCCGCTACCATGCGGTTATTATTTCCGCCCGAAATAAATCGACGTCTCGTATCTCAAATCGACATAGCCGTCTTTGTTGTATTCGGCGAAAAGTTGCTTGAGCTTTTGTTGCAGCCGTGTCTTCCCTTCTTCGTCCTTGGGCGCGTATGACGCCGAGAAGGCACGATTGATCAAACCATTCTCATCAACATGCTGCGAATTGGAAAATGACTCTTTTACCTGATTGGAAAAAAGCGGAAACGTGAGCAACGGCTCGCCTGCCTTGAGGCGAGGCAGTTCTACTTTGTTGGTCTCGGGGTTCATGCGTAATGCATCGCCATAGCCGGCCGTGAATGGGTCGCGCTCGTCGCGTTCGTTCCACATGAGGGCAACCCAAGCGCCTTTTTTCAAAATCGCGTGAAAATGCGTTAGCGCCTCGCTCGGCCTAAACCAGTGAAACGCCTGAGCGGCAAGCACCAGATCGACGCTGTCCTTCTCGAGTCCGGTATCTTCCGCGGTGCCATAGCGGTACTCGATAGGTAATTGCGGCTTTTCGGCGCGCGCTTTCTGCAGCATGTCCTCATTCGGTTCGATGCCGATTACTTTGAAGCCGCGCCTGGCGAATAATCTCGTCGAGATGCCGGTGCCGCACCCGATATCCACTATCACGCAACCTTCACGCAGTCCGGCTTGCGAGATGATGCATTGAATGGCCTCCTCCGGGTAAGTCGGCCGTGCTTGCGCATAAATCTCGGCCAGACCGGTAAATCGTTTAGTCGGATCGGACATCTGCTTTCTCCCATTTTCTAACCATCATAATCAGCGCGACGTAAAAAGCCACTGCCCAGGCGATCAAGAATGGAGCGGGGTAAAGAGCGAGCGGCGTCTTCAAAATTATTCCAGATACGGCGGCGATGGCGCAGACCACCATGAACCTGGCACCGCGCACCAACATCGCCCAGGCGATAAATGTGGGCAGAGGCAAGGTTAGCTTTCCGGCCGTAAAAGCAAAAACCTTAAATGGCACCATTGACAGTGCTTGATGGCGAACGCCGCGGGCTCCCTCCGCGGCAAGCCAGAGATTGCATTGTGCCACCATCGGCGGGCGAACAAACGGCATGCCGCTGAGAACAGCGGACACATCAGTTCGCCGTGCCAATAGGTAAGAGGCAACCCCTCCAACTGCTGAGCCTGCCACCGCAATTGGTATCAACATCCACCACGTCGACGGCTGGAATGCGGCGAGCGGTACCAGCAAGGCATCAGGCATGAACGGCCAAAACACGGCCTCGGCAAACGCCCAAAGGAACAACGCCACAACTTGCCATGGCTCGATAATCATGCGCGATTTATATCACGCCGCCGCTATTCTTGATATCCATGCGGTAAATCCCTATATCGAATACATATACGACTGGCGGAAAAAGTTGTTCGCTATAGATTTAAGCTGTAGTTGCACATGTGGCGGATGGGATCTGGCGTAAGATCTCATGTATATCTTCATTCGGAAACGGCCGTGATTATTGTGGTTGAACCCGAAGATCTAGTATGCGACCAACTGGCAGCGGCGCGAAGTTTGTGTGCGCACGGGCATCCGCTCGACGCTGAACAGCGGTATCAGACAATTCTCCGCGAAGCCGAAAGTCAGTTTGGTGCATACAGTTGGATGGTGGCATCCGTGCATTGTGAGCTGGCGGCATTCTATGCTTCGCAGGAAAAACATTGCTCTGCGAAAAAACATACAGAACTCGCCTTCGAAATAATGCGCTGGTAGTTGGTGCGCAAAATAATCCACATCGACATGGATGCGTTTTATGCATCGGTTGAGCAGCGCGATGAGCCAAGCTATCGCGGAAAGCCGGTGGCGGTAGGCGGCTCTCCCGAGCAGCGCGGCGTAGTGGCCGCCGCCAGCTATGAAGCGCGCCAGTACGGCATACATTCTGCCATGCCGTCGCGAACTGCCGTGCAACGCTGCCCAAGCTTGATCTTTGTTCGTCCTCGATTTGACGTTTATCGTGCGATCTCGCACCAGATTCGCGAAATCTTTTTTGAGTACACCGATCTCGTCGAGCCGTTGTCGCTCGATGAAGCATATCTCGATGTCACAGACAACAAACGCGAAATGCCCTCGGCCACGCTGATCGCCAAGGAAATAAAACAACGTATACAGGAAGAAACGGAATTAACTGCATCGGCGGGAGTTTCTATCAACAAATTCTTGGCTAAAACCGCCTCGGCAATTAAAAAGCCTGACGGGTTGTTTGTCATAACTCCCGATCGTGTTGAAGCATTCTTGGAGCGTTTGCCTATTGAAGATTTTTACGGCGTCGGCAAAGTGACCGCCGAGAAGATGCGCAATGTTGGTATCACTGATGGTGCCACGCTCAAGAGTTGGGGCGAGGTCGATTTGGTGAGAAAATTCGGCAAGCTCGGCGCCTTCTACTATGAAATCGTGCGCGGGCGGGATTCACGCGAGGTTACTCCCCATCGCATTCCAAAATCAATTGGAGCCGAGGAAAGTTTTGCGGCCGATTTGCACGATCGCCATTCTATGATTACGGCGCTGCAGGATTTGGCTGAAACTTTGCAGCGACGTATCGAAAGCAACAAGACTAGCGGCCGGACGTTGACGCTTAAAGTCAAATATGGCGATTACCAACAAGTCACGCGTAGCCGCACCTTCGCCGAATCACTTTCGAATATCGACGAAATGATGGATGCCGCTCTCGAGTTGCTCGACACGACTGAGGTCGCGCAGCGCAACGCGCGACTGCTTGGATTGCAGGTGTCAAACCTCGATTGCGAGCGCGAAGCAGACGATTACGTGCAATTGATGTTGGAGTTTGAAGCGGCGTCGCTGACTGAATCATGAGCGCGAAAATATTTTTTCTGATTTCTGATTTTCGGAAACATAGGCGTGCCAAGCTCGTCTGATCATAAAGATTAGATTAGGCCTTTGACGGATTGCGTCGAAAGCCGCATGAGGGGTGCCGCTATGAGCAGCAGATTTTTTACTACGTCTTTAGCGCTGGCTGTCGTGTCCATCGCCGTTTCCACAGTTCCGACCCAAGCTGCGAATAATGGCTGGCGGCACAATGGAAATTGGGGAAACCACAACAGCACTGCGGGGCAGAACTTTGCCGGTTGGAGACACAATAGCTCCGTCGGTAATTGGAACAACAACGGCAATCACAATGGCTGGTTGCATGGTGGCGTCGGTTGGAACCAAGGCAACACCGGTACGACGGGCGGTATTCTCGGCAGCGGCACCGGCACCACGGGCACCGGCACCGGCAATTGGCACTGGCATCACAACTGGAACAATACCGCGAACAATAACTGGAACAACGGCGCGAACAACAACTGGAACAATACCGCGAACAACAACTGGAACAACAATAATTGGAATCACCACTGGAACCACAATTGGAATAACAACGGCGCCAACGGCTACTCCAATGGTTATGCCAACGGTTACGCGAATGGATTGGCCAACGGCTATGGCGCCAACAGCTACGGCAATCCTTATTTAGGTTATGGCAGCGGCTACGGTTCTCCGTACGGTTATAACTCCGGCGGCGGATTCCTGAGCAGTCTCTTCGGGGGTGGCGCTCCGATGATGGGCGGCGCTCCAATGATGGGCGGCTACCCCGGTTCTGGCTACGGAAACGGCTACATGGCCAACGGATACGGCTATCCGCCGGCGCCGTACTACGGTAATGGCTACGGCTATCCTGGCTCCTACGGCAATGGCAATGGGCTTTTGGGCGCGTTGGGCAACGGACTGTTCGGCAATGGACTGTCGAACGGTGCCGGCAATGGCATCGTCAGCGCGTCCAACAACCCGCTCGTGAACAGCGGTGGCGCCACCGGCATTCTGAATGGTACCGGGACAGGAGTTGTGAACGGCGGCGCGGCCGGACTTTTGAGCAGGCTCACCAACCGTCAGAACAAACTGCAAGGTCTGCTGAATTCGGGCACTCTGTCCGCCGCAC
>DATNQY010000048.1:0-9167 GCA_036703785.1 Candidatus Obscuribacterales bacterium
ACCCGCAATGTTATTTGCGCTATTACATTTATTGCCGCAGCTGCAGCCGAGATCGCGACCACTTGATAGATACAATTCGCCTGGAAAAACGCCATAATCACCGGAAGTTGGTGACCAGGTACTTTCAACTGGGCGGCTGCGATACCGACGGCGACTCCGCAAATGTTCATTCCAATCCAGGTTAGCCACCAGAAGTTGATGGCGCGGCAAGATTTGTTTGAAAATACGTTCGCCTCTGAATTGGCATCCCAACCGCTTGCCTGCCACGTTTCCTGCATTGCCTGGAACGGTTTGAAAAGATTGTAGACAGGGATCATAAATGCACCGGCGGCGTCGACATCGTTGAACTTGAGCCCGCTAACGCCAAGAGCCGCGAGATTGGTTCTGACTCGAATGATCCACATCATCAGAACCATGCCGCCGGCTATGTAGAAACTCAGAGCGACGAATGACATTGCCTGATTCAGTCCATCAATTAGATTGCCGGTATCCAGACTCGCTGGTGTTCCGCTCTGTGCGACGCCGATGTAGTGCACGCCAATCCGTTTAGAGCCAGCCGAGCCAGCCGAACCAGCGAGCTTGCTATGAAACAACTGAGGAGGACTCGAACCACGACGCTGATTCCTTGAGCGCTGCGATAAATTTTTGGCTTCAGGTTGGCAGCCATTAATCGCCCTCCGGTGAATGTTCTGGCTTTATATACCCGCGCTCGGTATTCCTGTAGAACTCAGCGAGCTGATATTGGAACACGCCGTCACTAATATCATGAAGTCCGCCATGAGGCATGCGGTGACGGTATGGGGGAGTTGTGGTGTGTTTTTACACCAAGTTAATGATTCATATGGTGTATATATCGACCAAAGTGCTCATAAAACTGGTGTGTAAACACGCCGAAAGTGATTTATAATTGGTGTGTATATACACCGTGGGGCTAGCGAACAATGCCAAAATTCAGTGCTCGACTGCGGCGCAGACAATTGGACCAGATGCTCGTGGGAATCCAGCTGCCGCATTTGCGACGTGGATACATACGAGAAATTCGCGATGCTCTTGAAATGAGCAGCTTTCAGTTGGCGGAACGAATGGGGATTTCGAGATCTTCCGTGAAGCAACTCGAAGAAAGCGAGCAAAGTGAATCAATCACATTGAAGTCCCTCAGGAGAGCTGCTGAGGCACTCGGTTGCGATCTGGTATACGCTCTGGTGCCTAAGACTTCGCTGGACGACATTGTGAAACGGCGCGCGCACGAGAAAGCTCAAGATCTGTCTGCAGGGGTGGAACGGACCATGGCGCTCGAACAACAGACCGCCGGCACAAGCGACACGCAGGAGATGGTGGCAGAACTCGCTGACGAGATTCTGAGAAAAGGCGGCCGGGAATTGTGGCGATAGGGGTGAAGGCTGCATGCACTATTTGGAAGGGCAAACTCCGCTCGATCCGGACGAAGAAAATGACCTCATCCCTCGTCTCACCACGCGCGATGAGTTGAACGCGTTTGAACAAAGAAATATTGCTTCCGGTTTGTTGTGGGCCCGCAGAAGCCGCTTGCTTCGCACTGATCTTCTGAACATCAACTCACTAACGAAATTACATGCGCGCATGTTCGATCAAACGTGGCGCTGGGCTGGAACGTTCCGCCAGACTGGAAAGAACATTGGAGTCGAACCTCATCAGATTCGATCTCAACTTGTCCAGCTATGTGCAGATGGCCGCTATTGGTTGGAGAACGAAGTGCTTCCCCTGTATGTTTGCGCCGTTCGGTTACATCACAGGCTTGTGGTGATTCATCCTTTTCCGAATGGAAACGGACGGCATGCTCGCATGGTGGCAGATCTTTTGCTGTATTTTCACAAGCAAGAAGCATTGACTTGGGGCGGTGCGTCCCTCGATGTCGAGGGCGAGACGAGACAACAATATCTCGCCGCTTTAAGAGAAGCCGACCGGGGGCGGTTTAAGTCGCTACTCGAATTTGCGACACGAAGGTAAAGAAGAAACGCTCGCCAGGTTATGTAGGCGAGCGTTCTCTTTAATATGGGGCAGATGAGGGGACTCGAACCCCCGAATACCGGAACCACAATCCGGGGCCTTAACCGCTTGGCGACACCTGCCATAAAGCCAAGACAATATTATACAACCCGTGTCTGGCGGGGGTTAAGCTGGCTGCCGGCGGCTTTACGTCCGGAAACTCTACAGTTGGGCCTTGGCGGACTGGTGTCCGCTGATGGCTGGTGGCTTGGTTTCAGGGACGGGCAAGGCGCTGGCTTCGGGTACCGGAGTTGACGACGGAGTTGGCGTGGAGGCGGGCAGGACGGTGGGCGCTGGCGTGGGCGTGGAGGCGGGCAGAACTGTGGCGGCCGGCGTGGAGGCGGGCACTGAGGACAAGTCTGCGGGAGCGGGGTTTGTGGTTGCGGGTATCACAGCTGTATTTTCGGCGGCCATCGTCGGCGTATGGCACGGCTTGCTAGTTCTCATAGCCGTCATCAGTTGGCGCTGGCGGTCTTCAACCTTAGTAGCCTCGTCTGATCGAAATGTCTCTCGCAGCAGTCCACCGTAAGAGTCGAGGCACTTGCATAGATAGGCGTTGTCCGGGGTTGTGCTGGCATCCTCGCGAGCAATCGCATCTTTCAAAATCTGTTCGGCTGCTGGATAGTCGCATGTTTCGGTGAGCGTGTTAGCCAGCTTCAGGCGAGCCGTCTTCAGGCACACGGAATCAGGAAGTTCGTAGCGCTGGCGGATAGCCACAAGCTGCTGGTAGAAAGAGAGGGCATCGGTGGTATCGCACTGGCGTTCGCACAAGTCGGCGAGGTTGCAGATTGTTTTGTCGAGTTCCTTGGCTCCGGGTCCGAACCGCTTCGTGTTGATGGACAGCAGCCTGCGGTAATTGTTTTCGCAGTCGTGCAGTTGTCCGGTTTTGCGAAAGAGTTCTGCCTGTTGCAAAAGAATTTGAGACACGGCAGGATCGGCATCGCCCCAAATACGTTGGCGGATGAGCAGCGCGCTGGAAAACTGACGGATCGCTTCGTGGCAATTGCCTTGCTTGCAGGCGGCTTGCCCAGCCAGGTAATACTCGTTGGCTTGTTTGCCGTAGCTTACGGCTTCTTCCGGAGCGACCATCGGACGGATATGGCTGATGTTGCTGACGGAGCCGCCACCATTGATGGCATTGTTAACGCGCTTGCCGGCACTGGCGAATGTCTGTCCTAACCCGCCTACTAATGCGCCGCTCGGTTTGCCTTGCAGTCCGAGAGCGCCGCCGTATTCACTGATGCCTTGTCCGAAGGCCGCAGGCATTATAACCAAACAAGAAATCGCTGCCGTCAGAGCTAGGCGCAGACTCATTAAGTGACCTCGATGTCGCCGAAGTTGTTATACCCAGAACGTCGTATTTTCTAGTCGTGATCGCAGGATGAATTGTTCGCGGCTTTCAGCGATTGTGGCTGGTTGGCTCCTGGAGCCGCCTTGCCACGTTTGCCGCAAACGACCGTGGAAGCAGCCGCGCCGAAAATACCGCCGCTTTATTAAATGGACCGGTGATGACGACTGTCTTTCCGGCGGCAAATCCGTCATAGCCCTCACGGGCTACAGCGGCGGAACTCATTATGTGTGGGCCGGCAAACAGGCGCGATTGATCGAGTTTCGCGCGCTGTTGAAATTCGGTGGTCGTCGCGCCGGGGCACAAGCAGGAAATGGTGACGCCAGTGCCTGAAACTTCGTTGGACAAGCCCTCGCTGAAGGAAAGCACGAATGCCTTGGTGGCATAGTAAACGGTCATAAATGGACCGGGTACAAATGCTGCCGTGGAGGCGACATTGAGAACTCCACCACGTCTGTTTTTCACCATCTCCGGCAGGTATAGCCTGCTCAGCTCGACCAATGCCGATATGTTGACGGCAAGCATGTCCATGTGTGTTTTCAGGTCGATATCAACAAACGCACCATTAGCACCGAAGCCCGCATTGTTGACGAGAACATCTATATTTAGTTGGCGCTGCGAAGTGAATTCAAATATCGCATGTGGCGCGGAAGATTGGGAAAGATCACCGGCAAATATTTCGCTCTTCGTCCCATGTGCGTCGCGCAGCTCGTCGGCCAACTTGGTGAGCTCTTCTTCGCGGCGCGCAGTCAGCACCAGATCATATCCGTGCGCGGCGAACTCTTTGGCAAGGTCACGTCCGATGCCTGCGGATGCGCCGGTGATCAACGCCGTTTGCTTCGGCTGGTTTGAATCTCCCGGCACCGCCGATGGTGACACTTAGCCGCCCACCATACGAAATACCGCGGGCAAGATCTGAGCGAGTATGCCACCCACGACAAAGGCACAGATCCAGGAGCCGACCCAAATTGCCATTGCTGTCTTGAAGCCGCGTTCTTTGATCATGACGCCGACGGTGGCAATGCACGGCACAAACAACGTAATCACGATCATGGCGACTACCGCTTGCGCTGAGTTCATCACCACGTCAGTCAATCCGAAGGCGGCAAAATCACGACGAACGATGCCTAGAGCAAAAGTGGTGGCGACGCGCGGATCGTCCGGCAGATGGAGCCAGGAAACGGTGATTGGGCGCATAACCGAGATAAAGGCGTCGAGGAATCCCGTCATCTGTCCGACGGACACTATCAATCCAGCCAGGCAGAACATCGGCACCGACTCCTGCATGAAATTCCAAGATTTGGTCCATGTCTTTTTCAGGACGTTGTCCCAGCGCGGCATCCGCATCGGGGGCAAATCGATAATCAGCGCCTGAGACTTGCCCGGCATGACCATGTTGAGCAACACACCGGTAAGGGCCAGCATGCCGCCGACCACGCCGCCGTAAATGAGCCAGGGCATGAATCCGCCGCAGCGGGCCAGCGTGCCCGACACGATGCCGAGTTGTGCGGAGCAGGGAATGGCGATGCCCAGCAGCGCGCTGGCTATTACCTTTTCTCTGCGCGTGGACAAAAGACGTGTGGTGACGGTGGCCATGGTTACACAGCCCAAGCCAAGAATCAGAGGGATAATCGCGCGACCGTTGAGACCGACTTTGTTGAGCAAACGATCGACGAGCACCGCCAGCCGCGGCAGGTAACCGGAATCTTCAAGGATTGCCAGCGCCATGTAAAAGCCGACCACCAGCGGCAGCAGCAGCGCCAGCAAATATGTAACCGTGAGCGTGAAGATGCCATATTCGCCGGAAAGCGTGTTGCCTATGACGGAAGGCAGGTTGTGGTAAGCCCAGAAGTTGTAGGAAATGTTCTTTGCAGGCGTATTGCGCAGCGCCGTGTCGAGCTGTGTGGTTTGTTCACCAGATACGGTGCCGGATGGGAAATGGAAGGTTTGCGAGCCCACCTTGATGTCGCACGGGAAAACGAGGGCGGTGGTGCGTTTTAGCGCCGGCTCGTAATAAAGGCGCATCAGTTGTTTTTCGGTGAAATCAACTACTGTCCCCGCCACAAAAATGCCGAGCAATTGGTAGAAAACCAAATAACAAACAGCCAGGGCAACCAAACTGCCGGCCAGCGGCTGTACGAGGACGCGGCCGAAGCGCACGCTGAAGTTTTTCCTGGTTGAAGTCGATTGCACACAGCGCTCGTAGAGTTCGTTGACGGCGCGCCGGCGGCTGCGATAGATTTCCGCGCGTTGGTCTGGTACTTCCACGTGGGCCTGCTCGCTGAGCAGTTGCGCCGAAGGTGCGTCGCCCTCGAGTGCCAAAAGGACAAGCTCCTGACGGAGGCCGTTTTGCACCTGTCTTTGCAGTAATTCCGCCAGTTCGGCATGGACGAGCCCAACCTTTGCCAGCTCGATGTTTTCTACGATGTCAGTGATGCCTTCCTTGCGCGTGGCCACCGTCGTGACAATCGGCACGCCGAGCACGCTGGAAAGCTCAGGTACGTTGATGCGCAGCCCGCGCGCCTTTGCTTCGTCCCACTGATTGATTACCAAAAGCAGTGGCTTGCCCATGGCGATCAGCTGCAAGGTCAGGAACAAATCGCGGTCGAGGCTGAGCGCTGACACCACATTGATGATGAGCTCGGTGTCGACAATTATTTGGCGGGCGATGCGTTCTTCATCATTGAAGCTGGAAACGCCGTAAATCCCGGGGGTGTCGATGATTTCGCGATCGCCGACCTTGCCGCGAGAGACATCGATGGTCGTGCCCGGATAGTTTGATACGTCAGCGTTGAGTCCGGTCAGTGCGTTAAAGATTGCTGATTTGCCTACATTGGGGTTGCCGGCGAGCACGATGCGCTTAACCGCCGGCTTTAATTCGCCCCTTGACAGCGGCGATATGCCGCCAGGCGCGACGGAAGAATGAACCGGCTGAACCGGCTGAACCGATCTGACCATTTGGTCCCCAAGAGCTACTTATTGAGAAAGTTTATCAATTAGATATCGGCCGGTTCAATTAGAAGTTGCGAATTATCGCGCATATTGCCGCCGGTAAATCTGCGATTCTACTGGGAGCAAGCCTGTCCGCTGCTATTACACGGCATCATAAAAACAAGTTCTTTATAACTGATAAATCACCTGTGCTATAACAGCCTTGCCGATGAGAGAAGAACGACATACGCGCTTATCCTTCTCGTCCATCCTGATGGCGGCGCTGCTCTGCGTGTCTTTAGTCTGTCAGTATGCCGTCGGGCCGGCGTTTGCCGATTCGGCACCGCAGACGGTGCCAGATCGTGTACCGGGCGGCATATATGCCGCCCCTACAGGTTCTTCGGTGAGCGAGCAGATTTTGCCCAATGGGCTGAAGTTGGTTTTGCTGGAAGACCATTCGTATCCGGTGGTGTCTTGCTTAACTTGGTATCGAGTCGGTGCGCGCAATGAAACCGTTGGCTGCACCGGCATTACGCACCTGTTGGAACACATGCTTTTTGGCTCGGTCGGCAGCTTTCGCCGCGGGGAGATAGCCTCCTCAATCGCTCGTGTCGGCGGACAATTCAATGGCTATACAAGCGACGATTTCACAACTTTTTTCGAAACTTTGCCGGCCGGCAAGCTTGAGCTGGCGCTCAAGATCGAATCGGAACGCATGCGCAAAGGGGTTTTCTCGAATAAGGACCTGCAGGAAGAGATAGCCAATATCCAAACCGAATTCGAAAACGAATCGGCGGATGCCTCTGCCACGCTTGCGCGCGAAGTGAGGGCCATGCTCTATTTGACGCATCCTTATCACAATCCGACGATGGGCTGGCGCAATGATGTTGAAAACTTGACGGCGCAGCAACTGAAGGATTACTACGATCGCTATTTCTGGCCTGATAACTGCACGATGGTGATTTCGGGCGATATCCAGCCGGCTGCTGCCCTGGCCATGGCAACAAAATACTTCAATGCGGTGCCGCGCGCACCGCATGCGGTGCCGGTGCTTAAAATTACCGAGCCGCCGCAAAGGGGTGAGCGGCGGATCGTCGTCAAATATCCGGGCAGGCAGGAAGCACTGCAGGTCGCCTATCACGGTCCGGCTTTCGATGACCCGGACGCCCCGGCGATGGAAGTTTTGCAGAAGCTGCTCAATGCGCAATACGCAGGGCGCTTGCGTTGCCGGCTGGTCGATCAAAAAATTTGCACATCGGCCAGTGCCTCTTTCGAGGCGAAAAAAGATCCTGGTTATTTCGCTGTTACTTGCAGCCCCGCCGGCGGACTGGCTAATGCCCAGCAAAAGATTTGCGAAGCGCTCGACGTGATCATCGGCCAGCTTCGCACTCAGCCTGTCACCGATGTCGAGCTTCGTCGAGCGCGCAATCTGGCTGAGTTCGCCTTCTACAGCGAGCAAGAAGGTCCTTATCGTGCCGGCTTTCACCTGGGTTATTTCGATGTTCTTGCCAGCTGGCAGAATGCCGCCACCTGGGGCGAGCGCCTGCGCAGCGTGTCGGCAGCCGACGTCCAGCGCGTGGCGAAGCGCTACCTGAACAACGACAATCGCGTGGTGGCATGGCTGACCGGTGCCGGCGTGCCGCACATCACGCCGCCCAAGCCGGATCCGCCCGCAAAGCCCACCGGACCTCACCCGCTAGAGCATTCACGATTGACGGGATACAAAACCGACGACAACGCCCTGGCACCGAAGCACGCCGCAGATTCTCGTAGCAACGGCGACGCTGTGCAGCGCGCTATACAAGATATTCCTAAAGCGCTGCCGGCGGCGGTGAAGGACTTCCCCGCGGCCATCGGTGGCGCGCCCGCTGCTATTAAGGAATTGCCCACCGCGGTGGAAAAGGTGCCGAACGTGATCAAAAGCCTGCCTTCGGCGGTGAGCGGCTTGCCTGGCGTCATCAAGGAGCTTCCCTCCGCTGTGGGCAGTGTGCCGAGCGCCATCAAGCAGTTGCCTGCTGCAGTCGGAGGACTGCCCGGCGCCGCGGCCTCGGCTGTGAAAGAGTTGCCGGCTGCCATCGTCGGGTTGCCTGGAACAGCTGCCAGCACCCTGAAAGAACTGCCGGGCACGATAACGGCGATACCCGGCGCCGCCGCTTCGGCGTTGAAGGCAATGCCTTCAGCACTGGGCAGCTTCGTCGTGCAAGTAGGATCTTTGCCGGTATCTATCGCCAAGCCCGGATCCCGCCTGAACGCCATGCCGGTGTTTCACAAGACGCTGAAAAATGGCGTCAATGTCGTCGTTTTCCCGAGTCACCTGGCGCCTATCGTTCAGGTAAACGGTGCATTGCACGCAGGGGATGCTTATGATCCGGCGGGAAAAACCGGTCTTTCGCAGCTTGTCACCACAATCCTCAGTAACGGCACCAGCAAACGCAGCCGCATGCAAATTCTGACCCAGCAGGAGGATGCTGGTCTGGTGCCGGCGGAAATGCTGCACTTTCGTGCCACCGAAGATAGTGTCAGATTCTCAACTCGATCGCTTGCTCGCGATCTTCCCGCCCAGCTCGATTTGATTGCCGAATCGCTGATGTCGCCTGCAGCAGCGGATGCCGATATCGACAAAGCCCGCCAGGATGTTCTCACCGCCTACAAACAGGCAGAGGACAGCGGACAAGAGAAAGCCGGACGAGCCCTTCTGCGGAGTTTGTTGGCCAGTTCCTCACCTTTTTTGCCTCAGGAACCGCGCGAGGTGATCAGGAATGTCCCGAATTTGACGGCAGCCGATGCGCACAAATTCCTCAGCGAGCATGTGGTGCCTTCTGCCACTACCATCGTCATCGCCGGCGACGTTGATCCCGACCAG
>DATNQY010000049.1:0-6933 GCA_036703785.1 Candidatus Obscuribacterales bacterium
CTTGTCGGTAACCATGTCGGCATACGGATTCACCATCACCGAAGCCAGCTCGCCTTTGTTGAAAGAGCGGATAGGCGACCCTTCCGTATCAAGCAGATCAAGCTTTTCGACGGCGGCACCATTGTGCCAAAAGTTTTGGAAGATCAGATCGTAGATGATGTGCGTCTTCCCGTCGCTCCCTCGGAACGGTTGCGGAACCAGCACAGTCTTGAGCAATATGGGCGTCCACGGCACCGGTGTAATCGACGAAGGTTTCACCGCCTGTGGTGGCGCCGGTTTTTTCGGCTGCTCCATGGTTGCGGCGCGCATAAGCCCGCTCGAAGCGCTAGCGCAAAACGCGGCGCAAATGCACGCGAAGATTTTTACCGCTAAATTTCTGCTGCAGCGCCTACTGATTGCTGGTCGCGCGCGCATGAGAGGCCAGATTCATGGTTCTTTCCGACTGACTTTTCAGCGCCGTCATCACACCCGGCAAATCGATGTGCGATTGGCGGCGAATCAGTGCTTGCGGCATGAACAATCCGCCATTCACGTGATTGGCGTATGTCACCATGGTGCTGCGTCCGCAATCGGCAGGCTCGAGCTTCCAATAGCCGTCGACGGCTTTGAAGTCGCCACCCACCCGATGCCATTCAATGAACCGATTCGGAAGTTCTTTCACTTCGAGATCGTATTCAAAGGTGGCAATCAAACCCGACGGCCGCAGGCTGTAATGAACAATTTTTGTAGCGCCTTTGTCGAGAAGCACCTGGCACTTTTTCAAGTTGGCGAAAATATGCGGTGCGCCGCTGTAATCAGTGATCACTTGCCAAACTTGCTCAGGGCGAGCTTTTACCAGGACTTTGATGACCTGATATGGACGATCGCCAATTTGCTCATCGAGCACCGTGGCGTTGCTTGCTTCCGGACGCGCGCACGCCGACTGAAGCAGTGATGCACCGGGCAAGAAATTGAGAGCAAAAGCTAAAGACAGGGCGAGTAAACTACGCTTCTGATGGATCACCGTGCATTGACCTTTCTAGGGACTTATGCGTGTCGATCGGAACGTGGGACTACAATAGCTAATCCACAAGTGGTGTCAACTTAAAAGTATTCCGACAGGCACAAGGGGGAATTTTATACGCCTTTCGCTACCTTACTCAAGGTTATTACCTTCACTTGAGAATCTTCTCGCTCGATAAATCGATTAATCCCTTGTCATCCAGGTGTCGTGTTGGATCGCCGAAAAGCTCTTGTAATCTACAATCCAACCGCCGGCAATCTGCGTGACGCGGACTTATACATAGGCTCAATTGTCCATAACCTTTGTAAAGACGAGCGGTTCGCAGTTACAGTCGTCACCACCCTTGCAGACATGACGCAAAGGCAATGCGCGGCAATGATTGCAGATGATTATGAATTGATTGTTGCCGCCGGTGGTGACGGCACCATTCGGTTGGCACTAGGGGCGGTATCAGATCAGGCACCACATACTCCGGTGGCGATTATTCCTCTCGGCACCGGAAATCAGCTTGCGCGCAACTTGAATGTGTACCAGGAAAACTTGCTATCCGATTCTTTGCTCGACGGAATCGACATCATGCTCAACGGCACGCCGACGGCAATCGATCTGGGATTGATGAACGGCGAATATTTTTGCGTAGCAGCCGGCGCCGGACCGCTTTCAGATGCAGTGATTACGCCATCGCGCCAGGATAAAGCGAGCTTGAAAATGCTCGCCTATGTGAGCTCGATGATTCAAACGTTCGCCCTGCCGCCGGTAGTATTTCGAGTGAATGCAGAAGGGGATACGTTCGACGTAAATGCCTCCGGCATTTTCGTGACCAACGTCGCCGACCTCGGCGTAGGAATTTTGTCCGATAGCGCCGAGCTGAGTGATGGATTGTTGGATTTATGCATCATGAATCCAACCGAATTCACAGACTATCTTCAACTGGGATTCCGTTTCGTCGGCGGCTTTGTGAGCGGGGAAGCGCCGTATTACATTCGGAAGGTGAGTGCGGTGGATATCGACGTCGTTCCTGTAGAAAGCCGTCTTTCGGACTTGCAAGCCATCGCCCATAAGGTGCGAACTACCCTAAAGGGGCAATCGGAAGACCCCCCGCGATACCAGCACGTGCAGGCTATGATTGACGGCGATGCCTTTGGAACGACTCCGATGCGCATTCATGTGAAGCCGAATGCCGTCCGCGTTTTAACCAAGCGGAAATGATTATTTGACCTTTCAATTGTGAAAGGCTTACCAGGATTGCGTTTCAGCAACCAGCCTCAATTGACATAAGACCAATTTAATAGTATACCTATATTATTAAGGGCATTTAATTTAAGCTGAGGGCGTTGTTTGTGAGAAGAAACACAAGGTCTCGCCATGGCAACATGCTGGCGTTGATAGGTGCCACCACTCTGGTGATAGTGGCACTTATCCTGTTCGGACTCTGGTACGTGTCGCAGACCATGGGCACAAGCGCTCACCGCACCGCCATCGAATCGGCCGCCCTCGCTGCTGCCGGCGACCTCGGACGGGTTGCTGTTTTTACTCCGGAATGCGGCTACGTTTCATTGACTGGCTTGGCGCCGGTTGGACCAACCACCAACGCGCCGGACAATTGGTTCCGCCAGGTGCATGGTATCAACGAGCTGCTAGCCTCTGCACGCGTCGATATGGCCATCGCAGACGAGCTCGGTGACTCCAAATTGCGCGCCTTCGCTTCCAACGATGTCGCGAATATCCTCAAGGCGAAGGATGAGTTGACGGCGGCGTTGCAAGCGGCGTGTGTCCAGGGCGGCTCGGCCACTGACGTTTACGGAAATAAGATCACGCCGTACGACGACGCGCTCAACATCTATTTGGCCAATCAAGCAATCAAATCAAGTTATGTCGCCGGGTCGTTCAAACTGGCAATGGGCAACGTAAGCGGCGGCATTGCGACAGCGACGGTGGTTCCTCAGATATCGAACGTAGCCAAACTCAATGGCAGAAAATTCGGCAACGCGAACGTGCCGGCCAACCAGCAAATCAACGGTTATTACATGTCGGAAACAAATATATCCCTGGACGGAATGGACTTTGTCTTCGGATCGGTTGGGCGGCAGGCTGCGCTGGCAGATAACCACAAGTTTGTCACGTCAATCCCGGGCTTACCCTATCAGATTCCGTGCGCAGTACAAGTCACCGCGACCCAAGAATTTCAAGACCAGGGAATAAAGCAACAGACGAAGTTTACTGCGTCCGCCACTACCGGTGGTTCATTCAAGACGCCGGCGCCGGGTGCTTTCACGATCTGTTTCCCTGACGGCCCAATGAGTGAATTTGCAAAACCGGGCGACCTCGAGAATAGTGTTATGAGCGCCACTGCTTGCAAGGTGAAAGAAGCGGTTAATGGCGACTACCCGACCGAAGCAGCAACCAATGGGGCCAACATGGCAGAGCCCCCAAAAGACTGGAGCTCGCCGCCGGATGGCAGTAGCGCGGCGACCATATACAGGTCGACGTTTTACGATTGGCTGCGCGCTGGTGGCTCTACGGTGAACGTAGATTCAGCAGTCGATATGCAGAGTTTGCCGTTTGCCTCACCAAGCGCCGCGACAGTGGTATGGGCATCGCTCGATTTGCTTGGCACCCCATATACGCTGGGGCCAATTCCCACGGGCGTCATGCACATCTATGAATACAACCCGGATGGATCCATCCAATATCGTCACAAGGATGTGCAGCCCGATCCCTATTTGGATGTGTCCATGAACCAGCTTTATGCTGAGAACATCCAAACGATCAACAGCGCAACTAAAACATGGGAAATCAGCATTGCGATTCTGGCGAAGGGCGGCCAACTGCATACAATCGAGGCGACCAATCACTACGATTTTTATGCGCGCGACTTGATTCATCACCACGGAATGGGCAAGCACGACGGCGAACCTTGCGATTCGCCGACGATTAGCGCGCTTCCTCCAGCTAATCGCCTGGCGTGGAAAGATGACTGTGGTGCAGGCGGCTGCGGAGCAGATCTGCAACAAATTACACTGGCTGCGCTTAACGCCATTACAGGCGGCTCCGGCGGCCCACCACCGCCTGGTCCTAGCAGCGGAAACGGACTTCCCACTGACGGTCTGCCGCCCATGCTCACGGACTGTGAGGATTTCGCGCTCACCAATACCGCGCCGCTGCCCTACTTCGTCGTCTTCAAAAACGGACCACCCGGAGGTGCTCCTCGACCGACGTATGTGACAAACGGAGTCGCCTCCGAACTCCGCTTCCGCAGGCAAATTGACATCCACAATCTGAATACCTTGCTCGGACACACTGGGTATATCGGGCTCATGACAAACCCGGTTGCCGGAGCCGCGCAAGGAACAGCCATCGATACGGATACAAGTACGGCCACGACAACCAGCACGACGACAACTACGACGACCAGCGGTCCTTAGTCCTTAGTCGTCTGTGCGGAAGAATGCAGCAATTCGACTGCAATCTCTTGGCGGCTTTCGTCAAGTGATGATTTCGCTGCAGCCGTGGCATTAATATATTTAGACAATGGACGCGCTCGCCCCACCAACTTGCTCGACAGCATCGGTGGCACCACATACGACACCACTGGAGGTTTCGCGTGATATCGCAGAAGATTACATCGCAATTTCTAATTGCCGCCATCGCCGCAATGTCATTATCCGTTCTGCCGGCATGGTCCGATGTCACCAACGCCGACATCGTCAATGCTGTGGAGTCCGCCCATGTTCTTGACCCCGGCACGTCGGTGCGAGTGAAAGTCGAGGGTGACAAGATATATGTTGCCGCTTATCGCAACCCGGCGGAAAACGACGCTGATTGCAAGATCAATACCGTACTCATCGCCAAATCGGTTTTCGCGGCAGCCGGCGACAGTGCCTCGCGAGTAACTATCTATTACTATGGCCAGGACGGCGCCAGCTATGCCGAAGTGTCCGTCACTGCCGGCGACGTCAAAGCGTTCGGCGCCGGCGCCACCAGCCAAGAACAACTTTTGAAATCAATTGTTGTCGAGCATAAGCAGCAAGTTACGGATGCCGATCGGATCACATCTCGGCTGGCCAATAGTGCTTACCTGCGTCCCGATTACCGGGTGGATCTCAAACCCGACAATAGCCTGCTGGTAACGACCGTACTCGGTGATTGGGTGTCTGATCAAGATGCCAAACTCGAGGCGGTAAAGATTGCGGACATCGCAGCCGATGCAGCGCCGGCAGGTGTCGAGCAGATCAAAGTCTCATTCATGGATCCGCGCATGAGCACCAACCGCCGCGAGGTCAACTTCAAGAAGGCGGACGTGCAAAGCATGTGGCAACAGATTCAAAACGCGATCAACGGCGTGCTAGTCGCCAAACTGCAGGTGCCTATTGAATTGCGCGAGCTAACCGCGCGCAGCGGACCTGCGTTCACCGACCGCTCGACGGTGCTTAACCGGATTAAGGATGGAGATCGTTTGGGTATCGGAATGACTTCATTCGTCAAAGCATTCATGGCAATCGAAGCAATGGTGCCCAGCGGCGATGAGGCGGCAATAAAAGCAGCCGTCAATCGCTTGCAAGACAGCCTTAATGGCCTGGAAAAATCGTACATAGCTGCCAAAGCAGCCAAATTCTCCAAGGGAAATGAGGACGCCGCCGGCAATAACGGTCGCCAAAGCAGCAACGACCTGGGCAGCGATAAGCTGTGGATTCACGGAAAAGGACCCTTTCCCCCGGATAGGATAGCCTCTAACCCGGAAGGAATGATCGCCAATGCCGAGCGCATCTGCGGCGGAGCAATGAACGCAGACCGCGATGCCGAGTTTCTCAAATTTTTGCAGGGCGTATCTCGCGTTTTGAAAGCGGACAACAACGCGGCTGAACTGGCAAAAGTCGATGCGCGTATCGCCAAGATTATGAAATCGGGCATGCACTGATATTTAGGGACGCAAAGACAGCCTATTGCACCTTCTGCGACGGCGCAACGTGCTTGGGCTCGTCGTTGAAGACTTGCTCCACCGCCTTGGCGGCGACAATTTTTGCAGCGCCATGAAGGGTCATACGATCGTACTCGGCCGAAAGCGCATCAGCTCGAGCTGATGTCTGCGAGGCATAATCCTGGCAGAGAGCCTGCTGAGCCGCGGCCGTCGCCGCCGCCATAGCCTGCTGGTCAGTCGTGCCACCGCCGGAAAATTGCTTGCCGAGCAGTCGCCGGCTGCACTCATCGGCAATCGCCCCGGCATCGCGATAGACTCGCCGGCAAATCTCCGCGTGCCCATCTTCGTGTGCGACCACGTCCGCTGACGCCGCTTGCGGCAGCATCTGTTTTATCGTCAGCCCGACTTCCAAAGTAACACCACGTACGGTGGCATTCACCTCATGGTGAACTTTATCGATTCGAGAATCAAACTTTATCTGCGGTCGACAGTGGTAATACCAAACAGTCAAACCCTGGGCTGGATGCTTGGAATCGATCTGTATATTTTTCGCGTGCAGGACATTCGACTCAGGCGGATGCGCGATGATGCGCACCGGATCCGAAGCGGTTGTACAGGAAAGCAAAGCCAAGCAGGCAAACAACGATAGCACCGCAGCCGAGCAGCGGTTGCTTTTTGGGCACCAGATAGCGACAGAATATCTAAACCGAAGCATGTCCACTCACCAGCGCGGAAGGAAGGTAAGACCGGCTTCCCTGAGTTTGTGAACGGCCAGCATGGCCATAACCACTACGCCCGCGCCGCCGATCAGGCATGATACACCAACGGTTATCGCCCTGCACATTTTCTCGGCCGCAGAATGCCTATTACGCGAGCCCGAGTTGCCCAAGAAAATTGTTTGCAATGGCTTCTCAATTTTTTCGAGAGCCGCTTTCATCTCCGCGGCGCTTTGATAGCGAAGATTGGGATTTTTTTCCAGGGCCTTGCTGACGATCGGTTGAAACAACATGGA
>DATNQY010000050.1:0-11436 GCA_036703785.1 Candidatus Obscuribacterales bacterium
CGTGCAGATTGGGATAGCTGGGAAATTGCTTGACGAACGCTTCCGCCACAAATTTGTCGGGATGATACTGCGCGTGGTGCCCATAGCGCTCGACGGATATTGCCGTGGCCGGACCCATCACCGCCAATGAAACAGTTGGCGGCAACGGCAAGCAAGCAAGCTGCTGAGCGCGTTTGAAGAACTCGTCGACGGCATTGCTGCTGGCGAGCAACACCCAGTTGTAGCGTGCGATATTCTGAAGCGCCTCGTCCAGTTGTTGCAGATCATCCACCGGCCCGATTTGCACCATCGGCAATTCGATCACCTCTGCTCCCAGCGCCTTCAGGTGTTCGCTAAATTCGGCCGACTGATGTACCGCCCTTGTGACCAGGACTCGCAGTGAGGTTAGCGATTGCATACTGCTCCTAAGGCGGTGAGATCGGTTGCTGGGGTCTCTGCAATACGGTCTCCAAAATCTTATCAGCTCCCTCAGCCAGTAGTTGCTCGGCCAAAGAAATTCCCATTTTGTCAGCCTCGGCGGGACTACCGGTAACACTGCCTTTTGCCAGCCGCTTGCCGTCCGCCACGCAGGCGTGCAGGGTAAGGTTGCCGTCGTCGGTAAGGCGTCCGAGGGCTCCAATCGGTACCGAGCAACCGCCGCCTAATCTATTGAGAAAGGCCCGTTCGGCGCCTGTTTCAGCAGCGACGCCGGCGTCGTTTATCAGCGCCAGCAAGTCGCGCACTTCTTTATCGGCAGACCGGCATTCGACGCCAAGCGCTCCTTGTCCGGCGGCCGGAACGCTATCGTCCGCCTCGAAAAATTCGCTGATGCGATCGGCATATCCCAAGCGGATCAAACCGGCCGCTGCCAGCACCATGCCGTCGCAATGGCCTTCTTCGAGTTTGCGCAACCGCGTCGGTACGTTGCCGCGCACGTCGACGAAGACGACATCGCAACGTATGGCGCTCAACTGCGCCGATCTGCGCCGGCTGGAAGTCGCTATGCGGCTGCCTGCAGGCATATCGCGGAACGAAGCTTTGTCCAAGCTGACGAAAACATCGCGAGGATCGTCACGCAACAACGTGGCGGCCAGAATCAGACCGTCGGGGATCGTCGTTGGCAAGTCTTTTAAACTATGCACGACAAAATCGACTTGATCGGCAAGTAGTGCTTCTTCCAACTCTTTGACGAAAACGCCGGTGCCGCCGAGTTCGGCAATTGGTTTGTTGAGCACCTTATCTCCGCTTGTGCTCTGAGCGATGATTTCGAATTTCGCATCAGGCAGGCGAGCTTGTAGCGCCGACACCACCATGTCGGTTTGCAGCCGGGCAAGCTTGCTTTCCCGCGTGCCGATGCGCAACACGCGTTTACTTGAGGTCACGATCGAATACGTCGAGTTCGAAAAGTGTCTGAAGCGCGTGCGCCTGACGCAGCAATTGCTCGCGATCGAGCGTTGATTTCAATTGCACCGTTGGATGATGCAAGATGCGATTGACGAGCGCCTTGCTGAGCTGTTCAGCTTGCAGCAGCTCTTCCTGGCGACAAGCCGGTGTCTTTTGCAGTTGTTCTGCGCGAATGGACTCAATTTTCTTGCGCAAACCGGTAATGGTGGGCACCACCAAAAGTGACCTTTGCCATGCGTGAAATTCTTGCAAAGTTTCGAAAACCAAAACTTCCGCCTGACTGACGAGAGATTCACGTTCAGCCAAATTGCGATCGACAATCTGCGATAGATGGTCTGTGTGGAATAGCCGCACTGCAGGCAATTCGCCGATTGCCGGATCGACATTGCGCGGCACCGAAATATCGATTATGCACAGCGGCTGTCCGGTGTGCACCTTTTGAAATTCGCTGAGCTCCAACACATATTCAGGCGCGCTGGTTGAAACAATCACTACGCCTGCAGCCGCCGCCAGATGATAGCGATCGCCGAAGTTGAATTGTGATCTTAATTTCTCGTTATTGGGAAGACGGTTTTGCGCAAACTCGGCGACGCGCTCGGGAGTGCGGTTGATCATCAAGACGGCGCCGTCGCCGCCTTCGGCAAGAAGGTGTTTGGCGCTAATTTTCGCCATCTTGCCGGCGCCGATTACCAGCACCGACTGCTCGCTGAGATTGCCCGTGATTTCGCGCGCCAGCTCGACTGCTGCCGAGCTTACCGATACGGCGCGCCGACCCATTTGCGTTTCGGTGCGCACGCGTTTGCCGCAATTGAGAGCAAGTTGGAATATTTGATCGAGCGCTGGTCCGGTGGTCCCGGCATCTTGCGCCGATTTCAATGCCGCTTTCACCTGCGACATAATCTGCCCTTCGCCCAAGACCATTGAATCCAAGCCGCTGGCCACTCTAAACAGATGAAGAGCAACGTCATCATGCAAAAGTCTGAAATTGGGGCGCAGCGAGCCGTGATCGGCGATGTTCTGCGCCTGCATGAAGAAAGATTCGACCTCGGCCATTCCAGCCTGCAAATCGTTGACTACAGCGTAGACTTCGGTGCGATTGCAAGTGGATAAGACAACTGCTTCTTTAACGTGCGGAAAACGCGCCAGCGCGTGTAACGCATGTGACAAACAGTACTGCGGAATGATAAATCGCTCGCGAATGGCAATCGGGCTCGAATGATAATTGAGTCCGATGACGACTAGATGACCATTCATCGGGCCCGACAACGAGCGCTGCATCGACTTCCACTCGGATTTGGCGGTCACAAAGTCACCCGGGATTCCGCAAGGACATATAAATAAGTCGCAGCCATTATAGCGAGTGCGCCTGCGGCCAAAAGGCTGAACATCCACACCCTAAATATTCGCAAACCAAATTTTTGTTTATTCTTGAGATCTATAATCGCTTGCTTTTGCCCGTATCCTGCCTGCCAGCTCCGGATGCAGGCGTTGTGCAAGCCAGTAAAGCCCCTCGACGAGGCGCAAAGTTGGTCGAGATAGTCTGTCGTCATCACGGAAAGGCAGATAATAAACACGCTTGTTGGCAACCGCTTTAAGCGAGTTCCATGGTGGATTATGAAGGAAACTTTGTCCTTCGACCTCATGCGGAAGGATGATCACATCTGGCTGCACGGCGAGAATTTGTTCGGTATTAAATGGCGGATAAGCCGCCGGCAACTTGGCGGCGATATTTTCGCCACCACAGATGGTGATGGCCTCGTTCAGATAACTGCTGCCGCCGACTGTGGTCAGCGGCTCGGGCCACACACAGAAGAATACCTTTGGTGTCGGTGCTTTGCTGCCGGCGATGGTTGTCACCAGCGCATCCACTTGCTTCGAAAATGATTGCACCAATGGCTGGGCTTCTTTCGAGTGACCAGTAAGCGCGCCTAAACTGCTGAGGTTGTGCGCAATGTCGCGGACACGACGATTTTGCAAAATTATCGGCTGGCAGTGCAGTTCCGGGTGCTTGCTGATGGCATCTGAAATGCCTTCCTGCCCCTCAACCAGAAATGCGCTGTCCGCTTTGAGCGTTAGAAGTTGCTCGAGATCGAGCGTCGTAAACGAGCCCACCGTCGGCTTTTGCTTGACTTGCTTTGGATAGTCGCACTGGTTGCAAACGCCAACTAAATTGTCGTCCGCATGCAATGCATAGAGAAGTTCGGTATTCGAAGGGGCCATCGAAACATAGCGACCGCAGTGCAAGCGTTGGTTCGGCTGCTGCGCAACGTCGGGACTGCAGGCGCTTAGCAACGCGATTGCTGCAGCAAGCGCGAGCGGAACATAGGATGGGGTTGGCCGTCGCAAGGGGAAAATCAACGCTGCTTAGCTCTGCTGCAATGGATGGCGATTATGAGTAACCGACATATTTTAGCTGTTGCCCTGCTGTTTGCAATCACATTGCCTGCGTATGCGCAGGCTGACCGCAACGGCGGTCGTGGCGGTGGCGGAGGGGGCATGCCGCGCATGGCGGCGCCGATGGCTGCTCCGCGCATGGCGCCGATGGCCGTGCCGCATTTCGCAGCCGCTCCACGTTTTGCCGCCCCACGCATGGCGCCGATGGCCGTGCCGCACTTCGCTGCGGCGCCTCGCTTCGCGGCCCCGCGCATGGGCGGTGCGCGCTTTGCCCCTCGTTTTGCGGCTGCCCCGCACTTTGCCGCGCCGCGCAGGGCTTTTGCAGCCCGCCCACGGATGGCGCATTTCGCCGCGCCGCGTCGAGCATTGGCACCGCGCTTCGCCGCCGCACCGCATGCGGTGGCACATCATGTAGCGGCTCGCACCGTGCCTCATGCAGTGGCGCACCACGCCGCCGCTCGGACTGCACCGCATTTTCATGCGGCGACAGCGCAGCATATAAGCACCTCACCTAAAGAAACGGCGCACGCCCCGTCGGCACTTGCTCCTCATGTGGGAGCGGAAACGAAACAACATACGCACGCACAGGTTGTGCCTCACGCTGGTCCGGCGCATTTATTGCCGGGGCTGGCACCATTGGCGCCGCTTGTCGCACCCCATCATGCGCAAGGTCCTGCCGGCGGCGAGCATGCCGCCGGTGGACGCGCAGCTGCTGAACGTGCCGCCAACGGCCAAGCAGGCGCCGAGCGAAAATCGCGCGTGCCAGGCCCGCCGGCCGGTGCCAATCCACGGCGGGTAGGCAGAGTCTCCGCGGCGGTCAAACCACATGTGGTGGCACATCGCCCCGAGCCGCTGCGCTGGACCTCGCGCGCCGAAGTGCCGCGCGCCGGTAAAGCCGGCAAAGGACGCCCGGGCATCATGGATCCCGGCGGATATATCCGCACCCCTAAAGCCGGCGCACCAAGTATTTCCCGCGGCGATTTCAACCGTCGGTTGAACGCCATCGCCAATGCAAATACTTTGCGGCAACGCAACAATGCTTTCCGCAACACGCAAATAGGAACATGGCCGGGCAGCTGGTACCCCGTACCGGGCTGGCAAACAACGGGCGGCTGGTGGAACAACTCCAACCTTGGCTATTACAACAATTACTGGTGGAACGGACAGTCATATCCGTGGGACTACTACGCGATGGCCGGTTACCTTCCCACCCCGTACATTTTTGATGTCGCTTCAGGATTGTTCCTCGATCCTTCACTAGGCTACTTTGATGCACTGCCTAATGGATACGACCAGCCGATCACGGTGGCAATCACTGAGGTTGTGCCCGAGTACGATTACTGGGGCAACGTCATCGCGTATCGCAGCGAGGTGTTCTACTACAATGCCATCTGGGATCCCGCCGCGCAGGCGTACGGCTATTATGATTACCGCGGTCAGTTCCACTGGACCACATTCCCGTGGCTGCATTCCTGGATGGGCGAATACATGCCGTAGCGGGCTTGGCAGCAGTGCGTGGGGCGGCGCATCGCGCCGCCCTTTACATAATGTCCAACTTTCCTTGAGCCCGTATACACCCTCTGGCAGGTGTTCTCCTCTCACATCATCTTATTGAGGGTAATCCAATGGGATTCGAAAATCTTCACGCGCCTGCAAATGAAAAGGCGCCGGACGCTTGGTCCGGCATTTCTGCCGATCTCACTCGCGACCAAGTCGCGGGGTTGTTTCATAACGCTCAATCATCGTTCAGCGAGCTCAATCGCGGCAATCCGTATCACACTCTAACGCAATGTGCGTTGGAAGCGGACATCGCAGATCCGCAGCTTTCGCATGAAGGCCGCGGTGCCGCGCAGTACCTTTTAAACAATTACGATTGGATTGAGGGCACTCCACCAAATCCCGACTGTTCCAAGCCCATCGATTCGCTCAATAACTGGGATAACCAGTCCGGCATTTCGACGAGGACGTTAGACGAGTTGGAGCTGATCGCCGACAATAAAACCGGTGAGCTATGGACACACAACATCGCAGGTATTGCCGGGGCGATAACCGGTGTAGTTGGTGTAGCAGCCACCGGGGTGCGGCTGTTTGGACTTACCGGTGGTCTAATTGCCGGAGCGGCGGCCGGCGCCTTGGCCGCCATGGCTGAGGGCTATCAGCTGTATCACCAGAGGATTCTCAATCAGCATCTGCCGGCGAAATAGACGCCCGCGACGTCCCGAGTTGGACTGCCATCGCGTCGGAATTCACGCGGCAGTTTATGACTTTCCATTCCGTATTCGTCAGAGGTGGCGGCTCGACTGCTTTTGGCAAGTGCAATTTCTGTTTCCACCTCTGGCGCGAGAGGTCTAGAACGGGCTGGCAACGGACGGCGACAAATTCTCGGTTGTTGGCGATGCTGCCGGGCAACATGACCAATCGTGACCGCAAGCTGCCGTGCAGTCCGCAGCCGAGAATCTTGGGTTGGCGTTTGCCAATGGAGACGTGCCAGGGAAAGTTAGCGGCTACCGTCCCGATAGGTCCACCGATGAACACCGCAAAACCAAAAATGAGAGGCAATCTTTGCCAAACCGGATAAAGATCTACCGAATGACGAGTAATCACCGCTTGGATCAGGCTGCCAATGCAGAAGAGGATGGTGCCAAGAATCAACCAGCCGCTCAAGAAGCCCACTTCCCAACGCTTCATCAGGTTCGCCTTCAACAAGCGGCGCATCTCCCGGCAAGCAAAGGAGCAAACCGCCGAGGAAAGTGAAATTGACAGGACGAGCACAACAATCCTGACCACTAAAAGTTGCTCAAATTCCATCGGCATGTGGAAGACCTGGTAGGAACCAATTCCAGGTTATCACGCAGCCCATGCACCGCGCTTAATAGCCGGCTCTTGCCCGCCGCCGCTACCGTTGTTACCGCTTGCCCGTTTCTACCAAATCGGCAGCGGGCTTGCGCTCGCCGCTGGGGACTTCTACCGGCAGCCAGCCTAGTTGCTGCAAGGCGGCGCGATCTGCCTGGTCTGCTCTGGCGGCGGTGCCCAGCACAAAATCAGCAAACGGGAAAACGACGTTGAAATTCTTGTTGGGATATCTGTGGTGCAGCCAATGATAGCGGGCCAGAAACTTGTAGATTCCCCAGTGGCTGAAACCACGATTTTCCGGTTTATGCATCTCCAGATGGATCTTATTCCAGGCCCAATGGTGGAACGTCACTACTGCGATGAAGCTCAACGCCCCAATCCAGGAGAAAAACGAAATAACCACCGCGAACGGCAAAGCTTTGATAGGCGCCTTGCGAACGGTCAAGCGAATTTCTTTGTCCTCGCCCGGTGGCACCGGTTCGTCGCTAAATATCTTTGAATAATGCCCGTGGTGCAGGATCGCGTGCGCTTCGAATGTCCGTTGAAAACGAGCAGAGCTTTTTTTGTGCATTAGTCTGCTGTGAACCTGATGTTCGATGAACGACATCAGGATGCACGAGAGAATAGTCCAAACCACGATCTGTAATGCGAACATGAGCCTCCCGGATTTCCTTGCGGATCTCCCACGTCAAGCGGGAAAAACTATAGTACTTTACTGTAAAGAGCGTGTGTCGAACAGCACTGCATTGTTAAGGTTGCGCCAAGCGTGCCTGTTAGTCTGAGCGGTTTCTTTCTTTTTTTTCATCTTCGGCGGCACGCTCGGCGTCGGCAGTAGACTCGATAGATCCATTCGATTGCGACATCTCTTTTCTACGGTTTTCGATCACGCGTTCGGCGCGCGTTGTGCCTTTGTGCGCCAGCAGTTGCTGGGCATCGCACTGCAGATCGCCGTTCAATCCTTCAGTAATCTCTCGTTCTTGCCGCGCAATGGTTGCGGGATCATCCTGTCCTTGATCGAGAGCTGCCTCAGCTTCATCGATATCGATCTCATCAGCGCGAATCAAATTGTTGGGAGTGATGTTGGGCTCATGCTCAGGTGTGTTCATAATATCGGCTCTGGTTGCTGCTAATGAAACAGCTGACGATGTGCCGCTCATTTGGTTCTGCTCAGCGGGCTAACGCCGCCGTTACACTCTGAGCCATGTGGCGACGGCGGCGGCACGAGCATGCGGACCGTCGCAGTCGATTGTGAATGTGCGATCGAGCAACGACCAATCGTATAAAGTCAAACCAACGAAGCGATCGATCTGTTTGACGTAATCCGGTTCGGTCCAGCGAAATTCGTCTTCGGCAGGGGTGAACATCGGCGGTACGTAAATGACGTGCGTGTATACGCGCGCATGATCTCGGCAGGTGTTGTAATAAGCTTCAGTGTCGTACGTCATCGCAGAACAAATCTGCCAGCGCTGCCAGAGCACCCAGCAATCGATGGCGCAACGATCCGAAACGAATTCTGTTTGAGCGCGTTCTTCGATGATCTGCTCGTCCAGCACCGCCTGGCGGAAGGATTGCTGATCGGGAATTTCCGTGGGGTTGCGGTATCCCATTTGGTGGCACAGCCGTCTTGCCACCTCTGGGATGAGCGGCAGCCCTAATTTTTCGGCCAAAACGTTAGCGAGTGAGGTTTTGCCAACCCCACTCGCTCCCGTGATCACTATGCGTTTAGGTGCCTGCACTTTTGTCTTCGATCCGCGGGCTTATCCCGCCGTTTGCGCGCGCAGGCTGCCTGCCTGCTGCTACTTCTTGGGTTGCTCCAAGATTTTATCCGATGAACGCGATTCGCCGTTAGTATTGGCGGTCACATTCAGTGTTGTCGAGGGACCCGGCAGCGAGCCTTCGCCGTGTGTCAGAGCTTTTGCCAGGTCGAACCCGGTCAACCCTTTCACCAGCGTCATGCTTTGCGCCGCTACGTTGAGCACTTCGTTGCTCAAGCGGCTGGCGCCTATGCTGTCGTTGCTGCTGGCGAGCACGGTGACGTTGCCGATCTTGGACAGCGGCGTGGCCGCCGCGCTGACCACCTCAGGCAGCTTCTCGATGATCATGCTGGCGATAGCGGCCTCGTTGTACATACGGTACGCTTCGGCCTTCTTCATCATCGCTTGCGCCTCGGCTTCTCCCTTGGCGGCGATAACTTGAGCTTCAGCAAGACCTTGCGCTTTTTGCGCTTCGGCTTGGGCTAAGCCGGTAGCTCTAATCGCTTCGGCTTCTGCGATCGCCCTCACGCGCGTGGCTTCGGCGTCACCGACGGCACGCAGCTTGGTGGCATCCGCATCCGCTTGAGCGAGTATCTTGCGCTTTTCTTGCTCGGCTTGAGCGTAAATGCGCACTTTCGATTGCTCGGCTTCAGCCGGCTTGGTGACTTCGGCCGCCAACTGAATTTCGCGGCGTTTCACTTCAACGGTTTGCAACTCGACTTCTTTCTGCATTTTGACGATTTGGATTTGCTGCGTTTCTTCCGTCAGCTTTTGTGAAGTGGTCGCTTCGACGATCTTGTATTCAAGGTCGGATGCAGCTTTCTTCGAAGAAATTTCCTGTTGATACTGCGCTTGCTTGAGCTCGAATTCCTTTTGCGCTTCGGCGACGTGGGTGTTGGCCACCAACTTCGCCTTGGCACCTTCTTCTTGCGCTTTCGCCAGCTCGATAGCAGCGTCGCGCTCGGCGTTGGCCTGGGCGATTCTGGTCTCTCTGGTGGCAAGGGCCACACCGATGTCGGCTTCTTTCTTTGTTTCGGCGGTCTTTTTGCGGCCCAGAGAATCCAAATAGCCGACATTGTCTTTGATTTCTTTGATTGTGAATGAAACGACGGTTAATCCCATCTTCTTCAAATCGACAATCGAAACTTCTTGAACTTTCTGGGCAAACTGATCGAAGTTTGTGATCAGCTCTTCCACTTCCAACGTACCAAGGATCGCCCGCAGATGACCGACCAGGGTCTCGTGCGCGATCATTTTGATTTCGTCGTCGGTTTTGTTGAGGAATTGTTCGGCAGCCGTGGCGATTGAGTCTTCATCGCCGCGCACTTTCACTTGAGCGACGCCGTCAACAAATATAGGCACGCCGTTTCTCGTGATAATCGGTGCTTCCGATTTCACATCAATT
Organism: Candidatus Obscuribacterales bacterium; assembly: GCA_036703785.1. Lineage (GTDB taxonomy): Bacteria > Cyanobacteriota > Vampirovibrionia > Obscuribacterales > Obscuribacteraceae > JADYXS01. The sequence goes on from DATNQY010000050.1 coordinate 9,790, forward strand.
GTGATTACTTCCAAACTCAAAAAGGACTTCTGTTGCACCAGCGGCATGACGACGGCGCCGCCGCCTTTGACGATTGTGAATCCGTGCTCGCCTTTCTGCGCAAACAGCCCGGATACGATCATCGCCTGGTTAGGCCCACATTTCTGGAAGCAACTGGCGATCATCATCCAGAATGCTAGAAACACAAGGCCCAAGACGCCTATCCCTAGAACCCACAATGGATCGAAATGCATAATACTTCTCCAAAAAACAGATAGTTTGTCGAGCGCCACTAACTTGGCCATGCCACACGGCTGTCCAAATTAAGCCTCTGGCATGAACTTTCTTAGTTAGAACCCTTGAGTCCATCCTAGCCCCAAGTTGCCAAGCAATGGCCAATCTTCACTGTTTCACAAGCATCCCCACGTAAGGGCGCAGGCGAGGGGTTTGGACCTTGCCGAACGTTCGCTATGATTTATCATCGTTTTCGATGATAGTCAGGAGATGACAGCCAAAAGCATGCTGCCGTCAAATGCACACCAGTTGGCTAATTTGCTTTCCGGGCGGACTGCTCGCCTCCTGCTGAAAATCATCGTTTTCGGTTACTTCTCATAGCGAGTTCTAGATGCATGCAGTGGCTCCAAGCACCTGGAAATCCAAGCACCGGGAAAGGAATGAGAAGCTTAAAGATAGGCGTAGGTTTTGATGGCCGTCAGGCGAATCAGTTGATGCTCGAGCAGCATGGAGGCGCAATGATAAAGCCATGGAGTCGGATTGGTGTCCATCTTCTGCATAAGCTGTTTGAGCTTGAGCGAGCCGTTGGCCATCTTGAGCATTTCTTGCATCAGGATAATTTCGCTGCTCGTAGGGGGCATCGGACTGGCTTTCAGCTTGTCCCACAAGGCAGGGCGCTGGTTTTCCTGCGCGGCCACAACATATAGCTCGAGATTCGGAACTTTGGTGCGCGCCGCGTCCATATTGTCTTTGGCGAGCGCTGCATCGAGGAGCAACTTATTGAGGTCTTTCGTGTCGTAGCTGGCGCCGAGGTTGCGTGGATCCTCGCCGCCGCTGGAAGCCATCGCGTTAGATTCGACGAATCGGAAGTTGCCGTGCTCGAAGATGCAAATAAACTCGATCACGGCCGAGTCACCGCGCAGTTGTGTGCCCAATTTGCTTTTCTTGAGGACACCGTCCGTGAAGAAAGCCCAGAACTCAACTCCACTTTCGCCTGTCACGCGCAAAATGCCGCTATTGCGTGCAATCGCCATTGATTGCAGAAGCTCGGCCGGATCGAACACTTCAAGATTGCCTGCCACTCCGGCATCGCCGCTGTGCATGCGTTTGTATTTGGCCGGAAGTTGGTTCGAAAATAAAATTTTGTTGGTGCCGTTTTGTTGTTTCAGATAGGCCAGGGCGCTCTCGGCTGCCGACAACAACTGACCGGGCTGATTGGTCTCCGTAGGCGTGGCCGCCCCGATGGAAACCGACCACTGAGCAATGTCGCCCGGCCAGCCGGTTTTCGAGGCAATGGAGAGTCGAATGCGCTCGGCAACGTTGTAGAGAGTGGTATCATCCTGACCCTCGACCACGAGCGCGAATTGGGCGGCGCCGGTTCGATAAAAGGCATCGATGTTGCTGCTGGTACGTGAGGCTTTCACGTTTTGCTTG